>JAYUSF010000108.1:0-54625 GCA_043755815.1 Verrucomicrobiota bacterium
ATTGGGAAACCGGGAAAATCTACCTCAGCCTCGTCCCCAAAACCCCACTCACCAACTGATGCTCACCGAATTTACAGAAAGAGCATTGCGCGGCCAACCTGGGAACGGATCTTTGGACCGTCCAAATAGTGTCGCGTTAGACGAAGCGGGCAACGTCTATATCGCCGACACCTTCAACAACGCGATCAAGAAATGGACGGCGACCAGCAAAACCGTCACTGAGTTGGTCAACTCGGGATTAAATCAGCCCTATGGCGTGGCCGTGGACGGCGCGGGCAATGTCTATATCGCTGACACTGGCAACAACCAGATCAAGAAATGGACGGCCGCCAACAAGTCCGTCTCCACGCTGGTCTCCTCAAAGTTGAACGGACCCTATGGCGTGGCGGTTGACGGCGCCGGGAATGTCTATTTTTCTGACAACCTTAACAACGCGATCAAGAAATGGACAGCCGCGAGTAAGACCGTCACCACGCTGGTATCTTCGGGGTTGTTCAATCCCGCCGGGGTGGCGGTTGACGGCGCGGGAAATGTCTATATCGCCGACAGCAACTCAAACGCGCTCAAGAAGTGGACGGCGGCCGGAAAGACCGTCTCTACTCTGATCTCAGGGATAAACTTCCCCCTGGGCGTGGCGTTGGACGGCGCGGGAAATGTCTATATCGCTGAAACCGGCAACAGCCAGATCAAGGAATTGGCGCGGGCGTTTGTCGACCCGACGGCCATCATGGAAGGGCCGGATGCTGGCAGCGATGTCCTGGAGTCCGTGTTGCCCGACTCGCAAAAGCTGCTGCCTCCCTTCGCCCCGACCAGCAGCGAATCGTGGCTGACCCTCACCGGCGTCAGCAATGGCGTCGTGAGTTTTGCCTTCACGGCCAACCCCGGCCCAGAGCGCGCGGCTGAGATCACCCTACTGGGCAGATCAATTCCCATTACTCAGGCTGGGAAGTCCAAAGTCGCGCTAGGCACCAACAATGTCGCGGTAGGAGCCTCGGCTGGAAGCGGCAGCGTGGCACTTGCCCTCTCCTCGCCGGCCGCTCCATGGGAGGCCAGGGCAAACGATCGGTGGCTCCATTTGAGTGCGAACAATCAAAGCGGCGTGGGCAGCACCAACTTGGTCTTCACCTATGACGCCAACCTTGGGCCCCCTCGCGTGGGCACACTGACCATCTCGGGTCAGACGCTCAGCGTGTCTCAGGTGGGTAGCAATTCCCTTGGGACGGCCACGCTCGTGGAAGGCCCCGCCAAAGGGACGGACAGCGTGGTTCTCGCAATGTTCGGATCGGTTTCCACCTGGACGGCCACAGCGAATGACGCCTGGCTCCATCTGAACCCCGCCAATCAAAGCGGCAAGGGCAGCGCGAATGTGGTCTTCACCTTCGACGCCAACCCGGGACCAACGCGGACGGGCACGCTCAGTGTGGCCGGTCTGACCCTTGCCGTTACCCAGGCCGGCTCTGCCTACGTCACTGCGAACCCCCTCAGGAGTCTGGTCTCTGGTCGGCTGAATTCCCCCCTTGGGGTAGCGGTGGACAGCTCGGGCAATGTGTTTATCGCCGACACTCACAACAGTGCGATTAAGAAGTGGACTGTGGCCAGTGGCAGGGTCACCACGTTGGTTTCCGCGGGGTTGAATGAGCCGAGCAGCGTAGCAGTGGATCAGGCGGGCGGCGTCTATATTGCTGACACCTTCAACAACGCGATCAAGAAATGGACGGCGGCCAACCAAACCGTCACCACGTTGGTCGACGGCCTAAACTATCCCTTTGGTGTGGCGGTGGACGGCGCGGGAAATGTCTATTTTTTTGACTCGCTCGGCCGCGGAATCAAGAAGTGGACGGCGGTCAGCCAAGCCGTGACCACGCTGGTCTCCCCGGTGAGTGGCGTGGACAAGGGTATGGCGGTGGACCGCGCGGGAAATGTCTATTTCGTCGGGATTGGGATCCAGAAGTGGACGGCGGCCAGTAAGACCCTCACCACGCTGGTTGCCTCGGAGTTTACGTTTCCCAGCGGCGTGGCGGTGGACGGCGCGGGCAACGTGTATATCGCCGAAACCGAGCGGCATGCGATCAAGAGGTGGACGGCGGCCAGTAAGAGTCTCACCACGCTGGTTGCCTCGGAGTTGACGTATCCCAGCGGCGTGGCGGTGGATGGCGCGGGCAACGTGTATATCGCCGACACCGGGAATCATGCGATCAAGGTATTACCGCGGGCGTTAATTGACCCGACGCCAATGGCGGTATGGGCGGAGGCCGGCAGCGACGTCCTGCCGTCCGTGTTGCCCGCATCGCAGAACTTGCCGTCACCATTCGAGCCGAGTAGCAGCCAGTCGTGGCTGAGCATCACCGGCACCGGCAATGGCGTTGTGAGTCTTGCCTTCGCGGCCAATGACACCCGCGTTCCGCGCACCGCCCAGATCTTCGTGCTCGGCAAGAGCATCACCCTAACACAGTCGGGCGCGGCGAAGCCGGTCTTGGGTCGATCGGTTTGGCTACCGGACGGGGCCTTCCAACTCAACTTCACCGGCACCGCCGGACTGTCCTATTCCGTGCTGTCCAGCACGGATCTGGCAATGCCGTTGGGTGCCTGGACCGTGGCTGGGCCCGCGGCGAACACGACCGGTGGCCAGTTTCAATTCACAACGCCAGTCTTGCCGGGGGCGGCGGCCAGATTCTTCCTCCTCAACGCGCCGTAGGCCCGATTGGGAGTCTGGTCCCAGCGGTGTAACGGATCGGACGGATTTACAGGAAGCCGCCAGCCGCGCCTCCCACGGTGCAGGCCGAACGGCCGCCCGAAGCGCGGCTCTCCGAGCCGCGAGCCAGGTCGCCTTCTCAACTGGAGACCCGCCCAAAGCGACTCAGAGAGTCGCGCTCCAAAGGTCGGCTCCGACAGACTTCGGGAGGCATTGTTCGCGAAACTCGCGCCGCTCGGAGTCGCGCGCGGCAAATCTCGCCAGCATCTTGGAATGCGTGTGTCTTGCCACCGCTTTTGCCCCGCGCATCCCAAATTCGCCGTCAGGTGGTTGTGTTGCCTCGCGTAGCACCCAAAGCGGCAGCTCCGCTGCGCTGCGCGATCGCACCCCAAGACCCTGCCGCATCACTTCACCTTTCGATGCGCATCACGACCTTGTTGTGCTTCAGTCCACATAGAGGAACTCGTTCGCGCTGAGCAACGCCTGGCAAAGGTCCGTAAGCACCTGCCGTTCGGGCGTGGGCTTCGGTTCGGCCTTGGCCTTGTCGTCTTTCTTGGCCTTGTCGTCGGCCGGAGGCGGGGGAAGCGACGCGAGGTGGGCGAGTTGGCGTTGCACGAAGGCCTGCGCCTCGGCCTGTTCGGCGGCGGTGGGCGGACGCTGGAAGGCGAGCTGCCAGGCGCGGCGGACTTGCGCGGCGCGGTCGGGGCCGGCGTCGGTTTCCAGGCGGGCGGCGAAGCGGGCGGCCTGGTCGAGCAGGAACTGGCTGTTCATCAGCATCAGCGACTGCGTGGCCACGGTGCTGTGCTGGCGGCGCTCGCAGTTCACCTCCATCACGGGCGCGTCGAACGCGTGCAGCAGCGCCAGCGGCCGGCTGCGGCGCACCTGCACGTAAACCGAGCGGCGGAACTCCTCGCCGTTCAGCGAACCTTCCACGGGCATCTTGTTGTCGCCGGTCGTCTTGTCCTCGCCCACGACGATCTGCCCGTGGACATCGGGTCGCACGGGCACGGGCGGGCCGAACTGTTTCCGATTCAGCGAACCGCTGGTGGCGAGCACCCCGTCGCGGATGACCTCGGCGTCGAGCCGTTGGACCGGCTTGCGCCAGTAAAGGCGGTTCTCCGGATCGCGCCGTTCCTGCTTCGGGTCGCGGCGCGAGGCTTGCCGGTAAGCCGTCGAAGTGAGGATGAGCTTGTGCAGGCGCTTGAGCTTCCAGCCGTGCTGCGTGAAGTCGCTGGCCAGCCAGTCGAGCAGTTCAGGATGCGTTGGCTTCTCGCCCATCGCGCCGAAGTCCGCCGGCGTGTTCACGAGGCCGCGGCCGAAGTGGTGGAGCCAGATGCGGTTCACCAGCACGCGGGCGACGAGCGCATTCGTGCCGCTGGTGAGCCACTGCGCGAAGGCCAGCCGCCGGCCGCTGGTGGCGAAGTCGGCGCGATTCGTCGGAAACTCGATGGGTTGTCCCGTCGCGCTGAGCACGCTGAGGCCGCCGGGCAGCACCGCGGCCTTGGGTTGGTGATAATCGCCGCGGTGGAAGACGTGGGTGACGGGCTGGTGATGGGCCGGTTCGGTCAGCACGCTGAGAAAATCCTCGGCCGGCTTCTTCGCACGGATTTCGCCGATCTTGGCGTCCATCGCCTTCAGGTCATCGGCGGCCTTCGGGTTGTATTGGTAGAGGACGCCCGGGTTGATGTTCACGCTGGGGTTGTCGGCGAGCAGCTTCTTCTGCTCGGGTGTGCGCTTGTCGGCGGGCGTGTCGTAGGCGGCCCGCAGCGGTGCGCGCAGGGCCTCGTCGAACTTCTCGAGGTGCTTCGTCAGCGCGTCGGCAAGGTAGTCCTTCTGCTTGGCTTCCTTTTCGGCCGCGAGCTTCTGCGCCTCGGCTTCAATCGCGGCGGACTGCTTCCGGTCGTCGTCGGTGTAGAGCGAGACGAGGCGTTCGCCGGGCGTGCGCCACTGCCTGTAGTCGTAGGCGGGCTCGAACACGGCGCGCAGCCGGTAGTAATCGGCGTGCGGGATCGGGTCGTAGCGGTGGTCGTGGCATTGCGCGCAGCCGACGCTCAGGCCAAGCAGGGAGGTGGAGACGATCTTCAGCGTGTCGGCCATGACCTGATTGCGAACGGCGTCCCGGTCGGTCAAGGCGTCCGTGGCCGACCCGTCCACGCCCATGCGAAGGTAGCCCGTGGCCACGAGGAGATCGCGGGACTCGGCGCTGGCGAGCGCGACGGAAGAAGCAGAGGCCTGCGTCGCTTGGGCGAGTTCATCGCCGGCGAGCTGTTCGGTGACGAAACGGTCGAACGGCTTGTCGTCGTTGAAGGCGCGGATGACGTAGTCGCGATACTTGTAGGCGTAGGCGCGCGGCGGATCGGCGTCGCTGTAGCCGTCGGAGTCGGCGTAACCCGCGACATCGAGCCAGTGCCGGCCCCAGCGCTCGCCGTAATGCTTCGACTCGAGCAGGCGGTCGATGAGTCGCTCGTAGGCGGAGGCGGAAGATTGAATCTGGAAGGCAGGAAAGCCGGAAGGGGAAGAGCTGTTTGAACGGTTTTCTTTCGTTCCTGTTTTCCTGCCTTCCAGATTCCTCTCCGCTTCGCATTCGCGCACGAACGACTCCACTTCCTCCGGCGTGGGCGGCAGGCCGGTGAGGTCCAGCGTCACGCGTCGGATCAGGGTCACGGGATCCGCGTCGGGTGAGAACTTCACCCCCGCTGGCTTCATTTCGCTGACTAGGAATGCATCCAGCGGCGTGCGCGCCCGATCGCGGCTTTTCGTCTTCGGCACCGCCGGCTCGCGGATCGGCTGGAACGACCAGAAGGAACGTTCCTCCTCGGTGATGCCGCTGGTGCCCTTCGGCAATTCAGTGGGTTCGGGTCGCGCGGTTTTCGCGCCGGTCGCGATCCATTGGCGGAGCAGGGCGATCTCGGCCGGCGTGGGCTTCTTGTCGCGCTTTGGCATCTTGCCGCTTTCGACCAGCTTCAGCAGTTCGCTTTGGTCGGGCTTGCCGGGCACGATGGCCGGGCCGTCGTCGCCGCCCGCGAGGAGCAAGCGCCGCAAGCGCACGTCGAGGCCGCCCTTGAGCTGCTCGCCCTCGCCGTGACAGTCGAAACAATGCGCCTTGAGGATCGGCCGGATGTCCTTTTCGAAGGTGGGCGCCGGAGCGGCGAGGGCGGAAGGTCCAAGAAGGAGTCCGAACACAACCAGAGCGGCGGCTTCCAACTTCCGCAACCGCCGACGTGAAGAGGCTCCAACTGGAGACGCTGAACCGGCCAACGATGAACCAAGGGCTGCGGGGCGGTGTGGTGCAACGACCGCTTCCCCCTCACCCCAACCCTCTCCCTCGGGGAGAGGGAGTTGCTGGCCGACGCGGAAAGACTCCGCACGCGCTTTGGACAAGGGCCACCTTGTTTTCGCCGGTGTGACCACTGACTGAATCGAAGCACAGCGCGTTTGACAATCCACCGGCACCGTGGCGTTCCCCCTCTCCCCGAGGGAGAGGGCCGGGGTGAGGGGGAACCGGGCGTGGTTGAAAACCGCCGTTTGACCTGCAAACCAGCTCCGCACCAACCTCTCTGCGTGCCCCCCAAGTGTCTGACCCGCGTCGCACGCGCTCTGCGAAAGAATGACACGTGGTCTGAACAGCTCATATGGGGCTGGCTGCGAGGACGACGGTTCGCAAGCTACAAGTTCCGACGCCAGCACCCGTTCGGGGATCATGTCCTGGATTTCTTCTGTCTCGAAGCATGGCTGAACCTTGAACTGGACGGTTCGGGTCACGGCTTCCCCGACCAGCGCGCCAAGGACGCCCTCCGCGATGCCGAACTGGAGCGGAAAGGAATCAAGGTGCTGCGCTTCTGGAATGGTGATCTGCGCCGCAACGCCCGCTTCATTCAGGACATGATCTGGCAGGCATTGCAGGAGCGGGCTCCGCACCGCGGAACGGCCGGTAAGTCCTAAGCCCATGAAACTGCGGGAGGTTTCTTTCCCCTCACCCCAACCCTCTCCCTCGGGGAGAGGGAGTCGCCCGCTCACGGCAGACAACTCCGAAAGTAATTCTGACGAAGACCGCCCTGTGTCGCCCCCTACGATCGCGGACTGAATCGCAGCACTACGCGTTGGCCGATCCGCTGACGCAGTGACATTCTCCCTCTCCCCAAGGGAGAGGGTCGGGGTGAGGGGGAACCGCGCACCAATGCAAGCCGCCGCGTGGTTCGTCAACGGAGCGCGGACGATCACGTCCGCGAGAATTGTTGAACGCTTCCGCGCGGTTCCGGCGAACTCGAGCGGCGACTTTCCAGTCGCCGAACCGAGGCGGCTGGAATGCCGCCCCTCCATCACGGTGTCCCCGCGGACGAGGCCGTCCGCGCTCCGCAAATGTCTCTCCGCCTTCATGCGTCGCGCAGGATTTCCTTCACCACGCGGCAGGGTTTGCCGTCGGTGAGATGCTGGCTCTGGCCGTTCTGGAAGTAGGCCAGCTCCGCGTGATCCAGGCCGAACAGGTGCAGCAGCGTGGCGTGGTAGTCGTTCGGGCTGACGGGATTCACGACCGCCTTGTGGCCGAACTCGTCCGTCTCGCCGTAGGTCATGCCGCCCTTGAAGCCGCCGCCCGCCACCCAGCTCGTGAAGCCCTGGCCGTTGTGGTCGCGCCCCGCCTTCTCCGCGGCGCCGTGATTCTCCGTCACCGGCAGGCGGCCGATTTCGCCGCCCCAATGCACGATCGTCGAGTCGAGCAGCCCGCGCGCCTTGAGGTCCTTCACCAGCGCGGTGGACGGCTGATCGGTCTTCCGGCAGCACGTCGCGAGGTTGCTTTTGATGCCCTCATGATTGTCCCAGATCTGGCCGTTCACGAAGAGCTGCACGAACCGCACGCCGCGTTCCACCAACCGGCGCGCGATCAGGCAGCGCGCGCCGTATTCGCGCGTCTCGTCGCGGTCGAGGCCGTAGAGCTTCTTCGTGGCCTCGCTTTCGCCGGAGATGTCCAGCGCCTCCTTGGCGGCGGTCTGCATGCGCGCGGCGAGTTCGTAGCTGGCAATGCGCGCTTCCAGATCCGCTTCGCCCGGGTGCCGCGCGAGGTGCTCCTGATTCAGGCGGGCAAGGAAGGCCAGGTTCTGTTCCTGCAACGTGCCTTTCAGGTGCGGCGGCGGATCAAGGTTCAGGATACGCGGCTCCGCCGAGCGGACGACCGTGCCCTGGAACAGCGGCGGCATGAAGCCGTTCGACCAATTCCGCACGCCGTCCACCGGATGCCCGCCCGGATCGGTGAGCACCACGTAGGCGGGCAGGCTCTGGCTTTCGGAGCCGAGTCCGTAGGTCAGCCATGAGCCGAGTGCGGGGCGCCCCGGCTGCGCGCGGCCGGTGTTCATGAACCAGATGGACGGCTCGTGCCCGTTGATGTCCGTGTGCATCGAGCGGATCACCGTCACGTCATCCACGATGCTGGCGAAGTGCGGCAGCAGCTCCGAAACGGGCGTGCCGCACTGGCCGTGCTGGCGGAATTCCCACGGGCTGCCGAACAGCTTCTTGCTCGCCCGATCCACGAAGCTGAACGTGATCTCGCCCGCGTAATCCTGCCCGCTGCGTTTGGTGAGCTCCGGCTTCGGGTCGAAGAGGTCGATGTGACTCGGCCCGCCGTGCATGAAGAGCGAGATCATCGCCCGCGCCCGTGGCGTCCGCGACGGCTGCTTCTGCTTCAGGTCAAAGGACTGCGGGTTGCGCGGCACGTTGGCCGGCGTGGCGAGCAGGCGTTCCTCCCGCAACATCCACGCGAGGGCCACGCTGCCGACGCCCATCGCATTGCGCGCAAGGAAGCGGCGGCGGGAGAGGATTCCCGGCTCAGCGAACGGCAGCGGCGGAAACGGATTCATGGGACGATACGGGTAGGATGGACGCGCCGGGGCGGAAGGGGAATTCAAGAATCGGCAGACTCACTTTAGGGATCGACACCCCCCAGTCGCCAATCCAACAAACCCTACGGGGAGTTTTGTCTGGCCGTGCACAATACCTCAGCTTGCTCGGGACACTCACGCCCCATAGCGTCCAACCGCAATGGCCAGTGCCGCACAACTCAAGGCTCTTTTTCAAAGCCACGCCGACGGCGATGACTCACGGTTCTTTGCGGTAGGGCTGCAACTCGCGGCCGCAGAGGCGCGTAAGGGGCACCCTGAGTTGGCGAAAGACCTCCGCAACATTGTCGAGAAGGGCCGCAAACACGAGGCCCAACACCCGGCGCATGAGGGTCTCCTACATATCGCACAGCCTCACGGCGAAGTGGCGGATTTACTCCAACTGCGCCAACCGGCGGCGCGACTCTCCGACCTCATTCTGGACGAAGCTGCCTCCACGCACGTCCGGCGCGTGCTCCACGAACAACGGCACCTAGACAAGTTGAAGTCCCACGGCTTGCGCCCGCGGCAGACATTGCTGCTCACTGGCCCACCGGGTTGCGGTAAGACACTTACGGCGTCGGCCATCGCCGGGGAACTGGGCCTACCGCTTTTCATCGTCCGGCTGGAAAGCCTGATGACACGCTATTTAGGCGAAACCGCCTCAAAACTCCGACTGATATTTGAGGCGGTGGAAAAAACTCGCGCAGTATACCTGTTCGATGAGTTCGACTCCATCGGCATCGCGCGCGGTTCGGAAAACGATGTGGGCGAGATGCGACGTGTGTTGAACAGTTTCCTTGTTTTCGTTGAGAATCATCGAGGCAACAGCGTAATCGTCGCTGCCACCAATCACGGCCATTTACTCGACCGCGCGCTCTATCGCCGCTTCGACGACCTCATCGAGCTTGGCTTACCCGGCATCGAGTTGGCCGAGCGCACGCTACGTGAGCGCCTAGCGGGACAAAAAACCCAGCGTCTCGACTACCCGAAACTCGCGTTGGCTGCTGAAGGGCTGAGCTTTGCGGAAATCACCCGAGTTTGTGAGGAGTCCATCAAGGATATGCTACTCCACGACAAGAAAAGTCTTACGACCAACAACGTGTTGCAGGTCATCAGTGAGCGACGGCTGTTCCTCGACCGGCGAAATACGCAGTAACGCACATGCCCGGTGAAGCACCAGTAGCGCTACGCCATCTCGACTATTCAGGAAGGGCGAAGCAACAGCCCTACAAGGCAAAGAGCATAGGGCGTGGCGACGATTTCCCGTTGGTTCCTCGGCAGCGCGCTGCCCACGCCGCGAAGTTACGCGGCGACTTGCGAGCAGCGCAGTTGGAATCCGAAAGATTGAAGGTTTTGCAAGAGCTTGTGCCCTACGCGGAAGATGTTGGCATCAACTTGGAAATTCGCGGCAAGCCGAGCTTTCCGCTTTCCCTTGAGCCTTTCGACGCCGCGCCAAAGTCCGGCGTAGCTTTGAAGAACGTGCGCCAGGAAACGGTGACGCACAGCGACGGCACCGTGGAGGTGACGACTATCGCCACCGTGTTCGTCCGTCACGGCAAGCTCACGTTCCTGGCGAAACGCATTGAGGATTACGTGAACGAGCGCCAGACCATCATCCAGAAGGGCAAGCGCGCCGGTCAGGTGATGAAATTGGACAACGAACCGCTCATCGCGAACATCGAGTCCATCGGCATCGCCGCCATCGAAGCCTTTTGGACTTCGCGCCATCCGCTACCGGACATGGATGTGCAGACGTGGTGGGAAATGTGGGTGCGTGTTGGCTCCGAAGCGGAGCGGGCACGCCACGAAAGCGCGGTGATTGCAGAAGCGCAACGGCTCGGAATGCAACGCAGGCAAGAGTGGCTCGCGCTGCGGGAGCACACCGTCTTTCTTGTCAGAACCTCGCGCCGGGTGCTCGCGTCTGCGACCGTATTGCTCAATTTCGTGAGTGAGTTGCGCCATCCGGCGCTCACGGCTCAGTTCTTCATTGAGCAGACGCCGAGGGAGCAGCAGCGATGGGCGGCAGATTTGCTATCGCGCGTCCAGCTCCCGCAAGCCGATGCCCCTGCGGTGTGCGTGCTTGATACCGGAGTAAATCGCGGCCATCCGCTCCTCGCGAATCTCCTCGCCGAAAGCGACCACGACACCGTGCGCGACGAATGGGGCAAGGACGACCATCACCCAACCGGTCACGGCACGCCGATGGCTGGCCTCGCCGCGTATGGAGACCTGACGTCAGTGCTGGAAAGCACGGACCCAGTGCCGCTTTCCCATCACATCGAGTCGGTGAAAATCCTGCCGCGTGTGGGCGTGAATGAGCCGGAGCACTACGGGCCAATCACACTGGCTGCGATGGCGAAGGCTGAGTTTAACGCGCCGCAACGGGAGCGTGTCTTTGCCCTCGCCGCAACCGCGAGCGATGCGAAGGAGTTCACGGAAAACGGCAGGCCGAGCGCATGGTCTTCGGCGCTCGACAGCCATGCGTCGGGAGCGATGGAAGAGGATGAAAAGAAACGCCTCGTCTGCGTCAGCGCCGGAAATACGTGGCTCGAAGTCAGTGCGCAGTATCCCGATCTGAACAAGCTCACGGCATTCGGCGATCCGGCCCAATCATGGAACGCCATCACCGTGGGGGCCTTCACTGATAAGGACGTTGCCACCGACGAAGACGGCGACCTCCTACCCGATGCCGTTTGCATAGCCAAACGCGGCGGACTTTCACCCTACAGCGCAACTACCTGCCTGTGGACTTCCGCTGAGTCGCGACAGTGGCCGCTCAAACCCGACGTGGTTTTCGAGGGTGGAAACATGGCTGCCGACGCTGCCGGAAACCTCACCGAACACGACAGCCTACGTCTGCTCTCAACCAACTCGAATTTTCAAATGCGGCCATATGCGCCGCTCTGGGCCACCAGCGCGGCGACCGCTCTTGCCGCAAGAATGGCCGCGCAGATCCAAGCGAGCTATCCACACTTCTTGCCTGAGACGGTGCGGGCACTGATGATTCACTCTGCCGACTGGACGGACGAAATGAAGCGCGGTGCGCAGATGCACATCAAAGGAGACGTGGAGCATGTCATCCATCGATTTGGACATGGAGTTCCGGACCTCGCCCGCGCACTGGCATCCGCCCGCAGCCGCGCAACGCTTATTTGCCAAGATTCGCTCCAACCATTCGAGAAGACGAAGGACGGAATCAAGACGCGGGACATGATGCTCTATCGGCTTCCGTGGCCGAAAGATTTGCTCCAATCGCACGGGGCCACCGAGGTCAGGTTGCGCGTGACGCTTTCCTATTTCATCGAGCCCAATCCCGGCGCGCGCATGGTCACATCAAAGTATCGCTACGCGGGCTGCAACCTTCGCTTCGCGACGCAAACGCCGACCGACAAATCGCTAAAGAACTTCATCGCGCGTGTATCGGACGCAATTTCGATAGAAGACAAGGAAGCCTACGAGTCCCCTGGCGATGCCAGCGATGGCTGGGTGCTTGGTGACAAGCTACGCCGACGCGGCTCGATTCACTCCGACACTTGGAGCGGCACGGCGGCGCAACTCGCAGCGATGGAGCATCTCATCGTTTTTCCGGTGAACGGCTGGTGGCGACTCCGGAAGCAACACCAACGATACAACCAACGCATCCGCTATTCTCTTGTCGTGACGCTGGAGACGTTTGGTTTAGCTCCCGAGATCTACACTCCAATCCGATTGGCGGTGGAACAGCTCCTTAGTGTGTAGCTTTTTTTCCATCTCTCTCGCCGCTTGAGAGTTCTTTCGCTTCAGCGTGCGTCTCAGACTCCTACTTGGAGGGCGAAGAACGTCCAAGCTCCGTTTCACGCCAACATCTGCCGGATCACTTCGCCATGCACGTCGGTGAGGCGGCGGTTCGCGCCGTTGTGGCGGAAGGTCAGGCGTTCGTGATCGAGGCCGAGCAGGTGCAGCACGGTGGCGTGGAAGTCGTAGTTGGTGGTCACGTCGCGCGCGGCTTTCCAGGACCATTCATCGCTTTCGCCGTAGGCCACGCCGGGCTTCACGCCGGCACCGGCCATCCAGCCCACGAACGTGCCGCCGTTGTGGTCGCGGCCCTCGCTGCTCTGCGCGAAGGGCATCCGGCCGAACTCGGTGTTCCACAGCACCAGCGTGTCATCGAGCAGGCCGCGCGCCTTGAGGTCGCGCAGCAAGGCGGCCACAGGCTGGTCGGTGGCGGCGCACATGGGCGGGAGTTCCTTCTGGATGTTGGCGTGGTTGTCCCAGTTGTTGGTTGGCCCACCCGCACCGCTCCACACCTGCACGAAGCGCACGCCGCGTTCCACCAACCGGCGCGCGAGCAGGCAGCGCCGACCGAAGTCCTCGGTGGTCTTGTGCTCGAGGCCGTAGAGCCGGCGCGTGGCTTCGGTCTCGCCGTCGAGCGCGAAGACCTCGGGTGCGCTGAGCTGCATCCGGGCCGCGAGTTCGTAGGCCTGGATGCGGGCTTCGAGGCGTGAGTCGGCGGGATTCTCGGCGAGGTGCTGGCGGTTCAGCTTCTGCAGCAGCGCGAGTCCGTCGCGGTCAGCCTCGGGTGTGATGTAGCGGGCAGAAGCGGGTGCGCGGAGGTCGTTAAAGACGAAGCTGGAGGCTTCAACGGGCGAGACGCCAGTTGCACCGGCGGCAGGCGGGGCGCCTGTCCCACTGCGCGACTGGATGACGGTGCCCTGATGCGTCACCGGCAGGAATCCGGAGCTGAAGTTGCCCTTCTGGTTGTAGGGCAGACCCTTCGTGTCGGGCAGCACGACGAACGCCGGCAGGTTGTCGCTTTCGCTGCCCAGCGCGTAGCTGACCCACGCGCCGAAGCACGGGAAGCCGGGCAGCAGGAAGCCCGTGTTCATCAGGTAACTGCCGGGGCCGTGGACGTTCGTGCGCGACTGCATCGCCATGAAGAACGCGAGGTCATCCACGCCGCCGGCGAGGTGCGGCAGCAGGCTGCTCACCCAGCGCCCGGACTGGCCGTGCTGGCGGAATTCGAAGGGCGGCCTGAGCACCTTGCCCGGTTCGCTGGTGGGCGCCTCGACGCGGTCGCCGTTGCCCGGATCGAACGACTCGCCGGCGCGCTTGAACAGCGCGGGCTTGTAGTCGAACAGGTCCATCTGGCTCGCCCCGCCGTTCATGAAGAGCTGGATGACACGCTTGGCGCGGGGAGCGTGATGGGGAAGGAGGATTTGGGATTTCCGATTTCCGATTTCCGATTGGCCGGCAAGCAGGTGGTCGGCGCCGAGCAACTGGGCCAGCGCTGCCCCGCCGAGTCCGCCGCCGAGGCGGCCGAGGAACTCGCGGCGGGACGCAAATGGGTGCTGGCGATTCACGGGGAGGGGGGCGGTTCGGCGGCACTCAAACACGCGCGCGGTCGTCACGCCAGCGCGCGTTGCGGATTCGGCGTTTCGTGAAACTGCCGCGCCGTGTCCGGCTTCCTTTGCCCCACGGCCGCCCATTCTCGGCCTGCGCTCAGCGGCGCTCAATTCCGGCGCGGGCCAAAGACGTGCTTGCCTGCGAAAAACCGGCAGTGTGACGCTCCGTGACAATGCCCGCCGGAGAAACCGCACCCTTCATGAGATTTCGGAGCGCGACCTTCCTCGCCATCCTGCTGGGTGTCGCGGGAGACCTGAGTTTGCGGGCGGCGGAACCGTCCGGACCTGACTTCAACCGCGAGGTCCGCCCCATCCTCTCGCAGAACTGTTTCAAATGCCACGGGCCGGATGACGCGGCGCGGAAGGCCAAACTGCGCCTCGACGTGCGCACCGACGCCGTCGGCCCCGCGAAATCGGGGGCCGTCGCGATTGTGCCCGGCCGCCCTGCAGAGAGTGAGTTGGTAAAGCGGATCTTCACCGCCGACGCGGATGAGGTGATGCCGCCGCCGAACACGAAGCACGAGCTTTCGGCGGCGCAGAAGGAAACCCTGCGCCAGTGGATCGCCGCGGGCGCGGAATACAAACCGCATTGGGCCTTCGTGCCGCCGCGAGCGTCCGAGCCGCCGGCGGTGGCCGATGCCGCCTGGCCCCGCAATGGCATCGACCACTTCGTCCGCGCCCGGCTGGCGCGGGAAGGTCTCGAACCTTCGCCTGCCGCCGACCCCTACACGCTGGTGCGGCGGGTTTACCTCGACCTGATCGGACTGCCGCCGACGCCCGAAGAGGCGGACGCGTTCGTCCATGACACGGAGGGCAAGGCCTACGAGAAGCTGGTGGATGAACTCCTGGCGTCCCCGCGCTACGGCGAGCGCTGGGGGCGGCGCTGGATGGACCTGGCCCGTTACGCCGACACGAACGGCTACGAGAAGGACCGCCAGCGCAGCATCTGGCCGTGGCGCGACTGGGTGATCCGTTCGCTCAATGCCGACCTGCCGTTCGATCAGTTCACGGTGGAGCAGCTCGCCGGCGACCTGCTGCCGAACGCAACGGTGGACCAGCGGGTGGCCACCGGATTCCACCGCAACACCATGCTGAATGAGGAAGGCGGAATCGATCCGCTGGAATTCCGCTTTCACGCGATGACCGACCGCGTGGGCACGACGGGCACGACCTGGCTGGGACTCACGGTCGGCTGTGCCCAGTGCCACACGCACAAATACGATCCGATCACGCACCGGGAGTATTACCAGCTGATGGCGTTCCTCAACAACGCCGACGAACCCGATCTGGACCTGCCGGCGCCCGATGCGGCGGAGAAACGCCGCGCCGATCTCGCCAAGGCCGACCGGCTCCTGACGGAGCTGCCCGGCAAGTTTCCGGTGGCGACGCCTGGCCGTTGGGAATCGCCGAAACCCGTCAGCGTCGAGTCCGCGAGCGGCGAGAAGCCGAAACTGTTGGACGACGGCTCGGCGCTTTTCGCCGGCCCGAGTCCCGACAAGGACAACTACACCTTCGTGCTGGAAACGGAGCTTGAGGGCGTGGACCGGCTGAGGCTCGAGGCGTTCACGGACGAGGCGCTGCCCAGCAAGGGCCCGGGACGGGTGAAGCACGGCAACTTCGTGCTGAGCGAAATCGTCGTGACGGCCGCGCCGCGGAACGCCCCGGAGCAGACGCAGCCGGTTAAGATCGCCTCCGCGGTCGCGGACGTGGAGCAGTCGGGTCACCCGGTGCGCAACGCCTTTGACGGCAAGTCCGACACCGGCTGGGCCGTGGACGTCGGCCCGTCGGCGCTCAATGCAACGCACACGGCCACCTTCAGCTTCGAGCAGCCGGTTCACTTTGCCGGCGGGACCCGTTTCGTCATCCGGCTCGAGCAGCAGCAGGTTCCGCAACATCTCCTTGGCCGGCCGCGGCTCAGCCTGGGTGCGCCCGCGCCGGAGAGCCGCCCCCTGGAAGAGCGGCGGCGTGAACTCGTGGAACGGCGTTTCGCCGAATGGTTGGAAAAGGAACGCGCCCGGGCGGTTCGCTGGACGCCGCTGCGCCCGAAATCGGCCACGTCGAACTCGCCGTTGCTGACGGTCCAGCCGGATGACTCCGTGTTCGCGAGCGGGGACGTGACGAAGAGCGACACCTACGAGCTGGCGTTTCAGCCGCAGTCTCGCGGGATCACCGCGGTGCGCCTGGAAGCCCTGCCGGACGACCGCCTGCCGCGACACGGCCCCGGCATGGCCTATTACGAGGGACCCAAGGGCGACTTCTTCCTTGGCGAGTTTCAGCTCACGGCGGACGGCCAACCCGTGAAGGTCGTGAATCCGACCCAGAGCTTCGGGAAAAACAACTTTGGCGCCGATGCGACCGCGGCCTTCGCGGTGGACGGCGATCCGCAGACCGGCTGGTCCACTGCGGGGCGCGAAGGCCAGCGGCACGAAGCGGTCTTCTCCTTTGCCGAGCCGCTGACGGGCGCCGGTGAACTGCGGCTGAAGATGCTCTTTGGCCGCCACTACGCCTGTTCCCTGGGCCGGTTCCGCATCTCCGTGACCACGCGTCCGGGCGGGGCCGAGGCTCGGGCGCTCTCGGAAGCGGCGGCGGCCCTGGTCCTGCTTCCCGAGGCGGAGCTGAACGCGGCCCAGCGGCAGATATTGCGCGAAGAGTTCCTGCTCACCACCCCGGAACTCGCCGAGGCGCGGAAGGAGATCTTCGCGTTGCGCGGACAGCCAAGCCCGCTGACCACCCTGGTGCTGCGTGAACGGCCGCCGGAAAATCCCCGGCCGACGTTCCTCCATCGCCGCGGCGAGTATCTGCAGCCGGCGGAGCGCGTGGACCCCGGGGTGATCTCGGCGGTGGCGCCGTTTCCGGACGACCTGCCCCGCAACCGGCTCGGCCTGGCGCGGTGGCTGGTCTCATCCAACAACCCGCTCACCGCCCGCGTGACGGTGAACCGCCAGTGGCAGGCATTCTTTGCCCGCGGTCTGGTGCGGACCACGGAGGACTTTGGTTTCCAAGGCGAGGCACCGTCGCATCCGGAACTGCTCGACTGGCTGGCGGTGGAGTTCATGCGCGGCGGCTGGTCAATGAAGCGGCTGCACAAGCTCATCGTCATGAGCGCCACCTACCGGCAGTCGTCCCGGGTGACTCCGGAGATGCTGGCGCGGGACTCCGAGAACCGCCTGCTGGCCCGTGGCCCGCAAGTCCGGCTCGAGGCGGAGATCATCCGTGATGCCTCACTGCGGGCCAGCGGCCTGCTCTCCGCGAAGATGGGCGGCGCCGGCGTCTATCCGCCGCAGCCGGCGGGCGTCACGGAAGTCGCCTACGGCAGTCCCGCCTGGCCGACCAGCGCGGGCGAAGACCGCCACCGGCGCAGCGTCTACACCTTCACGAAACGCACCGCCCCGTTCGCGATGTTCAACACGTTCGACGCGCCGACGGGCGAATCCTGTCTGGCGCGGCGCGACGTTTCGAACACGCCGCTGCAGGCGCTGACCCTCCTGAACGACGTGTTCTTCGTCGAGGTGTCGCAGGCCATGGGCCGTGCGTGGGCCGCCGAAACGGGTTCCGTGGAAGCACGGATCCGTTCCGCGTTCCGCCGCTGCCTGACCCGTCCGCCCACCGCCGATGAAGTCGCCGCGCTGGCGAAGTTTTTCGAGGCGCAGCGGCAGCGATTCGCCAGCAGGGACCTCGACCCGGAGCCCGTCGCGGGCGAAGGACCGGGCGACGTGGTGGAACGCGCGGCCTGGACGACACTGGCCCGCGCCCTGTTGAACTTGGACGAGACGATCACCAAAGGCTAAGCCATGAACCCACTGATCCCACACGGCCTCGACGTCACGCGCCGTCACTTCCTGCGCGACTGCGGCGTCGGCCTCGGGAAGATCGCGTTGGCCGGCCTGCTCACCGACTCGCTCGCGGGGCGCGTCGCCGCGGCGGCAAACCCGGACGGCCTGCTGGCCCCGCGCAAACCGCATTTCGCGGGCAGGGCCAAACGCGTCATCCACCTCTTCATGGCCGGGGCGCCCAGCCAGTTGGAGCTGTTCGACCACAAGCCCGAACTGGCGAAGCTCGAAGGCAAACCCCTGCCGCCGTCGGTCATCGGCGGCCAGCGCTACGCGTTCATCCGGCCCGACGCCGCGGTGCTCGGGCCGCGCTTCAAGTTCGCCCGGCACGGCCAGTCGGGCGCCGAGCTGTCGGAAATGCTGCCGCACCTCGCGCAGGTGGTGGACGACATCTGCCTGGTGCGTTCGGTGCACACGGAACAGTTCAATCACGCGCCGGCGCAGATTTTCTTCAACACCGGCTTTTCGCAGCCGGGCCGGCCGAGCCTCGGTTCCTGGGCGCTTTACGGACTTGGCGCCGAATCACAGAACCTGCCGGCCTTCGTGGTGATGAGCACCGGGAGCGGTTTGAGTGGAGGCTCCGCGCTGTGGTCCAGCGGCTTTCTCCCGACCGTTTACACGGGCGTTCGCCTGCGCAACCAGGGGCCGCCGATCCTGAACGTGAACAGTCCTGCCGGCGTGGATGCCCGGTTGCAGCGCGACACCCTCGACGTCGTCGGCGAACTCAACCGGCGCCGCCTCTCGGTGGCGGGGGATCCGGAAGTGGCCACCCGCCTCGCCGCCTACGAGATGGCCTTCCGGCTGCAGACTTCCGCGCCCGAACTCATGGACCTGAAGGGGGAAAGCAAGGAGACCCTGGAACTCTACGGCTGCGATCCGGACAAACCGTCCTTCGCCCGCGCCTGTCTTCTGGCGCGCCGGATGATCGAGCGCGGCGTGCGGTTCGTGAACCTCTACCACGAGGGTTGGGATGCCCACAGCGACGTGGCCGGCAACGTGAAGAGCAACGCCGGCATCACGGACAAGGCCAGCGCGGCGCTGGTGCTTGACCTCAAGCGGCGCGGTCTGCTGGACGACACGCTGGTCATCTGGGGCGGCGAGTTTGGCCGGACGCCGATGGTCGAATCCAATCCTGCGCTCGGCCGCAGCCAGGGTCGCGATCACCATCCCCAGGCCTACACCGTCTGGATGGCCGGCGGCGGCATCCGTTCCGGCTTCAGCTATGGCGCGACCGATGATCTGGGCTTCCACGTGGTCGAAAACCCGGTCCATGTCCACGACCTGCAGGCCACGATCCTGCATTGTCTCGGCTTCGATCACGAACGGCTGACCTACCACCATGCGGGCCGGGATTTCCGGCTGACGGACGTGCACGGCAAGGTGGTTCAGTCCATCCTCGCCTGAAGTCATGGCCCGGCCCGAAGATTCCAACCTGAGGCTTCCGGGCGGAGGCGGAATGTGGGAACGTCCCCGCCAAACACCGGAATGAGAAACTGGCTCGTCAGCGCCGTCTTCTTGGTTGGGTCGTGGCTGCGCGGTGCCGCCGCGGAACCCAAGGCGCCGCACTGGGCCTTCCAGCCCGTCCGGATTCCCGCGCCGCCGAAGGTGACCAACGTCGCGTGGGCCCGGACCACCCTGGACCGTTTCATCCTCGAACGGCTCGAGGCGAAGGGGCAGCAACCCGCGCCCGCGGCCGATCCGCGCACGCTCATCCGGCGGGCGACCTTCGACCTCACGGGGCTGCCGCCGACCGCGGAAGAGGTGGATGCGTTCGAGCGGGAAGTCGCCGGAGAGAAGAATCAGGAAGGCAGGAAAACAGGAACTTCTCCTGCGGGGGCGGATTCGCCCGCTCCTGCTTCCGGCTTTCCTGCCTTCCAGATTTTCCCCTCGGCCTATTCCCGCCTCGTTGACCGTCTGCTCGCCTCGCCGGCCTACGGCGAGCATTGGGGCCGGCATTGGCTCGACGTCGTGCGTTACGCCGACACGGCGGGCGAGACCGCCGACTATCCGGTGCCCGTCGCGTGGCGTTACCGCAACTACGTCATCGACGCCTTCAACGCCGACAAACCCTACGACGAGTTCCTCCGCGAACAGATCGCGGGCGACATCCTGGCGAAGGGCGGCCCGCGCGAACGCTACGCCGAACGCGTGACGGCCACGGGTTTCCTCGCGGTGTCGCGCCGGTTCGGCTTCGACTCGGAGAATTACCATCACCTCACGATCCAGGACACGATCGACACGGTCGGCCAGAGCGTGCTCGGACTGACGCTGGGCTGCGCGCGCTGCCACGCCCACAAGTTCGACCCGGTCTCGCTGCCCGATTACTACGCGCTCTACGGCATCTTCGACAGCACCCGCTACGCGTTCCCCGGCTCCGAGCAGAAGCAGCGGAGCCGCGCGCTCGTGCCGCTGGTGCCGCCCGGGGAATCGCAGCCGAAGTGGCGGGAGTTTGAGCACCGGGTTGCCGGACTCATGCAGCGGATTGAACGGGGCAAACTGTCGGCGCCCTCCGCCGTGCTGCGGTCGCTCGACGAACTCGACGGCGACCTCGAAATGCAGGCGCCGGCCGCCGGCGGCAGCAAGGGCGTGCTCGTGCCCCCGTGGGTTTACGACGGCCCGATCGCCGTGACGGCAAACGCGCAGAGCCCGTTCAAGAACCTGTATCCGCTGGGCAAGGTCGGCGCGAGCGTCGCCGCCGGCACCAACGGCTACCGGCTGACGCAGGCGGTGCCCGCGGGGCCAAGGCGTTCCCCGGGACTCCTGCACGCGAGCCTGGATTTCCGCATCGGCGCGGCCGACTCCGCCACCCACGCACCCCACCGGTTCTGGCTCGGCGCGGCCGACGGCACGCCGGTCGCCGAAGTGCTGTTGACGGGTGAAGGGGTCACCGTGCGCGGGCGCGATTCGGTCCAACCCCACCGCACGCTGCGGCCCAACGAATGGTATCAGCTCCAGCTCACGCTGGATCTCGCCGTCGGCACGTTCACCGGCACGGTCGGCCGCCCCGGGGAGGTCACCAAAATAGGACCGCGCCCGCTGCGGGGTCCCTGGACCAACGGCGTCGCCGCTTTTGGTTTGGATTCCCTGGCGTCGGCCGGCGGCTCCCGCGCGGCCATCGCCTTTGACAACCTCGCCGTGCAGGCCGCGCCCATTCCGCCGGTGTCCACCACGTCACCGGTGGTGCTCGCCGCCGCCGGGACTGATGCCGCGGCCCTCGGCGCCCGGCTCCGGGAACTCGCCGGCCTCGACGGTGATTTCGAAAACCAGGACGACCACACGCCACCCGCCTCGCCGTGGGGTCCCGGACCGAACAGCGTGGCCCGAATCAGTGCCGCGGCGCAGAGCCCGTTCCGCAATCTTTACCCGGCCGGCCGGTTGGGCCTCCGCCTGCCCAACCGCGCCGCCTACGACGGCTTCGACCAGCAGCTCACCAACCGCTGGCAGGCGGACAAGACGCCGCGCCTGTTCGCCGGCTTCGACTTCCGCTGCGCCGACGTGACGGCGGGCGGCGACGGTTCGTGGCGCTTCTACGCGGGCCACGGCGCCGGACCGGCCCCGGCGGTGGAGCTGTTCTTCAACGGCCGCGACTTCTTCCGCCGCAGCGGCGAGGCGCGCGACGCCGTGTGTGCGCTGAAGGTGGGCGAGTGGTATCAGGTGCAGCTTGCGCTCGACCTCAAGGCGCGGAGCTACACGGGCGTGCTCGCGTCGACGAACGGGCGGACGGAATTCTCCGGCCAGTTCGCCGGCAACTGGGACGGCAGCCTCGATTTCACCTTCATCGACAGCCACGGACACCTGGGCGGGGTGCGGCCCGCCCTGGACGTCGACAACTTCGTCTTCCGCGAGACCCCGCTGCCCCCGTTGGACGCCCGCCCCGGCGAGGTCGCCGCGGGCGAACGGGTGGCGCGGCGGAACCAGTTGTCCGAACTGCGGGGACAGCTCGCCGAGGCGAAGGCGGATGCCGACCGGGCGCGCCGGGAACTCGAGTCGCTGCTCGCCGAGGGACCGTTCCCGCTCACCTACGGCGTCACCGAAGGCACCCCGCGCGACGCCCGCATCCAGATCCGGGGCGAGCCGGACCGGCCGGGCGACGTGGTTCCGCGCGGCTTCCTCCATGTGCTGGGCGGTGGCTCATTGCCCAAAGGCGCGACGGGCAGCGGTCGGCTCGAACTCGCCGAATGGCTCACCAGTCCCACGAACCCGCTGACGGCCCGGGTGATGGTGAACCGCATCTGGCAGTATCACTTCGGCCAGGGCCTCGTGAAGACGCCGAACGACTTCGGCACCCGCGGCCTACGCCCGACGCATCCCGAACTGCTGGATCACCTGGCAACGGAGTTCATCCGCGGCGGCTGGTCCATCAAGGCGCTGCACCGGCTGATCATGAACAGCGCGGTTTACCAGCAGAGGAGCCAGTATTCAGTGATCAGTGATCAGTCGTCAGTGGGCAGTGCGCCCGATGACTGTCCGATCATTCCTGGAACCACCCGCGTTGCCGGACTGAATACTGACCTACTGAACACTGATTACTTTTCCCCGTTTTCGCGCCGCCGCCTTGGGGCCGAGGAAACGCGTGACGCCCTCCTTCGGGTCAGCGGCGCGCTGGACCCGACGCCCGGCGAGGGCCATCCGTTCCCGGCGCCGACCGGTTGGGGCTACACGCAGCACGGTCCGTTCAGCGCGGTCTACGACCACAGCCGGCGCAGCGTTTACCTGATGACCCAGCGCCTCAAACGCCACCCGTTCCTCGCGCTGTTCGATGGCGCCGATCCGAATGCCAGCACCGCCGAACGTCGCACGACCACCGTGCCCACGCAGGCGCTGTTCTTCCTGAACGATCCCTTTGTCCATGCCAGCGCGGAGAAGCTCGCCGCCCGCGTGCGGGCCACCGCGACCGCGGAACCGGAGCGGGTGAAAGCGGCCTACCGGCTGGCCGTCGGGCGCAATCCGGGTCCGGCAGAAGTGACCGAAGCCGCGGAGTTTCTCGCCGCCTATCGCGCGGAACTGACCGCCGCCGGGAAGGACGCCGGCGAATCCTCCGTCTGGGCCGCCTTTGCCCGCGTGCTCTTCGGCAGCAATGAATTCCTCACCGTGGATTGAAATGGGCATGGAAGCGAAAACATCATCGGTCGGCGCTCGTCCAGACTGGAGCGGCGGTTGGTTGCGACGCCCGGTTCCCCCTCACCCTGTCCCTCTCCCTCGGGGAGAGGGGATCGACCGCGTGTGTGATGTGAGTCCACAGACGCCTCAGCCAGGGGCTGCCCATCGCCTCGCTGTATCGGAGTATCACGCGACTGGAGTAGCCTTGCTTCGTGACTTTCTCCCTCTCCCGCAGGGGGAGGGCCGGGGTGAGGGGGAAGCACGCTCAACGACTCATCGCCACTCAACCTCAATTCCTCCGCAAACGAACACCGACCTGGCATCCCGTCGGCTGAAAAGCCTCCGCTCCCGGCCGACGCGACCCACGACTGAAGACCCGTGAAACCGACCTGCACTTTCGACCCGAATCGCCGCGGCTTCCTGCGCTCGCTGGCCGGCGGTTCGCTGCTGTTTCCGGGACTCGTGTCCCAGCTCCTCGCCGAGGACGCCGCCCGCACCGGCTCCGTTGATCCCCTGCTGCCGCACGCGCCGCACTTCGAGCCGAGGGCCAAGCGCGTCATCTTCCTCTACATGAGCGGCGGCGTGTCGCACGTGGACTCGTGGGACCCCAAACCGAAGCTCTTCGCCGACGCCGGCAAGACCATCTCCGTGGACGAGTTCCAGGGCCGCAAGGGCGACTTCAAGATGTTCGCCAAGCGGCCCCAGTGGGACTTCGCGCCCCACGGCCGCTGCGGCACGGAAGTCAGCTCGCTTTTCCCGCACATGGCCGGCTGCGTGGACGACCTGTGCGTGATCCGCTCGCTGAAGTCCGATCACACCAACCACTACGAGGCGACCCTCGGCATCCACACCGGCTCGTTCACCTTCGCGCGGCCAAGCCTCGGCTCGTGGGTCAGCTACGGCCTCGGCACCGAGAACCGCAACCTGCCGTCGTTCGTGGTCATCGCGCCCAAGACGCCCTACGCCGGCGGCCAGGTGTGGGCGAGCGACTTCCTGCCCGGCGCGCACCAAGGCACGCTCGTGGTGCCGGGCGCGGAACCCGTCGCCAATCTCCGCCGCCGCGTCGCGACCGGCCGCCTGCAGGAACTCGAACTCGCCGCGATGGCGAAGCTGAACCAGCGCCACCTCGCATCGCGCGCGGACGACCCGCTGCTCAGCGCCCGGATGAAGTCCTTCGAGACCGCCTTCGGCATGCAGATGGAGCTGCCCGACGTCTTCGACCTGTCGCGCGAGAGCGACGCCACGCTGGCGCTCTACGGACTCGAACGCGGCAGCACGCAGGGCTTCGCCTGGCAATGCCTCGTCGCCCGCCGGCTGGCGGAACGCGGCGTGCGCTTCGTCGAGCTGATTGATGTCGGCTCGTCGGACAACTGGGACGCCCACGGCGACATGCTCACGCACACGCCGCTGGCAAAAAACGTGGATAAGCCCATCGCCGGCCTCCTGCGCGACCTGAAGCAGCGCGGGATGCTCGACGACACGCTGGTGGTATGGACCACCGAGTTTGGCCGCACGCCCTTCAACGAAGCCGCCAATCACAAGGGGCGCGAACATCACCACTGGGTCTTCTCCTCGTGGCTCGCCGGTGCGGGCGTGAAGGCCGGGACCGTCTATGGCGAGTCCGACGACTACGGCATCAACGTCGGCCGGAACCCGGTCCACGTGCACGACTTCCACGCCACCATCCTGCACCTGCTCGGCTTCGACCACGAACGCCTCACCTACCGCCACACCGGGCGCGACTACCGGCTCACGGACGTCGCGGGCGAAGTGGTGCAGGGGATCCTGGCGTGAGCGGTTTTCCAGGTAGGGCGGTGCTGCCGCGCCGCCGAATTGTTTCAGAGGAAGCGGCGTAAAGATCCCAAGTCAGCTCCAACTGTTCCAAGGCACCCGACAGGCGTCGCGCAGAGCGGCCGGCTTGCCGCGTCAGCCCAAGGCCGCACAAAACTGCCGGAACGCCTTCTCCTCCTCGCCCGAGGAAACGCCGGCGACGATGTGGCCGGCCAGGCTGCGGATGACGTGGGCCTGCATGGGTGCAAGCTCCAATGCCTGGATCACGTCCCGGATGATGCCGGCAAAAGTGTTCCCGTTGTAGAAGCAGAACGGCGCCAACCGATGGCAACGGCGACACAATTCCACCGCTTCCTCCAGCGGCATCGCCTTCGTGTGAAGCTCCTCCCAGAGGAGCTTCGTCTGTTCGTGACCGTCGGAGGTCGGTTTGTGCAAGGCGCCCTTGGCTGCGCAAAGCAAAGCGTTCTGCGCGGTGATGAACGCCCACGGATAAGGCTCCAGCCAGTTGCGGATCCGCGCCACGGTTCAGCGTTCCCGCGATTTCTTTGCCTCTTTGAGCTCCTGCAACGGTTTGACTCCCTCGCTCTTCAGGGAGCCCTTGCCGGTCCGCGCGTAAACGGGTTCGGCGGAGAAACGGTCCTGGATGGCCAATGAGTCAGCCAGCACGCGTTGGAACACGGGGTTCTCCAGCAGCTTGGGATCAATGTCCGGCTTCATGGGGACAGGCTACCGGCCCCGTCCCCGGCGCGCAATCGCCCGTTCCTCTGCCCACGGCCGGACCCGTGATGAAATCGCGGTGCTTCCCAGCTTCTTTGTGCCCTTCGTGCCGTCGTGGTTCACCCCACAAAACGCT
Source organism: Verrucomicrobiota bacterium (assembly GCA_043755815.1). Lineage (GTDB taxonomy): Bacteria > Verrucomicrobiota > Verrucomicrobiia > Limisphaerales > UBA9464 > CAIWAH01. The sequence continues at coordinate 25,518 of JAYUSF010000108.1, forward strand.
GAATCTTCCGGCCCCGTGTGCTATCCGTTCCCGTGGCGCCACCGGGCGCCGGCCATGAACGAACCCCTGCCGGACGCCAACGGGAGCACCTGCGATTCCGAGAACCTCGTCCTCGCCGAGGTCCAGCTCGTCCTCGCGGAAAAGCGGACCTCCCTCGCCGCCCTGCGCACCGGCATCGCCATCTTCGCCTTTCCGCTCTCCGTGCTCAGCGTGCTGATCGCCACCTCGCGCCAATACGAGGCCGCTGCGGTGCTGCACTGGCTGGTGCCGCTGCTCCTGCTCAACGGCGGCCTGATCGTCCTCGGCACCTACCTCATCGCGACCGCCATCCGGCGCCTGCGCCACTACAACCGCCTGATCGACGAGTTCAAACGCCGCAACACCCGCCTCGCCCGGCTGCTGGACTGAACGCAAGCGCCGCCACCGTTTCGTGGTGCGCGGCGACGTGGATTAACTCCGACGCACGGTCGGGCAATCGGGCAGTGTCACCCCGGGAGCGAGCTTGCGGGCCAAAGCCGCAGCGTCCAAATAGGTCCGCCGGTCAGCGATGTGTTCGAGCAATCCAGCTTCGTCCACCCCGTGGAGCCCAAACTCCGGCGGACCGAACTCTTCGCCGCAGACATCATCCGAAGCGGTGAACGCCTCGACGCCTTCGTCGTTGATCGGGTTGCGGAAAGTTTGGATTCGAAACGCGTGAAATCCGGAACCGACGACAGGGTTCTGCGCTGTGACGCAAACTGGCACCGGGAGGCGACCGTCGGCTCGCAGAGGCAACCCGAGCCGCCACGCCACGCGCAGGCAATCAGCGTCGGTGAAACTTGCCAACGAATCCGCCTCCATCGTGGCGCGACACGCGGCGCCGAAGCGCTCCTCCAGCAGGCAAGGCCAAACGTCAGTGGATTCCTCAAAAACTACATGGAGGCAGGACCATTCCTCGAAACGGTGTCCGATCCGCATCGCGACCCGCATGAATTCGTCCATGCCGTTGTAAGCCTCGCTGAGGTTGAATCCGGCTCTTCTGGAAGCGTGCTCGTGGACCGCCTTCCACACGGACAGGGCGGCGGCAAAGACGGCTGCGGGATCGGCCTCGGAGGTGCCGGACAGAGGTTCGCTGGTCATGTCCCGGAGAGACTGCCTGGCCAGGTTTGCCCGCGGCGGCAAGGCGCAAGTTTAAGCACGCTGTAGGCGTGCCAGCCATTAGCCGGGGGTTGAGCGACCCTCGGGAGCGATACCCCCGGCCAGAGTCATTGTGGAGCAGCACCCTGAAGGGGTGCCAGAGGCGGCGCCAAACGCAGAATGCCGCTGCGACCCCTTCAGGGTCGTGTCTTTGCCGGACGCGGTCCGGGGGTGTCGTCGCGGCGCTCCTCGACCCCCGGCTAATGGCTGTCAGCCCGTCGGGCTGCGACGCCCTCACACCGTCACCGTCTCCATGGGTCCGCGGGCGGCAGCCAGCGCCAACCGTCGTTCCACCTCTTCAGCCCTGTGCGGAAACACCCGGTTGTAAAGGCCGGATCATTGGGGGTCTCCGGGATACAGTTTGTCGTCGGACAACTCGCCGGCTTCGGCCCGCCGCGGTCGGCGGACTTATGGCCCTTGGGATAAAGTTGTGGGGTAGGGAAACGCTCACCAAGAAGCGAAGGCCCGCTCACTTTCCGGCACCCTTCAACGCCACGGCGGCGGCGCCAGCCGCGCCCTTGGACCAGTTCGGCCGCTTGCCGTCGGAATTGAACAGTTCCCCGGCGCGATCCCGCCACTTTTGATCCGTCGCACAGCCGAGGGTCTTCTTGAGACTTTGGGGCGCAACCTTGATGAGCCGGTGGCCGCCCTGAGCCGCCGCGAGCTCGACCATTGCCTCGCCCTTGATCGCTTCCAGACAGGAGCCAAACCGGCCGGACGAGCATTTCAACAGGGCGATGCGGGCACCTGCGCCTTGCCCCTTGCGGCGAAAAATGGTGCTGAGCGTTTTCCGCAGCTCGATCAAATCCTCGCCCGAGCGAACTTGGAACGGAACCGGCCGGATCGACGTGAGCACAAACTTGGCGCCCGCACCCTTGCCCTCCGCGATGACGACTGCGGACTTGGTCGGGTTCACCCCGAATATCATGCGGGCAGAAGCTTGAAGGAATTGGCGAGGCGACCGGGTCGCGTGGGCCGACGGGCCGGCCGTTCGACATTCACGGCAGGCAATTGGCCCGGCTGGTTCAGGAACCGTCCGGGCATCAGCGCCGTCGGCTCCAGAAAAAGCCGCCGCCGCCGAACAGGAGCACCAGCACGAGGATGATTAAGAGCGTTTGGTTTGACATACGGAAGCACCCTAGACCGGTGCCATGGCCCCGCGAAATGGGGTGTTCACCCCTTAATCGGTCCAATCCCGCGCACAACCGGGATACCCACCAGCCCTCACGTCAGTGAAACGCCGCCCTGCGGGAGAAGCCGCTTTTTCAACGACGCGGGCGGGCAGGGTTTCACCCCATTGGCGCAGGGTTGGCTCCGTAAGACGATGAGGCGACCTTCAGACCAAGTCATGCCGGTCCTGATTGATCCGGTTGCGAAAGTTTTATGAAACCGATTCCGGCGTGAAAATATTGATATGAACCATCCAAACTCCGCCCTTCACGGTGTGGCCGGTGCGAACCACGCCACCCCGCCCACCCATGAGCAGATCGCCGCGCTGGCCTTCAGCCTTCACCTCCAGCACGGACGTCCGCAAGGGCGCGCCCGGGAGGACTGGCTGGAAGCCGAACAGTCGTTGTTGCGATTGCCGGCCCATCCGCCCGCGAGCGAGCCGGCCCGGCACGAGGGCAGCACGCCCGGGGTCAGCACCCGCTTGATCGAACACCCCCATGCCCGCGACGAACGGCACTCGCCGGACCGCCGGGAAATCCGCCAGATGAACACCGGCCATCGCCCTGCGTCCCGCGCATCGCAGCGGCCCGCTGAGTGAACGGCCGCTTCCCAGCCAGAGGCGGCGCAGGGCGGGCGGGGTTTGGCTTTCGTTAAAACACCCTTCCACGCCTAAACCTCCACCGCCTCCACCGTCTCGTAGAGTGCGGCGATGCTCTTCGACGCAATGCGGAACTGGCTCCGTCGTTTGACTTTCGCCCGCTCCCCATCTCCGCCTCGATCGGGGAGAGGGCCGGGGTGAGGTGTCGAAGCATTTTTCAGCTTGATGCCGGGGTCGTAATCCACCGCGCCGCCCGCCAGCGCCTTGAGCAGACGCAACCCATCCGTCCGCTGCGCCAGCCGGACGCGCGCGCCGTAGACAGTTGGCGATTCAGGGTGGTGTCACGTTTGGGGCTTGGTCTCCGTGTCGGCGGTGGATTCCGCGACTGAAGGCACCCAATCCGTTCCCAAGTCCGGTCGGGTCGGATTTGACCGGGTTTAGTCTCCGTCATCGGGTTCTTCAGCCTTGTGCCGCGATGGCGAACATCTGGATCAGCTCGCGGATTCGCCTCATCTTCAGGCCTTCCCTTTGGCGCAAATCCTCAAAGGTCATCGCGGCGTAATGGGCTACCGTGTGCCGCCTCCGGGACGGCAACCACGTCATTCCCGAAAACGCCTCCATTCCTTCCATCGTGCGGGCGTCCTGTTGCAATGCGACCCGAACCCGATCCCACTCCACGGCGAGCGTCTGCCCCGCGTTGGTCGGGGTAGCAAACGCCTGCGCCGCCCACTCGTTTTCCCATCCTGCCGGCAAGGCAATCGCCTGACCCCGGAACGCCTCCCAGCAGTCCTGCTTTTTCGACCACTCCCCGATGTTCCCTTCGGCCGACACGAGATGGGCGTGAGCCGCAGCGCAGGCTGCCTCCAATGCCTTCAAGGTGCTGGGAGACACACGCTGTTCCATCCAGATTCGATCAAGGTTGATCCGATGTCCGGACCGTTCAGCCAACCCCGCGACCGCATAGGCAACGGCATTGGCGCGATATCCCTCCAACTCCAGCGCGGAGAACACCTTCTCGGCGGACCGGAACAGGACCGCCTTCGCGACCAACTGTGTGAAGCAGTTCAAGTCCACGACGGGTTCGCCTTCGTCTTCGTGACGCTCCGCGAGGGCGATAAAGTTTTTCTCCGCACCCCGGCAGACCAAGTGCGGCAGGCCCAACCACGAGTGCTCGTATTTGGCGAGATCGGTCTTGGTAAACTTCCGTTCGGGCGGATTCTGGGCCGCCCAGTCGCGCATCCGGGCTGGGGTTCCCTGTCTCGCCTTGTCATCGAGATACGATCCCCGTGCACGCTCGTAATACCAGTGGGTCCCGCGGTCGAGGCCGCTGGTCGGCGGCGTCCAGACCGTCCGCGAAAGCTGCTCCAAATGGAGGTGAAACTTCCCGTTCGCGGAGAAGTCGGCGGCGTTCACCTTGTTTTGGCTGTTCGCATACCGCGAGATCAGCGGCACGATCTCCAGCACCTTCACCGGATCGGTGAGGACCGTGAGCTTCACCTGAACCTGCACCTGCGAGATGTCCGTCTTCTCCTTCCGGAGGGCGTGAAAGATTGAGGCCGTGGTCTGCCCTCCGTTGACTATCTGAAAGTCCTTTACCCAGAGAAGCTGCGCGTGGCCGTTCTGCCCCTCGTCCAGCCGGACTTCCGCCGCCGTGCAGCAGAGGCCGTTGTTGTAGGCGAGGAACCGGTGCGGTTCCTCGCGTAGGGTTTGTTGAAGGCCTTTGTTAACCTTCCCTTTGGCTTGGAGGAACGCACGCACGTTCCGCTCCAGTAGTCGTTGTCCGTGCTTGCCGTAGATTTCCGCAAGCAACTTGGCGGGCAGGAACGCGAGAAACGTGCTGTATTCTCCAGTTCCATCCTTAGTGGCGATGCAGGGAACGGCTCCGCCAAAATCCCGGACAAAGTTCAACTCAATGACTTCGCGTTGTCCGACCCGAAGGCGACTCAGCTTCTCCGCGTCCCAAAGCTCATACCGCAGTTCGAGTCCGGGAACCGTTTCTTCCTCCAACTCAGTCGCCTTAACCACACCATCGGTCAGGAAGAACAACCGAACTGTGGTTAGCGTGTCTGCCGCCTCGTGAATCCGGCGGGCTGCCTCGAACACGTCGTCCGATTCCTCCAGTTTGGTGTGAAATCCCTCTCGTGCACGGCGCAAGAATCCGCGGAGGCGCTTGAAATGATCGTTCACCTCGCTGCGGGGCACGTTCTCCAGGCTGCCCTCCCCGTGGTAAAGCGTGACAAACAGATCGAGCGTAGCCCCGTCGCCCGACAGCGCCCAGCCGTTGAGTTTGGCCGCAGGCATCGCTCCACGTCCCCGGGCGTGGTGAAAACACACCTCCGCGCCGGTAACGTCGTTGTGCTCGGCGAGGCGTTCCAAGACCGCCTCGGTGAACGCGTCTTCCCGGAGTTGCGGGTTCTCCGTGTCGCCCGCCTTCACGAGCACCTCCTGGTGGAAGTCCAAGGCAAATTGTGCGAGTGCAGTCAGTGGTTCCGGCATCTCAGTTCCTGATCTTTGATTTGGGCTTTTGGCCCCCCAAAATCACGGAGGCGATCGAAGGCTCGACGGCGAATGTCTCTAGGGCAGCGAGGGAGAGCCCATAGCTCACCTCGCCTAGGCCAGCGGGAAGGTCTTTTTCGACCAAGCGGGGAAAACTCCGCCGCACCTTAAAGGTCGCCTCGGAGCGGACGAGGTAGCCGCGCTCGGCGTAGCGCCCCGCATGGGCGTCGAGATACCCGTAGGCCAGCAACCCGTCCTCGAACGTCTCCCGAGCCGCCGCTTCTCCCGCCAGAGCGGAGCGGAGCGAGGCCACCAGGGCGGGCAACGTCTCTCCGCCTCCGTCCCTTGGTTCCAGGGCGACGACATGGAGGAACAGCGCCCGCCAGCCGGACGAGTCCAATTGCCGCTCGCTGGTGATTCGGACGACCTGCGGCCGCTTGGCCAGGGTGGTCTTCACTTCCGCCGCTCCGGTTTCAAACTGGAAATCCTGGTGGGCCTTCTCCCCGCCTTTCCAGCCCGCCACCGCATCCGCGCCAAGTCCGGTCAGGAGATGCGTCCGGAGAAAGTGCAGTTCGCCCCACAGCCCGCGTTGTTCCTCCTCGCCCAGCCCGTCGTGTGAAGCCGAGAGGAACTTCTGCCACCGGGCCAATTGCCCGAGGAATACCTTGGCCTGCTCGGCGGCACCGGCAGCGGCGGCCACGCGGCGGTCCAAATCCTCGGCCAAGGCGGTGAAGACATCGGAAAAGCGGGACTCCTTGAGTATCACCCCGAAATGAGTCTCCTGCTCGATCCGCACCGCCACCGCTTCCAACCCGCGACACCGGGGCCAACGCCGCCGGGCCGGCACCCATTCCGCCGCCAGCCGCAGGAACACGGCCCGACGCCGGGAAGCCGGTTCCAGCCCGACGAAGAGCGGGCAACTTGGCAGCGGACGCGCCAGGCGCAGCAGCCAGCCAGACAACCCTTGTTCGCCAGCCAGTGCATCCGCCTCCAAAGCCTGCCAGAGCGGCTCAATCCTCATCGTGGTCGTCCTCCGGGAATGTGGCCTGCCAGACCTTGTTCACCTTGTAATCCACCGCTCGTGCCGTGTGGCTCGAGGGAAAGCTGAACGCGAGCCCCATGAAGGGTTGCTCGTCCGGCCACTCCACACCTTTCGGCACGAGTGGATAAATCAGCAGCAAACCGTGCGTCTTCGGGCGAAGCTGGCGGGCGACTTCGCCGTTGATGCGGGAACGCTTCTTTTCGTCTTCGTCCGGCGGGCGGCGCAGCGCGGTAAGGCGCTCGGCGGTGACACCAAGCGTGACCTTCGCCCCGCAGCACTGGCGCAATTCCTCCTCATCGTTCGGTGTGAACAGTGGCCCTCCATCTTTGACCGCGCGCTTCGCGAGCAGTTCCTCCAGCAATTCGTCCGTTAAAACTATTTCCGGATGCTCAAGGTCCAGCGCCTGATGTGAAGGGCTTTGAATGTTCGCGTTCGGAGCCACGAACAGCGTCGGTGTCTTGTCGCCCGGCCAGGTGCCATCCTCCGGTTTGCGCTGGGCCAATCCGGCGTCGCAGCCGGCGAGCGAAAATATTCCCGCTTCACCCCGCGTGTTCACCAACGCCACCGTCCAGTTGACCAGCTCTCCCGCCGCGGCCTGGCGGCGGATGAACTCCATCAACTCCGGCTTCTGCAACCGCCAGCTTTCTGACGCGACCGTGAAATTCCGCAACAGCCCTTCCAGCAACTCTTCCGCCTTCACGTTGCGCCACAGCCATGCGGCCTTGGTCTCGATGGCCGCCGCCTTCCCGCCCCGTGTTATCAGGAACTCCGTCACCGCCTTCACATTGGACCGGACCACGTTCGGGTCCGTGGCAAAGTGCGCCGTCTGCACGAGCTGCCCAGCATACGAGAGCTTCTGCGTTCGCGCGTGCGCCATCTTGTTCAACGCGGTGATGAGCAGCCCGCCCGGATGCTCACGCACCCGCAGTCCGTAACGGCGCGGCGTGAGTCCCGCCGCCTTCATGCGGTCGAACTCGCGACGCAATTCCACCTCGGCCAGTGCGATGTGCCGATACCACCGGCGCAAATCTTCGGTCGTGAAGAGGCGGCAAAGGTCCAGATAGCCCGGCCGGTAACCGAACCAGCGCCCCATCTGCATCAGCGTGTCATACATTTGCGAGGCGCGAAGGAAGTAGCTGACGGAAAGACCTTCGAGGGTCAGCCCGCGCGAAAGCTTGTCGCCGCCGACGGCGACCACGTTGAAACCCTGCTTGTGCGCCACGTAATCCAGCGCATCGGTCGCATGGCCGTTGATTTCCTTCACCTCGACGCGTGCCGCCGCTTCGGGTAGTTCCGCTGCAACCTGCGCCCACGTCACTCCCGGAAGATTTTCGTCGGGCGACATCGTCCGGACGGTTGCGCTCGTCGGTTCAAATTCCTCCCGCCATAGCTCCTGGAGTTCCGCCAGCACGGTCTGGCGGCGCTCGCCTTCCCCAATCGCCAAGCGGCGACGGATTGAGTCCACCTGCTGCTGGACAAGCTGGGCCACCAAGTTTTGCACGTTCACGAACCGCGTGACGTGAACAAGCATGGAATTGTGAACTTCAGTCTGCCCGCGAGCACGGCGGGCGGCGCATACGAGCACGAAACAGAAAAGTGCGCGCTTCAAGGTGGCGGGCAGTTCCTGAACGGCGAGATCTTTTTTGTGCTTTGGTGGAAAAGGACTTTCGTGGTCATCCACCAGACGAAAAAGAGGAAGCTCCTGCCTTGGTTCGATTCCAGAATCTGGATCACCATCCAGACCGAACACACGGGACGGACTGACGTAGTTCGATGGCGGCGAGACGTTGAGGATGAAGCTACGAGGGAAGAGATCGTCACCGTGCCTGGGCGTCTCTGCATCCGGGTTGATGAAAATGTTTGCGAAAGGCGTAGCCGTGTATCCGACGTAGGCGCTCTTCTCGAAGGCGTCGAGGAGTTCCCGGATTCGCCCGTTGATGGCGGTGACTTCCTGCTCTTGTGTAATCTTCTTGCGGCTATCTTTGGTGTTGATGGAAGCGTTGTCCGCCTCGTCATCTATCAGGAGCAGCGGGACGCCACGAATCACTTTCCTGTTCCCGTCCGGCGATTCCTCCCCTTTGACGCGTTGAACCCACTCCAGCAAATTGTGCAGCACCCTGCCGTTTTTTTTCACGACAAGGACAACTGGATCTCCTCCAATTGTCACACCAATCGTATCAGCTACGGAAGCTTTGAAGTCCCCATTGTCCAAGCTGCTTGTTGGGGTATGAATCGGGGGTGCTTCGCCAAACATCCGCCCGACACCGATCAGAGTGCTTCTGCGATCCAGCGCGCCATGTCGCCGGCTATCGCGCCCGATCACACCCTCATCTACACGATATTGGGTTTGGCTTCTCAGGTTTTTATGCATGCCGGCCAAAACGACGATGAGCTTGTAACCAGCGTCCACTGCTTTGCAGATAAGGCCGCAGTAATTGGCCGTCTTTCCTGATTGAACACTGCCGACAACCATTCCTCGACAATCCCACTCCGGCTTTCGTTCTGGCTCCTCCAGCTTCCCAAGAATCTCGTCGGTCAACTTTCCCAAAGCACTGACCACTGGCTCGGGGAGCTTTTTTTCCTGCTCTAGGAATGCCTTGTATCGATTCCAGAACTTCCATTCGACGCTGCCACGCTTGGCCGGAAGCCACTCGATGTGGTCGGTCGGATCATCCATGAGTGTCGCATCGGGCACATGGACGTTCGCTTCGTGCATGAGTTGCGCAATCAGCGCGTCTGCATCGGATGCCGTGAGGCCAGCGGTAATCGATACGGCTTTGGCGACCTGTGCCCGAATCACCTCCGGCGTCCGAATCGGTTCACGATTTAACAACGTCACCGCAAGGGCGCGGGCCGTATCGAAAGCGTCGCTCATGCGTTTTCCTCCTCTGCGATGGTTTGAAGAAGCTGCGGGAAGCGCTGAAACGGCTCCATGTTCCCCAATCTTGACGCGGCATCTTTCCGGGAGAATCCGGCGGCCTGAAGCGCCGCAAAGACCTGCCGCATGACCTCCAATGTCTCCCCCTCTTTCGCTGTCTCGAAGTGCCCGACCGTTTGGTCCGGCTGTTCCCGGTCCGTTATGGTGATGAGAGGAACGGGAACCGTCTCTTCAATGAGCCGAAACAATGCGCTGAGTTTGGGCACATCAGCGGAAGCGGAGCGGACCTGGTGGAGGAGAGGATGATCGCGGTTGAGCCGGTAGGAGACCCGGTTGTGTTGCGAGACCTGTTCCCAGAGCAATACCCGATCGCGCCCCTCGGCTGGAATGAGTTTGGCGCCGCGGTAGGAATAGACCTGCTTGGCCAACTTGCGGGTGCATTCCCCAATACGAACCAACTCTTCGCGGAGCGCTTCAGGTGGCCGCGCACGAGATTTGGTCACATCGATCTCCCACTCGTGGTCCAGAGCGTTGGGCAGGTCCACGCGGATGCGGGCCAGCTTGTAGTGTTCCTCCTGCCGCCAGCCCTTGAGTCCTAGCCAATCGCCCGCCACGAGCAGGCGGCGATTTCGGTAGATGTAGAATCCCTGGTGGGCGTTCCAGCCGCGCAGCCCGGCGGCCACTCGGTGGGTGGCGGCATCGACCTTGGACAGATGGGGCAGGACGAACGGATGGATGGTAATGCGCTGGTCTTTGAGGAAGAGTTTTTCGACTGGGAGCGGCCGAGTGGCTGGCTCGTCTTTGAGAAAGGGGTCCCACGGTGCGATGCGGCGGCCGTTGAGGTGGAACTTCACGCCTTTCGCCCCTGCCATCAGCCGATGGAACACCGCGGCGAAATGGTCCCGGACGTGTTCTGCCCGTTGCAGAAAGGAGTCCTCGGCCGTGTCGTCCTCGGTTCGATTGCCGGCGGTCAGCCGGTCGAGTTTTTCCCAGACGACGACGGTGCCCCGCGACTTGCTGGCCAGTTCGTCGGCGAGCCGCTGGGCCAAAGGCGAAGGGTCGCGGAGAAGTTGCCACTTGTCCGTGGCGGCGATGTGGTCGAGATCCCAGCAGCGGACGAGGGCCGGCCCGCGTTTTTGCCGGGTTAGGACGGTGACGCGACGGCATTGGGAGAAGGAAGCGGTCTTGAGTCCGAGACCGAAGCGCCCGAAGTCGTCCTCATGGCGCTTATCGCGGGGATTGGTGCTGCCCACGCGCATGGCGTTGACCAGCGTGGATTCGTCCATGCCCGCGCCGTCGTCCGCGAGAGCGATGGCGGACTCGGCACCGGCCCAATGGAAGTGCAGCCGGATGTTCTTGGCCTGGCTGAAGAGGCTGTTGTCGGCCAGGTCGGCCAAGGCGGTGGCGAGGTCGTAGCCAAACGCTCGAAGGCTCTCCACCAGCGAACGGGCATGGGGTGGAGCCAGATCGGAATCGGCGCTGACCGCGGCCCGGCTCACACAAGCACGCCTTCCGTTGCCGCGAGGCCGGCCCGCTGGGCTTCGACGCAGTAGAGGTTGTAGTCACTGAGCTGGCCTGCCTCGTAACGTCGCCACGCTTCGCCACCGATGCCTTCCAGCGCCACCGGCCAGCCGCTGCGGGTGTGGCGGCGGTCCAGTTCCCGCTCGAAGCCGGGCAGGCCCAGTTGTTCGGTCGGGACTTCCTCAATCGTGTCGCCGTGGTCGAGGGCGTTGTCGGGATGCAGGCCGGGAAACAGGAACAGCAACGCATGCCAGCCACGGAGGAATTCTTCCTTGGGCAGGGCGCGCAAGGCGCGGCGGTCGAGCTGGGCTAGGCGCTCCAATTCGCGGGCGGCTTCCGCTCTCGTAGGAGACGACGTGAGGAGGCGCTGACTTCCCTTTACCCGGCTCCCGTGGCGAGGGAGCAGAGAATGAGTCTCGTCACCTCGACTCCTACCCGCTTGGAGGAACTCCTTCACCTGCAAGCCCACCGCCTCGCCGATGAGGGGCGGGACTGCATTGCCGATGAGGCGTGGGTGCGGGCCGAGGGGAAGCGAAACCAGTCGGGGAAGCTCTGAATTCGGGCGGCTTCGCGCGGCGTGAGTGAGCGGTTTTGCGTGGGGTGGATGAACATCAGGCCATCCTTGCTCAGGTGGGCCACGATGGTGCTGCACAGGGAGGCGCGGCTTTGCCGGGTGTAGCGGTCCTTGAAACTGGATTTGTCGTAGGGGAATTCGAACCGGACATGGCGGTCGCGCATGGCGGTGGCGGAATTCTCGCCTTCGGCCAGCTTGGCGAAATCGCGCAGGTCGCGCTCGCTGTGGGGCCGCGAAACGTGGTTGGTCAGGCGCTCCGCGAGGTCCACTTCTAGGACTTCGCCGAGGTAGTTCCGGGCCGTGGGATCGTTCCGCACATGGCGGTTGCGGAGTGCGGAATCGTAATCCTGCTCGTGGTCGCCTTCGCCGGCGGCGAGTGCCGGCAAATCGCCCAGCGCATGGCCCAACCGGGTGCCCACATGGGCTCGGCTGGCTGGTTTCAGCTCAGGCAGAAAGTATCCGGGCACGTCGCCTCGGGTGCCGATGATGAGCTGGCGCCGCCGCTTTTGGGGGACTCCCAGTTCTTCGGCGCATTCGACCTGGGCATGGACGCGATAACCTAGGGCGCGGGCCTCCGCCTGCACGCGGGTGAAGTATTCACCGCCAGCCGCACTGCGGAGGCCAAGGACGTTTTCCATCACGAATACCCTCGGTTGGAAAAATCCAACGTAACGGAGGAACTCGCGGTAGAGGTGGCGGCGCGGGTCGTCCTTGAGCCGAGCGCCATGATTGGCCCCGTCGCGTTGCCGCGCGGTGCTAAAACCTTGGCAGGGCGGACCGCCGACGATGACGTCCACGGATCGGGTGCCGAGGAGTTCGGCGAGTTCGGCGGGAGCGAACCGGGTGAGGTCGCGGTGCAGGGCATGTTGGACCGGCGGCAAGCCGGCGGGATTGGCCGCGCCCAAGTTTGTCTCAAGCGTCGCGATGGCCTCGGGATTGAAGTCAACGGCGGCCAATACGCGGTAACCGGCGCGCTGCATCCCAAGGGTGAACCCTCCACAACCGCAGAAAAGATCAAGGCAGGTGAGCGGGGCACTCACGGCACGTCCTCCATGAGCTTGGCGGCGGTGACGCCCAAGGCCTTGGCCAGCTTTGCGACGGTCAGGACTCCGGGATTGCGGGTGCCGGACTCGATGCCGCTGAGGAACGAGCGGTCGAGGTTCGCCTTAGCGGCAAGTTTCTCTTGCGACAGCCCCGACTGAGTTCGAAGCCGGAGGACATTGCGACCGAAGGCGGCAAGGGTTCGGTCAGGCTTTGGCACGGCGGAGAGCATATGCCCGCCAGGGTGCCTGCCGTCCGTGGGCTATCGCCTACAAAATGTTTCGGACTGGAACACGCATTTCGCGCCTGCCTTCTCGAAGGCGATCCGGAATCCGCCGATGCCGCAGAAGAGGTCGATGAAGCGCAAGGCGGCCACCTCTCCCCGGCCCTCTCCCCGGAGCGGAGAGGGAGAAGAACCGGCGCGGTAGGGCGGGGCGGCTTCCTGGGCCGTAGGAGACGAGGTGACGAGTCTCTGACGTTTCGGCTGTCGGGGAGAGGTTTGAGCCTCCTCACGTCGGATCCTATCGGGCTTGGTTTTCCCGCTCATGCGTCGACTCCCTCGCAGAGTTGGGCGGTGGTGAGGCGGAGGGCCTTGGCGAGCCGCGCGACGTTCAGGATGCCGGGGTTGCGCAGGCCGCGTTCGATGCCGCCAATACAACCCTCACCCGGCCTGACGGCCACCCTCTCCCATCCGCTGGGCGAGGGGCATGGGGTCCAGCCCCGCCTTTTCAGCCAACTTTTCCTGGGTTAGGGCGCGTTCCTCGCGCCGGCGGCGGACGTTTTGTCCGAGGGCGGCGAGGACCGGGCGGCGGCGTGGGCGGACAGGAATGTCCGCGGTCCCGGCGGGATTGGCGGCGGCGCGTTTCGGCATGACGGATAGTCCATGCCGAAAGCGGGGGAAACTCTATGGACGATCAGCCAGGTTGGGAGGGGGGACGGCACCCCAGCTCCGAGGTGGGGCGGCGTTGGTCAGGGCTGCGGAGCACGCAGCCCCACCGGTTCGACACCTCACCCCGGCCCTCTCCCCGATCGAGGCGGAGAGGGGGAAAAGAATCTGCGTCCGTCTGCGTCATCTACGGAGGGCAGCGTTTTCAACACCTCACCTTGGCCGGCTCCGCGTTCGAGGCGGAGCCGGGGGCCTTTTTCAGCCAGGCCACCTTGATTTCCTTCTCCAGCGCCTTGAACTCCGGGTCGCCGGTGACGAGTTCGGCCTTCTTCTCCTTGGCCAGCGCGGCGGCGAAGGCGTCGGCAAGGCTGAGCTTGAAGCGGGCTTTGAACTGGGCCGCCTGGCGGGCGAGCTTGAGGTCTTCGCCCACGCCCACCACGTCAATCGGCAGGGTGGCAAGGTCGGCCACCGCCTGTTCGGCCACCTGCCGCCCGCCCGCCCGCTCCATCGAGTAATAGACCTCGGTCCAGTTGACCGCCGAGAGCAGCAACTGCTTCCCGGAGACCGAGGCGGCCTCGATCAGCGTCTCAACCTCGGCACCCGCCGGTTCGCCCTTGTAGAACGCCAGCACCGCCCAACTGTCCAGAACCTTGGCCGTCATGTCAGAGTTCCCGTTCGCGTTTGCGGTCCTCGGCGAGCGTTTCCATCACGGGCAGGTGTTGGTATTTGCCGCGCAGGCTGCGGATGTAGTCGCGGGTGATGGGACGGAGGAGGATGCCGTCGGGCGTGGCGGTGACGGAGGCCTTGGTGCCGTCCTCGATCTGGAACTCGCGCCGCAGCCATGCGGGGATGACGACCTGACCCTTGGTGGTGAACCAGACGGAGTCGACTTTGGAAGTAGCGGACATGCCAAAGAGTATTACCGTTTTAAATAGTCCGTCAACATCCCAATTTCCTACTTGTTACAAAATTTCCCCCAATCCGACGGCGAACGCCCTGCCCTTGGGTCGCGGGGACGGAGCGGTGGCGGACCGGAATGTCCGCGCTCCCGGCGGCGGGAAACCAACGGCGAAGGCGGCGCTCCAGCCGCGCTTCCCGCCTGCGGGCCAGCTCGTGTTCCCAGAGGCGGAGCACCTTCCACCCCGCGCGGCGGAGCGTGCGGGTGACGAGCCGGTCGCGGGCAACATTGGCCGCGAACTTCTTCCGCCAGAACGCCGCGTTGCCCTGCGGCTTCGTGCCGTGCTCGGGACAGCCGTGCCAGAAGCAGCCGTCCACAAACACCACCAGCCGGCGTTGCGGGAAGACGAAGTCGGGCCGGACCGAGAAGGCGCGGTTCGCGTTCTGCCGCCCGCGGTCCTGGCGGGCGTTGGGGGTCACCCGGATCCGGACGTGCCGTCGCCAGCCCGTGATGTGGAGCGACCGGAAGACGCGGACCAGCGCCAGCTCGGTGCGGGCGTTGCCGCGCGAACGGATGCGCGCCATCACGGCGGAACGCTTGGCCTTGGTGAAGATGTCCGCGATGGGCCGGGTGTAACATCGAAGGACCGGGGAGGAACGCCGATTTTGCCGGCGGACCGGGCCGCAGGTTTGCGTCGAGGTTGGAGGTTCATCCCGTCAGAACCATCCCGGGTGGCGCGAAGCTCCGGCTGAGCCGCTGGGCCGGAGTCCGGGCGAAACTCGGCTCCTCCGGCGGCCCGGTCCCGGTTGACCCGAACCGCGCCGCCCAACAGGGTCCGGCATGATCTCAACGCAGTGCGACGCCACCGCCGTCCTCCCGTCCACTTCGCCGAGGAAGGTCCCGCAACTGCTGCGCACGGCCGGCTTGGCGCTGGTGCTGTTGGGTTCATTCTTCCTTCCGGGTTGCAGTTCCGTGCCCCAGACCCGGAGGGCCGGGCCGTGGAATGTGCGGGCGTTGTCCTCGGTGCCCGCGGTCACCTGGGGGGCGACGGACGGGCTGGTGCAGGAGGTCTATTACGCAGGCGAACCGCTGGGCGGGAAGCCGACCCGGGTCTTCGCGTATCTGGGCCGGCCGACCCATTCGCCGGCCGGCCGCCGGCCCGCGATGGTGCTGGTGCATGGCGGAGGCGGGAAGGCGTTCCGCGATTGGGCCGACCACTGGGCGCGGCGCGGCTACGTCGCGCTGGCGATGGACCTCGCGGGCAACGGTCCGGCGGGGCGCCTGGCCGACGGCGGGCCGGATCAGGCCGACCCGGTGAAGTTCCGCAACTTCGCGGAGGCGGAGGCCCGGGAGATGTGGACGTATCACGCCGTGGCGGCGGTGGTGCGGGGCCATTCCCTGCTGCGTTCGCTGCCGGACGTGGACCCCGGGCGCACGGGCATCACGGGCATCAGTTGGGGCGGTTACCTGACGTGCATCGCGGCGGGGATTGATCCGCGGTTCAAGGTGGCGGTGCCGGTCTATGGCTGCGGCTTCCTCGGTGACAACAGCGTCTGGAAGGACGGTTCGCTGGCCGCCCTGTCGCCGGAGTCCCGCGAGCGCTGGCTGCGGCTGTTTGATCCGGGCCAATACGTCGGCGGCGTGCGGTATCCGATCCTGTTCGTGAACGGCACCACGGACTTCGCGTATCCGATGGACAGCTACCGGAAGACTTACCGGCTGGTGCCGGACCGATGGCGGCACATCTCGATGGCGGTGAACCGGCCGCACGACCACATCTGGACGTTTCCCGAGGTGGACGCGTTCGTCGGCAGCGTCCTGCGCCACGAGCCGGCGCTGGTGCGGGTCGGACCGCCGCGGGTGGAAGCGGGCCGGTTGTCGGCCCAACTCGACCTGGTGACGGGCCTCCAGGAACTGTCGCTTTGCTACACGACGAATTCGGGCCCGTGGCAGCAGCGGACCTGGCAGACGGCCCCGGCCCGCATTGAGCAGGGGCAATTGACCGCAGAACTGCCGCCGGTCCGCCCGCTCGTGGCGTTTCTCGCCGTCAAGGATGACGCCGGCCGCCCCGTCAGTTCGGAGCACGTGGAGCTGAGCGGTCCCTGAGCGGGAGCTGACCGTTGGCGCCCCTCGCCAAACGGAATGCATCCGCCTACGCTCGCCGCATGGTGCGTAAGGAACATCTTCGGCTTGTGGTCGGACTGCTGCTCGCCGTCCCGGCCGGCTGCGATTCCCGGGAAGCCGCCAAGGCCGCTTCGACCAAGGCGGCTCCCGCCACCACCAGCGTGGCCGCCGCCGTGACCGAAGGCGCCAGTCCGCTGCCCGCGTTGGACCTCGATGCGACGGGCAGCGAACAGATCGAGAAGGCCGATGCCCTGCTGGCCGCCGGCAAAAACGCCGAGGCCGAAAAGCTCTACCGGGACTTCATCCGGCAGCACCCCGACAACGAGGAGGCGCACTTCAACCTCGCGTTCCTGCTGGTCAAGGCGGGCCAGACCAACGACGCGATCCACCATTACGAGGAGGCGGTCCGCGTCCTGCCGACCTATTCCGAGGCGCACAACAACCTTGGCAACCTCTTTGTCCGGCTGCGCCGGTTCGAGGACGCCATCCCGCATTTCCAGTCCGCCCTGAAGGCCGAACCGACGAGCAGCAGCACCTACAACAACCTGGGCACCGCCTATGCCGCGGCCGGCAAGCTGGACGAGGCGATTCCCAATTACACCCGCGCCGCCCAGTTGAACCCTGACAACGTCGAGGCGTGGTTCAACCTCGGCCGCAGCTACAGCCAGCTCGGCCGCTGGGAGGACGCCATTCCGCCCCTCCAGATCGCCGTGAAGCTGCGGCCGGACCTGACGGCGGCGAAGAACGCGCTGCAACGCGCGCGGTCACGGCTGCCGGCGCCGCACTGAAGGGCCTGAGGCCGGCCCGGCACCGTCGAGTCTGGGCGCGGCAGGATCATTGCGGGTTTTCGTCCGGGCTTTGGCGGTGCGCCTTTGGCAGGGTTTCGGCCCGACGCATCTTCGGCGGGCAGAATATCATTTAGACAAAGGGACGATGCGGCTGCGTCCTTGTCCAAGCCACATGTCCTCCGCCGAGCTGGAACGCCTTTACGACACGCATGCCGATGCGCTGTTCGCGTTCCTGCTCAACCTCACCCGTGCCGAGGCTGACACCCGCGATGTCCTGCAGGAACTCTTCTGCCGGCTGGCGGCGAAGCCGGATCTGCTCCGGGGCGTGCGGGACGAACGCGGTTTCCTGCTGCGGCTCGCCCACAACCAGGCCATCGACCTGATGCGCCGGCGCGACACCCGGAGCCGGGCGCACGACGCGTTGGCCGCGGAAACGGTGGAACCGTTCGCCCGCACCGAGGATCCGGACGAAACCGCCTTCCGCCGTGAGCTCGCCGCAGCGCTCGGCGAACTGCCCGCCGAGCAACGCGCCGTCGTCCACCTGAAATTGTGGGAAGGCCTCACCTTCGAGCGCATCGCCGACGTGCTCGACGTGCCGCTCAACACCGCCGCCAGCCGGTATCGCTACGGGCTAGACAAATTGCGCGCCCGGCTGCGTCCCCTCTATGACGAAATCCGCTGAACGGAGAATCCGCCGATGAAATCCGACAAATCCCCAATGACCGGCCACGGCGCGCCCGATGACTTCGAGGACCGGCTGGCTCGCGTTCCTGGCCGGCGGGCTCCGGCCGAGCTGCGGGCCGAGGTGCTCGCCGCCGCCAAGCGGGTGGAGCCGGCCAAGTTGAAGCGCAGCGATCCGGAAAACATGGGCGCGCGACCGTTGCGGATGAGCTGGGGCGACTGGCTGCTCGCGCACTTTCCGCTGGCCCCCGGCGGTTTGGCGGCGTGCTGGCTCCTGATCTGGTTGGGCGGTTCCGCGGACCGGCTGGTGAATGGATCGGATGCGACTAAGCCGGTGGTAATCTCCCGCGAACAGATGGCCGAAGCCCGGGCCCAACGCGCGGAGTTGCGGCAACTCGCCGGCCTCGACGATCCCGCCGGGAAAATTCAGAGCCCGGCACCTGAACGAACGCGCCTCGAAGCTCCCGCTCTGCCCGCCCGGCCCCGCAGCGACCGTCGCCGCTCGCGTGACGACGGTTTTGGAATCGTGCCGGATTCAAGTCCGGTGCAGGTCGCCGCCACCGGACGACGGTCAACTGAATCAGCGCCGGTTTCCGCCTAGCCCTTCCGCCGCTCCTCACTCCTTTCATTATATGTCACCCACCGCTTATTACTGCTGGCTCTACGAACGTCCTGTGATGTGGCTCGGCCTGAAACGGCTCAAGCCCCGGCCTGACCAAAACTTCCCCCTCGCGGTGGCGGTGATGGCGCCGGTGATCTTCACGGCGCTGTGCCTGGGGGTGCCCGCCGGGTTGGTGGCGATCGTGGACGCGCTGAGTGGCGAAAAAGCCTCGGGCGGTCTCCCCGGCTTCTTCTTCTGGGTGATTGGGATCATCGCGATGACCTGCGCGACGTTTCACACGGTCTTTGCCTGTCTGGCTTGGAATCAGCGCGCCGCTCGTCAGCGGGCCGCCGGCTGCGTGACTCCGGCCGCCCGTCCGGCGGGATTTGTCCGGTGGTTGCTGGGTCCGATCTATCTCCTGCTGATCGGGGTGGTGACCCCGTTCGCGTTGCTGACGGCCGTGGAGAACGTCCGGGGCGCTCTCCGCTGGAAGGAAGTGAAGTCCGGGCTGCTGGCCCGCGGGGAAAAGCTGACCATGGCCGAACTGCTGGGCCCGCCCGTGCCCGCCGAACAGAACTTCGGCAGCCTGCCGATGTTTTCCGACCTCCTGGACTATGGGCGGAAGACCAACCTGGTGAACGGCCGTCCCGTCCCGTCGGAGGTGGTCTGGGCCAACACGAACGCGCTGCGCCGGTTCCAGGTGTTTCATTTGCCGGACTCGTTCCTGCCCAAGCGGGGCAAGGACGATCACCGGCCGGTCTCGCTCGCGGAGTGGGCGGTGGCGTTCCGGACCGCCGTTTCAAACCAGACCGCCCAAGCCAAAGGCGAACAGCGCCGTGGAAGTGGAGACCTGCCCACCTATCCCGGCGCCCCGGCTGGCGCGGATGCCGCGACGGTGGTGCTGGCCGGACTCAAACCCGGCGAAGCGGACATGGTCACCATTTGCGAGGCCAGCCTGCGGCCCTATTGCCGGTTTGGGGTGCACTGGGAGGAGGGGTTCAATGCCCTGCTGCCCACGCTCGCCCAACTGAAGGGGATGCAACGGTTCCTGAGTCTGCGGGTGGAAGCCCGCCTGGCCAGCGGGGATGCCGCCGGTGCCTATGCGGACGCGCTCTGTGCCTTGCGCGTCGCGGATCTGGCCCGCGACGAGCCGCTCCTGATCTCTCAGTTGGTGCGGATCGCCCAGGCGGCGATCGCCGGACAGGCAGTCTGGCATGGCATCGCCGCCCATCGGTGGAGCGATGCCCAATTGCAGGAACTTCAGAAAGGCCTGCTCGCACCGGATTACCTCCGGGCCATGG
This sequence comes from Verrucomicrobiota bacterium, assembly GCA_043755815.1. Taxonomy (GTDB): domain Bacteria; phylum Verrucomicrobiota; class Verrucomicrobiia; order Limisphaerales; family UBA9464; genus CAIWAH01. Next base: position 45,293 of record JAYUSF010000108.1, read on the forward strand.
GGTTCGCACTGGAAGGCGAACGAAACGGCTGCATTGCCATCATGGACCGCTGGGCGACGAATCCCCGCCAGTTGCAGCAGGAGGCTTCTGGACTTGGATTCGGCGATGCCAGCGAAGCTCCCCAGGGGATCGCGCTGCAGAATGTCGGGCTGGGGTTGATGCCGCGCGGTTGGGTCCGTCAAAACCAGGCGGCCATGGCCGAGTATCATCAACTGATGATCGGCCTGAACCGCCAGTTGGCGACCAATGCCCCCTCGGGGGCGCTGGGTGGGGCCCTGAAACAATTCGCTGACCGCACCGATGAAGCGCTGATCCGTCAAAAGACCCACACGACGCCTTACAACGTCTTCGCCAACCTATTGGCGCCGGCGCTCGGCAAGGCGATCGCCAAAGCGGGCCGCGCCGGCGCGACTGCCCGCAGTGCCGCCACCGGCTGCGCCCTCGAGCGCCACCGGATCAAGCACGGCAGCTATCCTGAATCGCTGGCCGCTTTGGTGCCGGAATTTCTCGCCGAAGTGCCGGTGGATCCGATCGACGGCCAACCGCTGCGCTACCGCCGGAGTGCGGACGGGCTCTTCCGCCTTTGGTCGGTCGGCGATGATGGGGTGGACAACGGTGGGGAACGTTCGGCAAAGGGGCAGATCGTGGACTGGGTCTGGCCCTACTGAGGGCCGTTGACCGGTGCCGGGTGGCTACTTCAGCGCCGCGATGCGGGGCCAGAGCGCCTTGAGGTCGTCGTCTTGCAGGGCCATCTGCTTGAGCAGCGTGAGCTCGCCGCGGGCAACCGCGGCCTCGAACCAGTGCCACGCCTCCTCCAGCAGCTCCTGCTGGGCCCGGTAGCAGGCGAGATTGTAGGGGATGACCGCCTGGTTGGGGAAACGCTCGAACGCGGGCCGGAGCAGTTCAAACGCTTCCTCGAGGCTGTTGGCGGAACGGCGCCGGGCCGCGTAGGCGCGGTGAATCCAGCCCCCGGAACGTTTCGGATGGAGGGTCACCTCGGTCTGGGCGACCGCATAGGCGGCCTCCCACGCGTTGGTCTCGCCGTAGATCGCGAACTGGATGTCGAGCGCGACCGGATGCGTCCGCACCTCGGCCGGCAGTTGGTTCAGTTCCTTTTGCGCGTCCGCGATCATGCCCAGCCCAATCCAGCCAAGGGCGGCATTGAGCGTGTGACGATGGGACGCGGACAGCGACGGCATATCGGATGGGCGGGACGCCGCGGGATGTAGCTGGAAAGCGGCCCGACCGCAATTGCCAGGGCATGCCGGACGCCGCTGCGGGCCGACGTCTTTCCACAATTCCCGCCGACTCCGGCTCGCACGCCGTGGCGGTGCCCGGTATAACGCGCGCGTTCCGTGTCGAAGCCCGTCCACATCCTCGGCCTCGCGGCCTACTACCACGACAGCGCAGCGTGCCTGTTGCGCGACGGGGTCATTGTCGCGGCGGCGCAGGAAGAGCGCTTCACCCGCCGCAAACACGACGAACGCTTTCCCGAAAACGCGGTCGCGTATTGCCTGCGCGAAGGCGGGCTCAGCCTGGCCGAGCTGGATCACGTCGCGTTTTACGAAAAACCTTTCCTGAAGTTTGACCGCCTGTTGCACACCTATCTGGCCGAGGCGCCCCGCGGGCTCGGGTCGTTCCTCAAGGCGATGCCGGTGTGGCTGAAGGAGAAGCTCTGGCTGAAGGCCGAGCTGGCCGAGAAGCTCCAGTTCGACCGGCCGATCTTCTTCCCGGAACATCACGAATCCCATGCGGGGTCGGCGTTTTTTCCATCGCCCTTCGAGGCGGCGGCGATCCTCACGGTGGACGGCGTCGGCGAATGGACGACCACCAGTTTCGGCGCCGGGCACGGCGCGCGGATCGAGCTGTGGGGCGAACAGCATTTCCCGCATTCGCTGGGCTTGCTCTATTCGGCCTTCACCTACTACTGCGGCTTCAAGGTCAACTCGGGCGAATACAAGCTCATGGGCCTCGCGCCCTACGGCGAGCCGCGTTTCGCCGACGTGATCCGGCGCGAGCTGCTCGACCTGCGCGAAGACGGCTCGTTCCACCTGAACCTGGCCTGCTTTGATTTTCCGGTCGGGCTGCGGATGACGAATGCGCGCTTCGACGCGCTGTTTGGAGTTCCGGCGCGTTCGCCCGAATCCCGGCTGACGCAGCACTACATGGATGTCGCCCGCAGCATCCAGGAGGTGACGGAAGAGATCCTGTTCCGCATGGCGCGGCATGTCCGGCGGGAGACCGGGCTGCCCAATCTTTGCCTGGCCGGCGGCGTGGCGCTGAACTGTGTCGCCAATGGCCGGATCCTGCGCGAAGGCGTCTTCGACCGGATCTGGATTCAGCCGGCCGCGGGCGATGCCGGCGGGGCGCTCGGCTGCGCGCTGGTGGCGTGGCATCATGCCCTGGAACAGCCGCGCCGGATCACGCCGGGAAGCGATGCCATGCGGGGCGCTTTTCTCGGTCCGCAGTTTTCGGCCGCGGAGATTCAGGCGGCGCTGGATGAGCTGCCGGCCGCGGAACGGGATTCATTTACCCGCCATGAATGCACCACGGAGGAGCTCCCCAGCGTGGTGGCCGAACTCCTGGCCGACGGCAACGTGGTGGGCTGGTTTCAGGGACGGATGGAATTTGGGCCGCGGGCGCTGGGCGCGCGCAGCATCTTGGGCAACGCGCGTTCGCCCGCGATGCAGGAGACGATGAACCTGAAGATCAAGTTCCGGGAAAGCTTCCGGCCGTTTGCACCAAGCGTCCTGCGTGAACGCGTCGCCGAGTGGTTCGACCTGGAAGCCGAAAGCCCCTACATGCTGCTGGTGGCGCCTGTGAATGCGGGACGGCTTCGCCCACTCTCGCCCGACGAACAGGCCCGGACCGGCATGGAAAAACTCCTGACCCCGCGCTCGGAAATTCCGGCGGTGACGCACGTGGACAACTCGGCACGGGTGCAGACGGTGAGTGCCGAGACCAATCCGCTGTATGACCAGCTGCTCCGGGCCTTCGAGACGCGCACGGGTTGTCCGGTGCTCATCAACACGAGCTTCAACGTGCGCGGCGAACCCATTGTCGGCACGCCGGCCGACGCGTTGCGCTGTTTTCTCCGCACGAACATGGATGCGCTCGCGCTGGGGCCGGTCGTGCTGACCAAGACCCGGCAGCTGCCCCTCGGCAAGGACGCCGCGTGGCTCCGGGAATTCGAACTCGACTGAACGATGATCCGCGCCGAACTCCAGAAACTCGACCAGTCGCCCCGGGCCCTGCGGAACTTCGGCGTGCTGGTGGGCGGAGTGTTGCTGGCATTTGCCGCCGTGGGTTTTTGGCGGAGCCGCGGGTGGTGGCCGTGGGCCGGCGGGCCGGGCTTCGCACTGACGGCCCTGGGCGTCCTGGCACCGCGCTCATTGCGCCGGCTTCACCTTGGCTGGATGGCGCTCGCGTTCGTCCTCGGCACCGTGATGGGCAGCGTGCTGCTGACGCTGGTCTATTTCCTCGCGGTGACTCCCATCGGTTGGCTGGCCCGCTGGCGCGGGAAGGACTTCCTTCGTCGGCGACCCGCGCCGGTCGGGGGCACGTATTGGCTGCCGCGGGACCGTTTGGTCAAGCCCGCCCGCGCTGACTACGAGCGGCAGTTTTGACTTTGGCCCGGGGCTGCCCAAGCTGGCCGCATGAGCAAGTTCAGCATCCTCCGCGAATTCTGGGAGTTCCTGAGGGTCAGGAAGAAATGGTGGCTGCTGCCCGTGGCGGTGGTGCTGGTCGCCCTCGGCATCCTGCTGGCCACGTCGGCGCACTCGCCGTTGGCCCCGTTCATTTACAGCTTGTTCTGAAGAAACGAGACGGTGCCGCGGGACCGGATCACCGACAGTTCCTCCGGAACCACCGGACCTGCTTCCTCCAGCACCTTGGCGTGATTCGCTTCCGCTGCGGCCTTGAGGCGTTGGCCAAAGTTATAGTCGCAGAGCAGCAGCATCCCGGCCTGAAGGCCGAACGTGCGCATCGCGAACTCGGAGTCGCCGTGGAGGAAAACGAACGAAAAGAACTGGCCAATCCAGAGCGCGGACAGCACCGAGGCCATCCGGGAAAACGGATCGTCGGCCCCGTGGCGACGGACATGGCGGAGAATCCGGATCGCCAGCAACGTCCCGCCCCCTAGGAAGCTGAACATCGCAATCGTTCCCGGGATGCCGGTGTTGACGAGGATTCCGACCGTGCCGTTGTAGAAGATGCCCAAGTCCATGTGCCACTGCGTCTGGTCGAGCTCGAACGCGGACCGGACGTCCAGCGGCTTGCCAAAACCGCGACCCAGCCAGCGGTAATCCTTGGCCATTTCAAACCCGGCGGCGCGCATGGCGCGCCGGCCGTTGAGGGTGGCCTGACCGTCTTCGGACGCCTGGCGGTCGACTTCCAGGCCGGGCACGCTCGACAGCGCCCGTTGAGCCGAGAGCGGCAGATCGCGGACGAACGTCGCGGCGCCCAGATAGCACAGGCCCGCCACCAAGACGATGCCGACCACCCGGATCGGCGTGAAAAAGCGCTGCGTCCAGGCGGTGATCGGGAGGACGAAGGCGAGCAGCAACAGCAGGTTGCGGTGACCGCCGCCCAAGCCCAGCGCCAGCAGGCCGAACGCGGCGGGCCACATCCAGAGTCCGGCCCGCGTGAAGAAGTCCGAATACTTCTTCCGGGTCACCAAGAGGCAGATCAGGGCGAGGGAGACGAAGAAGAACGACTGGAACCGGCGGATGCCGAAGTGCTGCGCCTGGGCCTCGAAGTTCAGGCCGTCGGTCGGGAGCTCCAGGAAGTAAAGCAGGGGCTCCAGGAGTTTGCCGCCGTAGGTGAACGCGAAGTCGGCGGGCAGGAACGACAGCGCCAGCACACACTGGATGGTGTAGAGCTTGAGCATCCGCTTTTCGTCCATCGGCTTGAGGATGAACAGGAGCGGAAAGATGGCGCACGCCAGCTGCTGCATGTAGATGCGGCCGCCCATCTGGCTCCCACCGAACACGCGGATGCCGACGCCGCGAAAATACATCAGCGCGATCAGCACCCCGCAGTAGGCGATTGCTCCAAAGAAAAGCAGCCGGTGACGGCGGAAAAGCGCTCCGGCATCCGGTGAAACCCGCCGGAGTGCAAGCGCGATGGCCACTCCGGTCCAACCCAGCAGCGCCGCCGCCTCCCAGGCAAGGGGACGACCCGGGAGCCCGGGGACGATGAACCCCGAGGAAAAGGTCATCATCGCCCCGGTGGTGGCGATTTCAGCGTGATACGGCAGCAGGATCAGCCAGGCGAAACCGACCAGGGCGAGGATCAGCAGGATCGGCGCGCCGGCCAGCAGCAGGCCCACAAAGATGGCGGCCAGAAAAAACGCGCCCAGCAGCATCAGCTTCTGGAGGTGCAGTTGAACGTCGACCGTGGTCACAGGCGGGCAGCTAAGCCTCTGGCGGACGGCGAGGCAATTCACAAGTCGGTTTCCGGCGATCCCCTTCGCCTTCGCCCGCGAATTTTCTCGACGCCACCCCGGGGGAAATCCTCCCTCTGGTTCCGATGTTGCGGACGCCGGTGACCCATGTGTTTACCCACTACAGGCAGCTTGGCGGCGTGGAATCGGTGCTGCGCCGGCTCGCCCGGCGGGATGCCGTCCACGCGCCGGAACGCCGCACGCTGAGCCTGTTCGAAGCCGGCGGCTTCACCCCGGACAATGTCGCGGGGCTCGGCTTGTCTTGGCGGAACACTCCGGCCGGGGCGAATGCCCGCCTCCGCTCGGCCGTGGCCCGCAATCCCCGGGGCGGCGTCTGGGTGTATCACAATGGCTGGGGCCTGCCCTTCCTGGCCGGTGCCGACGACGCGGAACGCCGGGTCGTCGTGCTCCATTCCGACTGGCCCGGCCTCGACCGCTGGCTGGCGGAGCAACGGGGCCGGCTGGACGGCCTGCTCGCGGTCAGCCGGCCCCTGTTGAGGCAGGCCGAAACCCAGTTAAGCCTCCCGCCCGAACGCCTCGGCTGGCTGCCGTATCCTGTGGACCCGCCCACCGACACGTTCGTCCTCACCCCCACGCCGCCCGGCCGCCCGCTGGTGCTGGGTTTCTGCGGCCGGGTGATCGTGGAGCAAAAACGCCTCGACCGGCTGCCCGGACTCGCGCAACGCGTGAACGGTGCGCGCCTCGAAGCCCGCTGGGAAATCCTGGGGGACGGCCCCTACCGGCCGGAACTCGCCGCGCTTCTGCCGGCCAATACGGTCTTCCACGGCCGCCTGTCCGGGCCGGCCTACTGGCGCGCGCTGGAACGGTGGGACCTCATGGTCTTCACCAGCGACTATGAGGGACTGCCCATCAGCCTGCTGGAAACCTTTGCCCGCGGAGGCCTGGCGGTGTTTCCGCGGATTGGCAGCGGCGGCGACGACTACGTCGAACGTGTCGCGCCGGAACTCCTCTACCGCGCCGGCGATCTGGACGATGCTGCCCGCGCGATCCGCTGGTTTGCGGAGCGAACGCCGGAACAGATCCTCGAACTGCGCCGCCGCGCCCAGGCCCTGGGCGAAGCCCACACGGGCGACGCGTTTGACCGGACGCTGAACGAACACCTGGAAGGCATCTGGAAGCTGCCGCGGATTTCCGGGATGGGCGCGGCGGTGGGCCGGGCGCGTTGGCACTGGCGTTTGCCGTTTGCCCTGCTGCGCCGGCTCCCGGTCGCGAGCCGCTGGCGGCGGGATCTGTTCTGAAGGGGCGGTGGGTCGCGGGCGGGACGGCAAGTAGGGAAGGCGCACTTTCTTGGCCCTGCGCCCGGACTTCAGTTTCGGCGGCGATGGCGCCACAGCAAGGCACTTAACCCGACGCCAAACAGCGCCCAGGTTTGCGGTTCCGGCACGGCGGGCAATGGGCTGAAGCGGAGGTCGTCGAGGACGTGCATCTTGGCATTGGGCCAGCCGTTGACGGGGCCGCCCGGCATGCCGGGGTAGTTGCCGAAGCTGTAGAAGTCGAAGCGGATCTCGGCGGTGGTGCCCGCGAGCGGGCCCACATCCACGGCGAAGTAGTGCAGGTCGCCGAGCTCCGGATCGCCCGACGGGCGGTCTTCGGCGAAATGCACCAGCCGCTCCGCCCCGCCGACAGACACCTTGAGGCTGTCGCCGTGGTAGAGGAAGCGCAGCGACTGCGAACCCGCCGGGATGTCACCGGTCTGGCGAAGAACGAAAGGATCCTCGGCGAAGCGGTTACCGGAATATGGCCAGATGCCGAGCGAGAACTGGCCGACGACCGGCACCTTGGCCGGATTCGCCGGCTGCGTGGTGTTGCGGTAGTTCGTGTCGAGCAGGCTGGAGTAGCCCGCGAAGCGTTGAGTGTAGTTGTAACCCACCGTGCTGAAGCTTGCGTCAGCCCAACCGGGAACAAACCACTCAGAAGGACCAAACTGAAACGGTGCCGCTGGAAGTTCAACGGCGGGTTGATCAAAGCCAAAATTCTGAAAAGGGGCGCAAACGGCAGCGCCAGGAAGCACGCAGGCGGCACAGAGGAGAAGAGTGGTTTTCATGGCACTGTAATGAAGATTCCTTGGCTAAGGTTGGTGAAAGACCCCGAACCGGTCACTTGGAGCTTAATCGCTCGGACTTGGTAAAGGAGGTTGGTGGCGCTGGTGGTGTCGGTGAAACTGAGTCCTGCCACGGGCGTTGAGTTCAACGGCGTGGTAAAGCCATCTAGACCGTTGGTGCTGCGATAGGCGAAGTAGCCACGGTTCGCGTCGGCCGAGGGATTCCAGGTCAGGGTTACGGTCGAACCGCTTCGGCTGGCCTTGACGCCACTTGGGGGAGTCACCCGATGTAGCCGAAGCGTGGGGTCGCCGAGGATGCTCTGGAAGCGTGGCACCCCATCTACGCCTTCCCAACCATGGGTCATGGTCATCGCCAAGGGAGCGCCACCGCCAAGCGGAGCGAAATCCCAAACGGGTCCACCCATCGTGGCCAAGCCGTAGTTGGTCCAGCCCAGTGACGCCCGGAGCCAGTTGTTGGTTCTGGCGAAGACATCAAACTGTCCAAGCCACGCCCAATCAGAAGCATACGAGAACCACACTTGGCGGAAGTGGACGGGGACCTCCTTGGTGGGATCAGCGAAGTTGGCGGCGTTATACTGGGCGCTAGAGCCCCAGAGGTTGACGTTGTTGAAGGTGCCGTCGGCGTAGGTCACGGCCAGGTCGGCCGGGGGCTGGTCCAGCAGGCCGGAGGCGTTGAACACCCGACCTGATTCCACGCCGAAAAGGGCCCCGCTGGCGCTCTGCGAGGCGTTGGCGCCCTGCGTCTCCGCGTAGTTGCCCAGGAGCGACGACACGCGGCCGAAGGTGGGCAGGCCATTCGTGCGGTAGCGCCCGTTCTTGGCGAGGTAGCGTTTGATGAGGTCCACCTCCGTGAGGCCAGAAAACACCGGCAGCCGGGCGAAGTCGAGCCGGCCCACGGCCAGGTCCGGCATTCCCGGCAGGTAGTTCTGGTCGAACTTGCCGTCGTTAGCCGGGTTGGCGCAGCAGTCACCACCCGAAACGGTGGAATTGGTGGCGTCGGTCCAGCCGGCCTTGATCAGGTAGCCGTAGTAGGCGTCCGCGCTCCAAGCGCCGAGATGATCGATGTGGCTGTCCTCAGCCCTGCTGCCGCTATAGGGAATGGTCACATGGCCCAGAATGAAGACCACGTTGGTGGTGCCGCTGACGGTGTTGCTGGAGATGAGGTTGACCACGTTGGTCAGGTTCAGGCGGTTGTTGGTCCAGGTCGAGTCGTCGTGGCGCGGCGCCACGGCCTGCTTCACGGTCCAGCCGTCGCCCACGAGATTGGTTCTGAGCACGGCCAACTCGTTCGTCAACGAAGGTTCGAGCGTCGAATCCACGAGCAGAATCACATTGCCCCGCCGGTGCTGCGGCGCCATTTCGATCCCGGCGAAGAAGTGGCAGGGAAACCGGCCCGCTCTCTTGGCTGACTGTTGCACCTACCGCCGCCGGCCGAACCAGAGCACCGCGCCCAAACCCGCGCCGAACAAGGCCCACGTCTGCGGTTCCGGCACGGCGGGCAGCGGACTGAAACTGAGGTCGTCGAGGACGTGCATCTTGGCATTGGGCCAGCCGGGAACGGGGCCTCCATCCTGGCCCGGGTAGTTGCCGAAGCTGTAGAAATCGAAGCGGATTTCGGCGGTAGTGCCCGCGAGCAGACCCACGTCCACGGCGAAGTAATGCAGGTCGCCGATTTCCGGGTCGCCCGACGGGCGGTCTTCGGCGAAATGCACCAGCCGCTCCGCCCCGCCGACATACACCTTGAGGCTGTCGCCGTGGTAGAGGAAGCGCAGCGACTGCGAACCCGCCGGGATGTCGCCCGTTTGCT
>JAYUSF010000109.1:0-21507 GCA_043755815.1 Verrucomicrobiota bacterium
GCGCCACGCCCTGCGCGAAAACCTCGCGGAAACCGCCGCCGTGCCCCGCCTCACCCAGCTCTATGCCTCGTTGTAGCCGTCACGCTTGGCCACCATTCGGTATCGGGCCTGTTCCACCACCAGCGCCCGGCGGACGTGCCGGATGAACTGCCGGAGGTATTGGGCATTGATGGCGACGGACAGCAGACCCAGTTCCCGTTCCAAAGCGCGGACGAGCCACGCCATCCAAGTCGGATCGGGGTTGCCATAGCTGGCGAGGTAGCCGGCAAAGGCAGGATGGCGCAGAAGCGGGCGCGCCCCGCCGGTGCCGGCGAGGAAGCGCAGTTCCCGGATGCGTTCCGCGAGAAGCCGGTAGTCCATCCAGCGCGAGTGCCACTGGTGTTTCCGGCCGCAGCGGATGAGCCAGACGATGGAACCGACGAGCACGAGTTCGACCACCGTGCAGGCCGCCTCCTGAACGTGAAATTCCGGCCCCGTCCACCAGCCCATCAGCAGACAGAGGAGCACCGTGCCCACGGCCAGCGTGCCCATGGCGTAGATGCCGACGAACGAACTGCGGTAATGGTCGGCGTAGTGGTTGGCCAGGCGGTCAGCCCAGCCGTAGTGCGGGTGAAGTTCGTCGGTGGCAGGGTCGAGCACATTGGGCGGGCGGCCGGTGGGGCGCTTCTCCGACCATTCGTCCGTTCGCAGCCAGTCCAGTTCGTCGGGTCGCTTTCCCTCGGGTGACGGCGCCTCCGGCGACTGGATTTTGATGGCGGTCAGTTTCTCCGGTGTCTCGCAGGCGAACAGGTCGCGGAAGAGTTTCCAGGGGAACGCCAGGTTCCAACGGCGACGGCGCTCCGAGAGATAGTCGGGCAACTCTGTCTCCGGAACTCCTTGGTGGGAATGGCCGGACTCTGCGGGAGGCGGCGGGGCGATCACCCCCTCCACTACCTGCTTGAGGATGACTTTGAGCGGAGGCGGGTTGACCTTGGGCCGCAATCCAGTCGCGGGGATGGCTTCGGGCAAATCGTCGATTGCCTGAAGCCACTGCCAGCCGCCGGCCGCAGTGACGTTAAGCCAAAGCACTGGCACCTGATGGATCAGGGCGTTTCGGCGTAGGGATGCTTACGGATTTAGCCACCGCCAAACGCGCAGGACCTCCGTTGCGCTCCATGCTTGGGCGTCGCAGCCGCGCTGCATATGCGGTGCGTCGCCGTCCACGATTTCCGGCAGGTGTCCTGGGCAACCGCGAGCCAGGAGCTCATCGCAGCTGCCGAGGTAGGCGCGCGCGGCGGCCAGCGCCCGGGCGTCTTCGGGGAATGCCTTCACGAGCGCTTCGCAGAAGGTCGGGAACGTCCAGGTCCACGCCGTGCCGTTGTGGTAGGCGGGCTTGCGGCGGGTGTCTTCGTCGCCTTCATAACGGGGCCAGTAGGGATGGTTGGGATCGTTGAGCAGGCCGCCGTGGTTGCCGTAGATTGGCAAAGGCGGAATCACTGGCAACGGCGCGAGCGAACGCAGCGCGCCGGGCACGACGAGGTATTGGGCGGCAGCGCGGACCATGCGGCGGGCGCGGGTGGCAAATTCCGGATGCCGGTCCAACTCCAGCGCCACGACGAAGAGGGAGTTGCTGCGGAGCGCGTTGGTAGGCGGCGCCGTGCGTGCGGGCGTTTCGCGGCCAGCGAGCAGCACGTCGGCATACCAGCCACATTCCTCCAGCCAGAAGAAACGGTGCAGGCTGTCTTCGGCGCGTTTCGCCAGATCGGCCCAAGATTCGCCCCGGCCGTCCCACGGTGCGGCGCCGCGCCGAGCCAGTTGGCGGAGCAGGCGAATCCACAGCGCCTGGATTTCGACGGGAAAACCTTCACGCGGCGTGCCGGCGGGATGGTTGGTGTCCATCCAGGTGAAGTGACTCGGGCTCCAGACGAGTCCCGAGGCGTGGTCCACCCGGATGCCGTTGGACGTGCCGCTGAGGTAACCGCTGGCGATGGAGCGCAGGACATCCCCGAGAGTCCGGGTGGCGTCCGCCGGCGTGTCGTAAAGGGCAGGGGAAGCCTTGGGCACCGCGGCGGCGAGCTCCTCGCAGACGATGCCGAACCAGAGCGGCGCATCGCTGGTGTCTCGGTTCGAGGCGTCGGTGCCGTGGATGCTGTTGGGCAGGGTGCCCAGGTGCTCGAAGCGGCCGAACGTGGTCAGGAGTTCGCGGACCTCGGCGTGCATCCCGGCGGCGATCAGGCCGCGGCCGGCGATGAGCGAATCGCGGCCCCAGTCGAGGAACCAAGGATAGCCCGCGATCACGGACTTGGTGTCGTCGCGGCGGACGACATACGCCCGGACCGATTGCACGAGCGCGGCGGTGAATGGGTCGAGCGAAGGGGTTTCGGCCGGTTGGGCCGGATGGGAATTTCCGGGCGAAGCCGGCCCAATCGCCTGCCGGACCGCCAGTTCGCGAAGTTGAACGCGGCGGGAAACAAAGTCGCGTAGCTGTTCAGGCGAGGGCGGGGTGGCCTCGGCGGTTGCGACGATCTGAGCGCTCCCGCCCGCGGGCAACCGGATTTCAAACCAACCCGGACTGTAGGCATCACCGCTGCCTTCCTGACCGCGGGTGGATTCCACCGGGTGGGCGACATGGAGGCTCCATTCTCCTTCGTGGTGATACTCACCGCCATCGGTCCAGGCCCGGAACTGGCGGTCTCCGGTCGGAGCAAATTCAAAACCGTTGAAAGTGGGCTGGGTGCCTGCCGGAGTGACACAGCCGAGGCAGACCTGTCGGCAATTGGAGCTGAAGTGGTAGTCGGCCGCCTCGTTGCGTTTGGTCTCCCAATGGAAGTTCCGATCTTCCAGGTCGAGGCGGGCGATGAGGCTGACTTGTGCCTCGGCCGGCAGCGGTTTGCCCAGCCGGGATTCGTGTTCGCCACCTACGGGGCGGAAGAACTGGATCGCCACCGTGTTTTGTTCGGCCAGCAGGTCGATGATCAGGTGAAGCTCCACGCAACGCCCATCGCCCGCACTGGCAACGAAACGCCAGTGAGCCGGCGGGCCGGGTTCGAAGTCGACCAGGTTGGCGAGGCCGAGCGGAGCGATGAATCCGTCGGCGTTGACCCAGACCCGCAACCGTTTGGCAAAGACGTGCCGATCGACCGGCACCGCTGTGTGGAGATTCGCGGCGAGCAGGCAGTCGTATTTGGAGCCGATGCGGCCGAAGTCTACGCGGAGACGTGCCATGCCGCCGCGACCGTTGGTCAGCAGCACGACTGCGTCCGGGTCCAACGCAGTGTTTACCGGCCCAAGCTGCGGTGCCGGGGCGAGGAAACGCAACGTGGCGTGTAAAGTCTCAACCCGCTGGCCGTAACGCTCCATCGTCAGAGTTGCGTCGGCCGAGGCCGATTTTTCAACCGGGGCGAAACACGCGATGTGGCCGCCGTTGGCCGAGATCGATTCGACGTTTTGCGGTTGGGCTTCGCCGGCGATCTGCAGCCGTGCCCGGAACGGTTCGGAAGCGTGAACGAGCAGCCAGTGGGCCGGAGGCACCAAGCTAAGGCGGGAACGGTCCGTCTCGGTCCACCGAACTACGGGGTGATATCCGCCGACCGCCCCGGAAGCGCGGGCGAGGACCGCTGCGGGATCGCGGTCCACTTCGCCGGCGAGGGCAAGCCAGGGCGTCGTGGCGGGGCTGCCGTTGCCAGCGGGCACATGCGCGCCGGCCCCGATGGCCCAGTCGGCCCGGGCCCGGGCGTGCCGGTAGCGGTCGCCGGCCTGGCCGATGGGTTTGGGCGCGGGGGCGAAACAATGGGTCGCCCCAGGTTCCAGCGTAATCTCAACAAGCGCCTCGCTGGCTTTGGCGCCAAGTTTTACGCCAGTGGGCACAGTTTCCAGAAGGTCATGACCCGGACTGCACAGGCGTGCCCAAACACCGGAGTCGAGGCGAATGCTCCGCGGTTCGGCGACATCGGGATTGGCGAGGACGAGGACTTCGTCCAAACCGTCGGCCGAACGGCGAAGCAAGGCGTAGACCGGAGCTCCATCCGGGCTCAGCCGGGTGAGCTGGGCGCCGTCGAAGAAGCAGGGGTGCGTGCAGAGCAGGCGGTTAAGGCGGGCCAGTTCAGCGACCAGATTGGGTTCGCTGCCCCAAGCCAGTCCGCGACTGCTATGGACGTTGATCTGTTCGGTCGCGAGCCATTCGACGCCGCTGGTGAATGCGAAGCCACCGCTGACACTGGTCAGAGCGCAGAGGCGGTTCCGGTGGCGTGACCAGGCCGCATTGATGGTCGGAGCGGCCGTGGATCCGGCCAAAGGATCGGGCGGCGTGCCTAGAAGCGGGCGGGCAGCCAGACGGGAATTATCGTGGGTCTCGCTGTAATTGATCAGGGTTCCAGAGGTCGCGGCCGCACGGTAAGCGTGGTCGAGGTAGCCGCTCAGTGGGAGGCCGTCGAAGTTTTGGAAGAGCTCGCTGTAGGCCCATTGCATGCCGCCGTCGCCGAGCAGCGAGTGCGTCGCTTCCCATGAGCCGCCAAGCCCTTCGAGGAGGAAGAGCGTGTCCGGAAACTCCTGCCGGACACGGGCGGTGATGTATTGCCAGACGTGGGTGGGAACCTTGTAGCCGGCGTCGCACCGAAAGGCATCGACGCCGCGCCGGCACCAGATCAGAAACGCCTCGGCGAGGTGTTCCCACAGGGATTTGTGACGTTGATCCAGCTCGACGAGATCTTCCCAGACAACATCCCAGGCGCCGGGCGATTCAAATTCGCCATTTGGGCGGCGAATGAACCATTCGGGATGCTCTTCCCAAAGTAAACTACCCCAGCCGGTGTGGTTGATGACCAGGTCGAGCATCAGTCGCGCCCCGCGGGCATGCACGGCGGAGGTGAGTTCGCAAAACTGATCCACGCCGTTCGTATGCTTATCGAATTCCACCAGTGCGGGATCGATCGCGGTCAGATGTTGCAACGCGTAGGGCGAACCAAAGCGGCCAAACCGGGCAAAGGTGGTGGGAGTCGGACTGACAGGCAGGAGATGCAGGAGCCGGCAACCGAGCGTGTCGATGATGTGGGGCAGTTCCCGGATGACATCGCGGAGTTTGCCGCTGGGCGGAATCACCGCGTAGTCCTCGGCGTCGAGTGACACCAGGCGGGGGTCCGGTTCTTCCGTGACCGTTTGGCGCCGCGCTTTGTTTGGCCCAAACATCCGCGGGAAGGCGCAGTAGATCGTGTTGCCGGTGCGGGTCCAAGCGGGATGAATGCTGATCTCGACGTCGGCGCCGTTTACCCAATGCTGGTTGCCCCGCGGATCAAGGGCGTAGGCCTTGGCCTTGAAGAAGCCGACTTCGGCCAAGGGCAAGGTGAGGCGGTGGATGCCTGCTTCCGCGTCGTGCAACGAAAGGTCCCGCCATGACGCACCGGCGAGCGGGAGTTTCTCGAAGTGAGCCCTGACAATTTCTTCCCGCAGGCGGCGGGCACGGCCAAGATTGGTGCGGAGTCTCGCCGACCAGCCCGGCGGAACACCGTGCAATTCAAAGGTCAGCAGGTCACCGACGTGGCGCACCAGCCGGGTATCCACCGCAGGGGTCATTTTAAGTTCGGCCATGGCAATCCGAAGACCGGGCAAGTCTCTGGACGGAGTCGCCCGGAAGACAAGCAAACTGGAAACAATCTGAGGTGGGGCAGCGCAATAATTGCGCGCATGGAGTCGCCGGATTCGGTCAGCCCGAAATGGCGTTCAGGATCGCTGTGATGT
This sequence comes from Verrucomicrobiota bacterium, assembly GCA_043755815.1. Lineage (GTDB taxonomy): Bacteria > Verrucomicrobiota > Verrucomicrobiia > Limisphaerales > UBA9464 > CAIWAH01. The sequence goes on from JAYUSF010000109.1 coordinate 5,713, forward strand.
CGGCATCTGGAATCCGCTGTCCGGTGACAACCTGGCCGATGGCATTCGCGAGCACGAACTTCACTTCACCCTGCGCCACCTTCTTGTCGAGGCGCATGGCGTCAAAGAGCGCCTCGCGCTTCTTTGGAGAAAGTTTGACCGTTACCGGTAGGCCACAGCGCTGAAGCAGGTCGCGGATACGGTCGCCTTCCTTTTCCGGGAGGCCAGCCATCCGGGTGGAAAGTCGTGCCGCCGCCACTTGGCCGACGCTGATGGCTTCGCCATGGAGGTATTCGTTGTAGTTGGAAATGGCTTCAAGACCGTGGCCGATCGTGTGACCCCAGTTCAGGGTGGCGCGCAGTCCACTGGTTTCAAATTCGTCGGCGCCCACGATCTCGGCCTTGATCGTGCAGCAGCGCGAAATGATCGCCGTCAGGGTGTTGGCGTCGCGCTTGAGAACCTTGTCCAGTTCGCGTTCGAGCCGCCGGAACAGCTCGGCGTCATTGATGACGCCGTATTTCACAATTTCGGCAAGACCAGCCTGAAACTCGCGGTCAGGAAGCGTTGCCAAGAGATCGAGGTCACAAAGCACCAATCGCGGCTGATGGAAGGCGCCGACAAGGTTTTTACCGGCCTTGAGGTTGATTCCGACTTTGCCTCCAACTGACGAATCGACCTGGGCCAAGAGCGTTGTGGCCACCTGCACATAGGGAACTCCCCGCAGGTAGGTGGCGGCAAGGAAACCGGCGAGATCTCCGACGACCCCCCCACCGAGGGCAATGATGAAAGAACGCCTCTCGAGGCGTTTCATCGCCAGCTGGTCGTAGCAATCGGCGACCACCTTCAGCGATTTCGAAGCCTCGCCCGCAGGAACCGTGACGACGTTCGGGACGAATCCCGCCATCTTCAGCGTTCGGACCAACTGGTCGGCGTATTTGGGGCCAACATTGGTATCGGTAACGATGACACATCGCTCCCCGAGTTTGAGGCGGCGACAAAAGTCGCCGATCTTGGCAAGCAAGGCATTGCCTACATGAATGGTGTAGGACCGGTCACCGAGTGGCACTTGGACCGAACGCATGGGTGGCAGGATATCAGGGCGCTGCCACCGGGGAAAGTAGGAACCCTGAACGGCTCCCTACTTCCGGTCAGGACACTTCCGCCATCCGTTCGCGGGAGGCCAACCGGTCGCGGAGCTTCTTCAGTGCCGCTGCTTCCAACTGGCGGATACGCTCGCGGGTCAGTCCGAAATCGGTGCCGATTTCCTCCAGAGTCCGGGCGTCGCCGCCGTCCAACGCAAAGCGTTCGCGCAAGATCTTCTGTTCCCGAGTATTCAGCGTTTCAACCAGTTCGCGGATGAGTTCGGCATTCGTTTCTTCGCTGACCGATGCCCACGGCATCTTGGCGTTGTCGTCCGAAATCACGTCAGCGACCCGCCCGGAGTCGGAATCATTGCCCAACGGTGCATCCAGAGAGGTGGTGCCGACCAGAGCGCTTTCGCGCCAGTGGGCGATATCGTCCTCGGAGACCCCTAAAACGACTGAAAGCTCGGAATCGCGCGGGGGGCGGCCGTGTTTGGCTTCAAATTGGTTTTCCGCCCGCCTCAATTGGGCAATCTGCTGGACCAAGTGAATTGGCAGGCGGATCGCCTTCGACTGGTTGGAAAGGGCGCGTTTGATCGACTGCTTGATCCACCAGGCGGCATAAGTCGAAAGTTTTGCCCCTTTGGTGGGATCGAACCGTTCGACTGCGCGCATCAGGCCGATATTGCCTTCGTTAATGAGATCGAGCAGCGGCAGCCCGTAATCCTCGTATTCCCGGGCAATTTTCACCACGAGCCTGAGGTTTGCCTTGATCATGTGCTCGCGAGCCGCCTCGTCTCCGGCCTGGACGCGATGGGCCAGTTCGATTTCCTGCTGCGGCGTAAGGAGGGCCGTTTCCACTGCTTCACGCAGGTAAAGCCGGAGCGAAGTGTTTTCATCCCAAGTTCCCCGTTCGCGCACCGGGAGCTGGGAAGGAAGCTTGGCGGTCGATTCTCTTCGAACTTCGACTCCAAGCTTTGGTTCGTCCGGAACAATGACGACGTTCGCGTCCCGAACGTTCGCGGGATTCACAGTCAGTGGCTGCGCCTGACTCCGGGCAACTGGCGCAGATTTTCGGGCGGAGTGGCTGGCCGGAATCCGCCGGATTGTTTTGACCGGGCCGGCGCGCCGCAACGCCAACCGGGGCGCCACTGCGGGTTTGGCGCGTCGTTTCGCGACCGTTACACTGGTGGCCCTCCGGGCGCGCACAGTTTTACGGCCCCGACCGACTTTCTTGGAAACTTGTGTGTTTGCCTTCATTTATGCTCGGTTGGTTCGTTATCTCGCCAAATTGTTCGAAACTTTCCGCACGATAATTCCCTGCTCCGACGAATTCCGCGCATTCCAACAGGAGAGAGCACCGGCTGGGCCATGTCTCAGACATACCCCAACAGGTTGATTGTTCAACAAACCAGTCAATTATTGTCCGATTTCGAGCATTTGTCCCCCGAGGTCCGGTAAATTGGCGCCAAATGGGCGTTAAAGCGCCTGGCAGGATTGGCACAGTTGGCTCAAAACCGCCCGATTTCGGTTCCGTTAGGAGACTGTGGATTGGCTTCGGGAAGCGACTCCGCCCGCAGAGAACTGCGCCCGCACATCAGCAACCACGCGGTCGACTGAAAGACCGTATTTCGCCCGCAGATAGTCCACCGAGCTGGCGTGCTCGACGAATTGATCCGGCCACGAGATTCTCAAAACATGGGTCTGAATCCCCGCTTCGTTGAAGCTTTCCAAAACCGCGCTGCCATAGCCGCCAGCAGCGACGTGGTCTTCCATGGTCACGATCAAATCGGCCGTTTGCCCGAAGTAGCCGTGAATTTGGCGATCGATCGGCTTGAAGAAGCGAGGATTGATCACTGCAGCGTCAATACCCTCAGCGACAAGTATTTCTGCCGCATTTCTGGCCAGTGTTAGCATCGGTCCCAAACCGAAGATTGCCACCTTGCGCCCGCCCGAATTGGAAAAATGGCGGATGACTTCCGCGGCGCCGATTTCGACTACAACCGGCTGATCTTTTACCGGGACACCTTCGGAATTTCCACGGGGATACCGGATTGCGACCGGATGTTTCTGCAAGGTCGCCGTGAACATCATGTCCTGAAGCTCATCTTCGTTGGAGGGAGCCATCCCGATGATCTCCGGCAGGCAACGGAGGTAGGCGATGTCGAAAAGTCCGTGGTGGGTCGGGCCGTCATTGGCACTCAACCCGGCGCGGTCCATGCAAAAAATGACCGGTAGATCCTGCAGGCACACGTCGTGGTGTATGCAGTCGTAGGCGCGCTGGAGGAAGGTGCTGTAAATTGCCACGACCGGATGAAATCCCATCGTCGCCATGCCGGCCGCGAAGATCACGGCATGTTCCTCGGCGATGCCGACATCGTAATACTGCTGGGGTAAAGCCTGTTCCAGCAACTTCAGGCTGGTCCCGGTTGGCATGGCCGCCGTGATCCCAACGACATTCTTGTTCTGCTGGCAAAGTTTCACCATCGTCCGGCCAAAGGCATCCTGCCACATGGGCGGCGCGCCAGGTTTCGGCGGGGGGGTTTGGCCAGTTTGGACATCGTAAGGTCCCAAGCCGTGGAATTTTTCCGGGTGCTTGAGCGCTGCTTCAAAACCACGCCCTTTTTGAGTCAGAACATGGATCACCACCGGTTCGGTGCAGGTCTTGGCGAATTCCAGAGTGCTGATCAGTTGATCCAGATTATGCCCGTCGATCGGGCCCAGATAGCGAAGCCCGAATTCCTCGAACAACAGTGCCGAGCCATGTCCGCCCCGACCGTCGGCGTCCAGTTTTCCGCCGGTCTGCTCCAAACCGACCGCGTTCGCAACGCCCTTGAGCGCCTCTTCTGCCTTTTGCCCCAGCATTGAGACCAACTGACCCTTCGGCAGCTTTTTCAGCCAGTGGCCAAACTCTTCGCGCAGCCGATTGTAGCGCGGATTGGTGGTCAGCTTGCCGAGGTAGGTCGAAATGGCCCCGACGTTCTTGGCAATGGACCACTCGTTGTCGTTCAGGATGCCGATGAACCTCTTGGTCGTGTGCGCGATGTTGTTGAGCGCTTCAAAGGAAATCCCGTTCGTGAGCGCGGCGTCGCCAAAGACACAGACGACATGCTCGTCCGTCTTGCGCTGATCCCGCGCCGCGCACATGCCAAGCGCGGCGGAAAGGGCCGTGCCGGCGTGTCCGGCACCGTAGCAGTCGTGCTCGGACTCGGTCCGGAGCGCGAAGCCGTTCAATCCGTCCGTTGTCCGGATCGTATGAAAGCGGTCCTTGCGGCCGGTCAGGAGCTTATGGACATAGACCTGGTGGCTCACGTCCCAGACGAACTTGTCCTTCGGCGTCTCAAAGCAGCGGTGCATGGCGACGGTCAGTTCGACCACGCCGAGATTGGGGCCGAGATGGCCGCCGTTCTTGGCGAGCTTGGTGATGAGTTCGGTTCGGATATCCGCCGCCAGCTCCACCAGCTGTTCAGGCGTGAGTTTCTTCACGTGCGACGGATGATCTACCATGTCGAGATAACGGCTCATTCTTGTTAACTGTTTCCGGAAAATCGGCGAAATACTGCCTGTGGCAAACGGCCGGGCCGCTCAGTCGGCCAAGGTCGAATCAACCTCGGGCACCGGCTTCAAATCGAACCGGCCGGCCAAGGTTTTTTCCAGCTTTTGAACCCGGACTTCGGCGGCGGTGAGCTGCGCTTGGCAAACCTGCGCCAACTGGGTGCCTTCTTCGAACCGCGCCAGCAGTTGCTCCAAGGGAAGTTCGCTGGATTCCATAGCCTCAACGATGGACTCCAGTTTCTTCAATGCCTCTTCGAACGGAAGTCCGGCTTCCGGGGGGGCAGCTTTTCCAGCTTTGGACACGTGCGCGGAACCTAGGGGCATTGACCGGACCTTGCCTAGCGGATTTCACCGCCCCCCTGACCCGGAAAAGCCGCCCGCGTTGATCCGGTGGGTCGTAAATCGTTGTAAACGCAGGGGAACGACCCTTCTTTCAGTAGGAAATCAGGGACCGGACGGGATGCCCCGAAAGCCGCTCGCGGCCGGCCAGGAACTTGAGTTCGATGAGGAAATCGAGGCCCACGATCTGTGCACCCAACTTTTCGAGCAGCCGCACCGTGGCGGCGGCGGTGCCTCCGGTCGCCAGCAGGTCGTCCACCAGAAGCACCCGTTCACCCGCCTTCACGGCGTCGACATGGACGGCCACGGTGGCGGACCCATATTCCAAGTCGTAGCTTTGCTCGTGGGTGTTCCAAGGCAGCTTCCCTTTCTTCCGGACCGGCACAAATCCGGCCCCGAGCTTGATGGCGGCCACCGCCCCGAAGATGAAGCCCCGGGCGTCGATCCCGACCACCTTTTGGACGTTGGCCGAACGGTGAGCCTCCACGAGGAGGCTCATCGCCCCCTCAAACAGCCGGGCGTCAGCGAGCACGGGGGTGATGTCCTTGAACTGAATGCCGGGCTTCGGGAAATCTGGCACGTTGCGGATGGCCGCGGCGAGTTCTGCGATGGTGACTTGGCTCATGGTGACTTGTTCGGGCGCGTTGTGCGGGAGCGAACTGAGCGGGTCAAGCCGGCGGAAGCTGCTCAGCAGGGGCGTCGTCGGTCAGACCAGCAGCGCCTGCCTCAACTCATGCACCAGCACGCTGGTGATCGGGTAGCGGCGGGTCATGTCCTGTTCGAGGCATTTCAGGACGATTCGCTCCAGTTCCGGGGGAATATCCCCGTTGACCTCGCGCGGGGGGATGAACTCCTTCCGGTTCATCTGCCGGCGCAGCACTTCGTCGGCATTCTCACCGGGAAACGGCTTCTTGAAGGTCAGCAGCTCATAGGCGCTGACTCCCCACGCCCAGAGGTCGGCCCGGTGGTCCACTGGCTGCTTGAGCAACTGCTCTGGCGCCATGTAAAGCGGCGTTCCAGAGAGTTTGTCCAGTTTGCGGGGCGGGTTCGGAATCGGCTGGGCGAGGTCGAAGTCGATGAGACGGAGGCTACCATTGCGCGTGAGCAGCACGTTTTCGGGCTTGATGTCCAGATGCATGAAGCCGCGGTCGTGCACCACTTCCATCGCCGCCGCAAAGTCGATCAGCACCCGTGCAATGTCGTCGGTCAACACCGGGTCGCTCGCCGCCATCAGCAGCTTCAGGTTGGAGCCTTCCACGTATTCCAAAACCAGCGCCAATTCGCCCCCAATCTTGCCGTGTTCGACGTAGCCGATGATGAATTCGCCGTCCTGGCACGCCTGCAACGTTGTCGCGCCGGTGTTGAAACGTTTGCGTTCGGTAAAGGCAAACGCCGTATTGTTCAACATCAGGCGGACTGCGAACGGGCGACCGGCCTCGTTGGTGGCCAGCCAGATCTCCGACATGCCGCCGGCGTTGATCGGCTCATGCAGCGTGTAGATTCCCAGTTTCTGGCCGGCTGTCGGCATGTGTTTCGAAGGCGCGGTAGCTACCACAGCGCCAAGTCCCGTAAAAGGTTTTCGCTCTGGGAAATCCTCGGGGCTCGCGAAATTGCCCACGAAATCCGTAGTCTGCGTCCGTTCTCGGCCTGCCGAAGGGTGTCGGCGGGTCCGCATTTGCAGGTGTCCCAGTCGTCCAAGTCGGGGACCTATCCCCGGCATTGGTTTTTTCTGAAGGACCGAAGACGATCGGGCAGGATTCGCCTCGATTCAACAGGTCGAATCCGACGCCAGCAGTGAAATTCGGAGCGAAACGCACATGGGAAGCCGTGGCCGGATGGGTCTATCCCAATGCCTGCCAGCTTTGTGGGGACCGGCGTTCGACGGCGGCAGAAGGTTACGTCTGCTCCCAGTGTTGGAGCGGACTCCGCTTCATCCAGCCGCCCTATTGCCGGCGGTGTGGCCTGCCATTTCAGGGCGCCATCACGCAGGAGTTTGAGTGCGCCAACTGCCAGGATGTTGAGCTTGCCTTCGACTTTGCCCGCGCGGCGGTGGTGGCCGACGGCATCGCTTTGGAGGTGATTCACCGCTTCAAATACCAGGGCGAACTTTGGTTCGAGCCGTTCCTCGGTGACCTGCTGCGCCGGGCGGCCGGTCCGGCCTTCAGGCCGGCCGATTTCCACGGCCTCGTCCCGGTGCCGTTGCATCCGGTGCGGGAACGGGAGCGCGAATTTAATCAGGCTGAACGGCTCGCCCGCTTTCTTGGCAAACACTTTGGACTGCCCGTCCGGGCGGACTTGGTCCGTAGGATCGAATCCACGCGGACCCAGACCCGGCTTTCGCGGGACGAGCGAGCTGAAAATGTCCGCCGCGCATTCTCGGCCGCGACGGCGTCGAAACTGCGGGGCCAGCGGCTGCTGGTGATCGATGATGTCCTGACCACGGGAGCCACCACGGACGCTGTCGCCCGCGTGTTGCGCAAACTGGGTGCGGAATCGGTCGGAGTATTGACAGCCGCCCGCGCGACTCTGGACGGCGCAGGTTTGCCACCAGGTCTCGCGGAGAACACTTACCCTCAATAACCCGTCCCCAGCGTCAGTCTCCGGGACCGTCGCGGTTCCCTCGGGTGAAGGTGCGCGGCAGGCGCGCAAACAGGTTCTCAAGCCCGAGCCGCACCTCTTCGTGTCGTTCCTGGCCCACCGTTTGCAAATGACGCTCAAAGCGCGGCTGCGCCGCAGCGCCAGCGGGCACACGCCGCGGGCCGCGCTGGAAAAGTTCGCGACGGTGGAGATGATCGACGTGCATCTGCCGACGACCGACGGACGCGAAATCATCATGGCCCGCCATACGCAGCCCGAGAAAGACCTCCAACTCCTGCTCGACCAGCTCAAGCTGGAGCCGCCCGCGCAAGGCCCGCCGAAGATCCAAGCGCCGCCACCCGTCGCGAACTGACCCCGTCTGCAGGGCAAACCTTTGGGTAAAAGCTTTTGAAATACGCCTGTTCCCGCGCCTCCCACCCGCCAGTCCGCCAAGTCGGGTTAACGCCGCGTTGGATTGGAGGAAAGCAATGGGCTCCGTGCGTCGCCTTCTCCGGGATTGTCGCCCCTCAACCGGAACAGTGCGTCACGGCTCCGGTCAGATCAACTGTCGGGCCTTCACGTCAAGGTATTGGCGGATCAGCAGGCTGGTCATGGATTCGTGGTCGCTCACGGCGAAGCGGACGTTGTGCCGGCGCAACGTCTGTTCGAGGGCCCGCAAACGTTGCCAACGCAGGTGTCCGCCCAACGCCGCGTAGAGATCGTCGCCGGTTTCCATCCGCCGGTCGGGCGTGAAGACCGGTTCGGCGCCGGGTGGCCGTGGTTGAATTACCTGCACAAGGTGTTGCCGCGACAGGAGCCCGATCCCGCGTCCGAAACTCTCCGCCAGCACTGAGTCATCCAATGCGGTGAGGAAGACCAGCAGCGCCCGGCGACGGAGCCGCAGGCGCAACGTTGTGCAGAGATCCTCGAAGTCGGGTGAAACGGGACGGGAATGAAGGTGGTGCAGGGCGTCGCGGCAGACCGCGAAATGACCGCGACCGGAACGCGCCCGCACGAATTGACGAACCCGGTCGTCAAAGGCGACGACGCCGAACAGATCGCCCTGCCGTTCGGCCACGGCCGCCAGCAGCAGGGCGGCCGACAGGCACCGGTCGAGCACCGTTTCCGGTTCCGGGACGGGCGCAGCCGTCGCGGCCCCGTCGATTGATTCCTTCTCCGGGTGGGCACACGGCCGCGCCGACAGGCGCGATGCGTCGATCACCAGGTAAACCTCCTGGGTGCGCTCGAGTTGGAAGACCTTGGTCACCGGATGCTGTCGTTTGGCCGTGGCGCGCCAGTGGATGTCCTCGGCCGGGTCACCGGGAAGATATTCGCGCAGTTTCTCGAATTCGCGGCCCTTGCCCACGAGGCGCTGGGCGTGAGCCCCGTTGCCTCCCCGATTGAGGAACACGGCGGCCACGGTGCGCTGTTCCGTCCGCAGATCGGGATAGCTGCGGATCTCGCACGCGGTGGGAATGCTCCGGCGAACGTGCCAGAGGCCAAAGGGCGAGGGTGTTTCGAGGTGGGCGGTCGGAATGTTGAAGCGTCCCCGAAACCGTGCCGTTAGGGGCCATTGCAGGGTGGCCGCCACGCTGGCGATGGGCAGTTGCAACCGCCGCGTTTCCTCCGGGGACGTCAGCTCCGCCGCGAGGGCGAGGCCGACGCGGAGCGGAAGATCGCGGTTGGTGCGGTTGTGCAATTGCACGACCAGGCTGCCGACACGTCCCCGGGTCAGCCGCAAGACCGGCGGCAGGGTCAGCGCGAGTCCGTTCAGCGCGGTCGTGGCGCGCACGGCGTCGATGGCAGCCAGCAGGACGAACAGTGCGATCGCGCCGACGGTGAGGCCGGCCACATCCGGAAAGAGCCCCGCCAGCGCCGCCAGCGGCACAACCACGATCGCCGTGAGGCGCAGCAGCTTCTGGGAGGGAACAATCATACGATCGGTGAGTCGCCTGGAAGGCCGTCGTGGCCGGGCTTTGCTTCAACCGCACACCTGCTCACCGGGGCACCGCGACGGTTTCGAGGATTCGGCTGACCACCTCCTCGACGCTCGTGCCTTCGATCTCGAATTCCGGTCGCAACACGAGGCGGTGTCCCAGCACCGGCACGGCGAGGAACTTGATGTCGTCGGGCGTGACGAAGTCCCGGTCCTGCAACGCGGCGAGCGCCCGGGCCGCCAGCAAAATCGCCTGTGAAGCGCGCGGACCGGCCCCGACCAGCACGCTTTCATTGGCGCGGGTGGCACGGACGACGTCGACGGCGTAGGCAAGCAACTCCGGCTGCACGGTCACGTTGCGCAGTTCCCGCCTCAGCGCGGCGAGGCGTTCGGCGGACACGATCGGTTTCACCTCGCCGGAGCCGAGCACCTGTTCCGGCGAGTCCGTTCCCAGCGTCCGTCGGGCCAGCGACAGCTCGTCGTCCCGCTCCGGGCAGGGCATCACGACTTTGAGGAGGAAACGGTCACGCTGGGCCTCGGGCAGCGGATACGTGCCTTCGCTCTCGATCGGATTCTGCGTGGCGAACACGGTGAAGTTCTCCGGCAACGTGTGCGTGTCGCGGTCGATGGTGACGGTCCGTTCCTGCATCGCCTGCAACAGCGCCGACTGTGTCTTGGCCGGGGCCCGGTTGATCTCGTCGGCGAGCAGGAAGGTGGTGAAGACCGGCCCCTTCACGAGGCTGAACTCGTTCCGGGCGAGATTGAAGACGTGGGTGCCCGTGATGTCGGCCGGCATGAGGTCCGGCGTGAACTGGATGCGGCCGAAGTCGCAGCCCAGCACTGCGGCGAGCGTCCGGACGAGCAGCGTCTTCGCCACGCCGGGAACACCTTCAATCAGGGCGTGCTGATTTGTGGCGACGGCAACGAGCGCAAGGTCCACTACGGGTTGCTGGCCAATGATGACCTTGCCGATCTCGTGGCGGGCGGAGATGAGCACGTCCTTGAAATGATCGAGGGAAACTTCCATGGGGATATCAGCGGCGGTTGAGGATTTCGGTCAGGCGGCGGTAAGCTTCGATTGGGTTGCGGTCTTTCGGCGGCTGGGCGGCCTCCAGATTGACGAGGTCCTGCATCGCGGCGACGCGCGGCTCCAAATCGGGGCGGGAACGCCCGACGGATTCGCGCCAGGCCGTGAAGCAGTGCCCGATCAGCTCGGTCGCCGGGACGGCGCGGCGCAGGAGATTGACGAAGCCGGTCGCGGAATCCTGCGCCGCCAACGTTTCCTCGCCGGCGGGCGTTGCGGCCAGCCGGGGCACCAGGCTGGTGGATTGCTGCCAGATGAACAGACCCGCCAAGATCAGCAGTCCGACGCCGAGGCCGTGCAATCGGTATCGCCGTGCCAAGGTCATGACGCCCGGGTTGAGTTCCGTGCCCAGGTGGGTCTCGTCAAACACCAGCCGCGTATTCGGCCCGGGCAGCCATGCGAGCAACGCCGGTTCGCGTTCGCCCCGCAGCGCCTCGTTGCTGTGGAACCGCGAGCCGGTCGCAACGATGAGCCAGCCCTTGCCCATGGCCCGCGCCGCCAAAACCGGTCCGTTGGTGTCGGCGTAAAGGGGTTGCCAGTCGGGGTCCAGGCCGGCGAGCCGGAGCGGGGATCGCCAGGCGAGTTCACGGGGCAGGTGGGCCGGTGCGGCCTCAGCCGCGGCAACCGGGGCGGACATGGGGGATCCATTGGTGTCGGTCTGGGCCGGGGCCTGTGTGAAGCTGAAATGCCAGTGGTCGGCCAAGGTGAAGCGAGGGACGGTAAACGCGTTCGTGACGCCCGGGAGGGGACGCTTCCGCGCAGCCCGGTTGGTGTTCGCAGCGGAGGAATATCCCGGGGTTGAGGAATCCTTCACGGTGACAACGACCCGTCCGCCCTGCACGATGAAATCGTCGAGTTCGGCGGCGGTTTTCGCGTTGAGCCAATCGTCATCGCCTGCGTCGCAACCGAGCAGAAACAGGGTCGTGTCTGCCCCGTTGCCGAGGCGATGGATCGGTTCCAGGAGCCGGCTCACCTTGCGGTCAGGCAGCAGGGCGAGACTGTCGTAATAGGCGCGCGCGCCCAGTGGATCGGCCCGGAACGACGAGCCCGGCGGATAGACATCGCCCGCACTGAACCGGAGATCGAACAGCCGCCAAAGCGCGGCGCCGAATCCCGCGACGGTCAGGGCGAGGGCGATCAGGGGCAGGGTGCGTCTCATGCGCGGCGCAGCTCCTCGACCTGCGTCGCAAAGGCGAGGATGCCTTCGCCGGTGATTGCGTGGCTGCCATACCAGACGCGATCAAATTCCCGCACGGCGCCGGCGAAGAGGATCGCCACCTCCGGCCGGGCCCGCGCGCGGCGTCGCAGTTCACCCTCGTAGTCACGGTTGGACTTGAACTTGGCGAGGCGGATGAATTCGCGCCGGGCGAGATGCGCGAGCGCCGCGAGGTAGAACGCGCGCAACGCCAGCCGGAGGTCGCCCTGATCCATCAACCGGTTGGCCAGAGTCAGCCAGCCGTCTTCCGGCAACTGGTCGGCGGCAACGAATTCGGCGCGAAGATCCGGCGTCGTCGGCGCGGCGGCGAGGGTCTGTTCGACCGGGGCGTTCGGCCGCCAGACGCGGTAGGCAAACCACGCGAGGAGTCCGGCGACCACGACCACCAGGAGCCACATCAGGAACTCGACGAGGGCTCCGACGTTCAGCGAAAAATTCCCCGCCGGCGGGCGCGGACCCTTCTGGTTGCTGAAGACCTTCTCCAGCCAGTTGACGAAGGCTTTGACCGGCCCCCCGAGCCAGCGGACGAACCGGTCCATGGCCTGGCCAAGGTGTTTGAACTGCCGGTCGAGCCACGAAAGTTCGAGGTCGGTGCGGTTCAGTTGCCAGTCGCGGGGGGCGCGCCAGGTGAACTCGGGGCGGTCGAGCGTCTCGGTGATGGCCCGGTCGAGGCGGACCGTTTCCACGGAACCTTGCGGGATTGCCGGCCCAGCGGTTTCCGCGGCGGTGAGCGGCGAAACGGATTGAAAGGTCAGCCACAGGGCGGCCGCCAAGCTCAGCCGCCGCAGCGTCAGCAGCCGGGCGCGCAGGTCGTCGCCCGTGTGGCGGGCGAATCCGTGCAGGCAACGCAGGGCGTAAGCGGCTTTCACGAGCGGGTCGACGGCGAGGGTTCCGAGCGCCACCACCACGGCGAGATACGTCGTGTTCAGCAAGGCCCACGGGGTGAGCGTCAGCCGGCTTTCCAGGCCAAGCAGCATTTTGGCAAGGTGGGGCAGGGTGTAGAGCGCGATCGCGGCGTTGAGCGAGGCGACAAGCCAGGCTCCGGTCAGCAGGGAAAGCAACGTGTGGTTCGGACCGGGCCAGAGCAGGCATTGCTGCCACGAGAGCCGCAGGGTTTCGCCCGGACGCCCTCCGGCCCGGTCGGCCAGGACGGTGAGGTTCTGGCCCAGGGCAAACATCCAGCCAAAGGGCAGCGTGAGCAGCAGGGCGATGGGCAGGACGAAAAGGAAGATGGGTTGCAGGGCTGCCTGTAGCAGCAGGACTCGCAGCCAGCGCCGCCAGGTCCAGGCGTCGTGGCTGGCGGCGGACGCCCGCGCCAGGAGGCGGGCGGCGAATACGGACTGGCAGGTCTTTAACCACACGAACAGCGCGGCCAGTCCCGCCGACGAGGTGAGCAGGTGCGTTTCGGCCAACGCCGCCCGGCTCATCTCCGCCCAAAAGAACAGCAGTCCGGCGACAAACGGCGCGGCCCCGGCGAACCAGATGCAGAAGTCCAGCGCCGGAGTGCGCCGGAGCAGATGCACGGCGCTCTCGATGAGATCGAGGGCGGGCACGGGCGGTTGTCGTTGGGGGGCGCGCATCGGCTTCACTCCAGGGGAATCTGCTGCCAGATCGTGCCGTCGTGCCACGCTGACGGCAGCGAGAGCAACATCGTGCCCAGCGCATAGAAGAAGACCCAGGCAGTCAACAACCCGGCACCGGCCATTGCCGGATTTAACAGCCAGCCCAAGTTGAGGCGTTTGGGTTCCTTGGGGGCATTGAGGGCCGCGAGGCACGCGGAACAAAGCACGCGCCCCGCGTGTTCGGTGACGCACTCGCGACAGAAGAACTGCCGGCACGCGGGACAGCGCGCCGCAGCTTCCCGCTCGACGTGATGAAGGCAGCGATGGGCGTGCAACGACATGGCAGGTCAGGCGTCGGCCGGCGGAGAAGCGGCCTCTCTTGCCGGTTCGGTATCGGCTTCTTCTGCCGGTGGGATGGTATCGCGAATCAGGTCTGCCTGTGTGCTTTCGATCAACGGGGTGAGCCGGGCAAGTAAACGTTCGAAGTCGCCGAGGCGGGTTGCCACGGGCAGTTCGAGGCGTTGCACCGCTGTCTGGAGGGTCGTGCGGCAGGTGGACCCCGAAGCGAGGTTCAGCAGGAGGGCGACCAACGGGAGGCTGGCCAGAACGGCGAAGACAATCCGGACCACCCCATCCACGTCGGGCGCGACCGCGGGAATGCCCAGTCCGGCTACGAACACCGCGAGAACGGCGGAATACCAACCGCGGCGCGAAGTCCGCCGGACCACAAACCCCTGGATGTCGCGCAGGTAGAACCGGCGATACTCCTCGGTGAAGCCGTCGAACCGGACGAGCAACAGGTGATCCCCCGCGAGGTAGAGCCGGTTCCGCCGCGTCCAGCCGCGCAGTCCGCGTGGGTTTAGGGATTCGTAGTCGGTCTTCATTTTCCGTCAGTTGAAGCTCCCGGAGACCAACGCGACCACGAATGCCGCACAGCCCACGATTTCCAGGAGCGCGAAAAGGACCGCGACGCCGAACCGCCATTTCGACGGCTCCACGAGGCCGCCGGGGGCGCGCCAGAACTTGACGGCCAGAATCAGCACCGCCGGAGCGGTCAGGACCGTGACCGGCCAAAAGAGCAGGGGCACCAGGGCGAGGTTTAGGCAGCGCGAATCCCAGCGGGCGCGGGAGGTTTCCAGTTGGGCCAGTTCGCCGGACGAGCGGCCCAACGTGACGCAGTTTGGGCAGAGCTTCTGGCCGCGCACCTCGACTTCGCAGAGCGCGCAGATGAAGCGGCCGCACTGGTCGCAGGTCGCGTTGGCCCGCTTGGTCGCATGAAAGAAACAGGAGGCGTCACCAGCGATGACCACGGCTTCCGCCTCGGCCGCGATCGGCTGATGCTGCAGGGCCGGAAAGGCAATGGCCCGCAGCGGGGTCGTGCAGCCGGGGCAGGGGACGAACTCGTGCGGGCGAAGGTTGTCCACCGGCAAACTAACCTGGCACTTCGGACACTGGAGTTCCCTCACCATGATCACATCTTCACGACGCGGGTGTTGCAGATGTGATCGTGCAGGGAACGCTTTTCCTTGTCGAAGAACGCAATGAGATAGCCGATGTAGCAGGCCAATCCGCTGAGGATTTCCGCAAAGGCCCGCCCGCAGGCCCGCCCATAGGTGACCTTGCCTCCGTCCGCCAAGACGATCTTCAGGCCCAGCGCCTTCTTCCCCAGCGTGTAGCCGTAACGGCCGACCAGAATGGTGTTGTAGAGCACGTAGGCCCCGTAAAAAAGCAACTGCATGAAGACTTGGAGCATCAGCATGGACATCGACGCCCCGGCCGCGGGAACCATGCCGAAGGCGGTGACGCCGCCAACGAGGGCAATGAGGGCAAACATCGGCACCATGACGATGAGGCCGTCGATGAAATCCGCGACGAACCGCTGCCAGATGCTCGCGAAGACCAATTCGCCCGGCCGTTGAATGCCTTCGCGGATGCGCTGCAAATAGACCGGTTTGCACGCCGAACACACGGTGTCGTTGCCGAAGCGGATCACCCCTTCGTCGGGATACAGCGCGCCGCACTCCCGGCACCGCACCTGGCCCGCGGGGGCGGCGGCCGCCTCAGATGCACCCGCGACCGTCGGGGCGGGCACTTCAGCCGTTGGATCCGGTGTCGGTCGCAGGGCGCTCCACGGCTGCCAGGCCGCCAAACCTTCACGCCAGACGAGCGTCGTGTCCGTGACGACGGCTTGGGCGACGAGGGCGTCGAATTGTTCCTGGGAGACCGGGCCCTTCTGTTCACCGGCGAGGGAGTAAAACCAGTTCATGGGCACGAGGCGGGGTTGTTGTCTGCGAACAGTCTGGTTGGCGTTTCCCGTTCGGGGAAAGCGAAATCCCACGTTGGCGCCGCGGGTGGTGGGGTTGCCTGAGCCGGAACGATGCCGTTGAAAGGAGCGCGGACGGTCACGTCCGCGAGTCTGCGCCGGAAGCAATCCCCAGCGCCGAACAGTTTCGTCGGGGCACTGT
>JAYUSF010000110.1:0-6309 GCA_043755815.1 Verrucomicrobiota bacterium
GGTGCCGCCACAGGTAAGCCACCCCCTCTCCCCAACCATCCGTTCGTGCCTTACGGAGCGAGGGCGGCGCAACCGGGGCAGTGTCCGGATGCGCCCACAGGCAAACGCGCGAAGCGTGACGCACGTCTTCAGCCACACGGGCTAATACGTGACGTTCAGCGAGAGCGTGCCGAAGACCTGGCCGGTTTCCTGGCCGTCGAATTCCTTGGAGCGGTAGACGACTGCGAAGGCGAGCCCGGTGTTCCGGTAGTTGACCGCCAGCCCGGTGCTCAGGTCGGCGACGAACACCTTGTGGCCCACCGACGGGCTGTCGCCGAAGGTGTTTCCATCGATGAAGATGTTGTGCGCGACGGCACGTCCATCGGCCCGGGCGAACAGGTGGACGCCCACCGCGCCGCCCGAACGGCCGACGCCGAGAGTTCCGTCCACCGGCGTCGAGGTCACGGCCGAGGTGTTGATCGCGGAGGAGCCGAAGTTGTCGGGCAGGTTCAGGCCAAACCGCAGCTCGGCACCCAGGTTGGCATAGGTGGCCACGTTGCCCAGCGCCGCACCGACGTGGGGCAGGAGTTCCCAGTCCAGCCCGTTGCGCCGTTCGTGCCTGGGCCAGCGCCAGGTGCGTTCATAGGTGCCGACAATGCCGAATTCGTTATGAAGCTGGTTGTCCCAGCCTTCCGGGTGGTCGGTGTTGATCAGGTCGTGCGCCAAGCGCTGCGTCTCCTTGGCGAAGGACCAGGGACCGACCACCCCAAGGTCGAACACGACGGAGTTACGCACCGTGGCGTTTTTCCACACGACGCCGACGCCGAGGTAAAGCCAACCCGCATAGGGCCGGTCATCCGTGATCAGCGTGGTGGTCCGGGTATCGTTGGGCGTGTAGATGTTCTGCCCGACGGCCAGCACGAGGTTTTTTTGAAAGGCTGGTTCGTTGATGAAGGGCGCCACGTTCAGCACGGGCAGGAAGGGTTTGGCGGCGGGCGTGTCGCTGAACTTGCTGAGGTCGGCGGAGCTCCAGCCGAATTTCACGCCGCTGGTGTAATTGCGGTCCGTGCCGGCGAAGGAATCGTTTTCGAGATACAGGCTGAAGGTGCCGCCATGTCTGGGGTGGGTGTCATCCGGCGGCTCCGAGCCCAACGCCGGGGCCACCAGGCACAGGGAAAGCAGCAGGGTCGCCGCAGGAAAGGAGGGCACAGTGCCCGACGGCAGGAACAGGCTCTGGGTCCGAAACGCCGTGCAGCGGGGGTCCGCGGCGGCAACAGATTCCATGGCGGCCGGGCCGGTGGCGCGCTTGGCTTGGGAAGCAGGCAAGGGCAGGACCGACAGGAACGCGGGGTCCAAAGCGCCTTTGACTCCGCCGGACCGGGAGAACGGATGGAAATTCTTCATCCACAAAACTGTTCACCGGCGGCGGGACCGGCTATGGGGTGAAACCCTACCCACCTATTGTCATCGGCCCCAGTGGTCGGGCACGGGTGGCCGCAATCCCAAGGATCCGGACGGAACGGCTGGCGGACAGGTTCGCCATGGCCGGAAAGCGGGTTAGGGTTTCACCCCATGGATGAACCCGGCTGGCCCGGTATCGTCGGCCCGACGTGAACAACAAAAACGCGCAGTTAATCATGAGAAACAACCTGGCAATTGGTGGAACCCTGCTGGTGCTGGCCGCGACTTCTGCCTTGGGAGCAGAACGCGGAAGTTACCCTTCAGGTGAGCTCTATCGGGAGGGCGAAACGTCCTTGGACGTCTTTGGCACCGCCTCGCTCGGGCGCTACACCCTCGACCATTTGTCCGGCTCGAGGATCCGCCACAATACCCGCCTGGGCGCCGGGATCGGGCTCAACTATTTCTTCACCCAGATGATCGGCGTGAGCGCCGATGTGTATTCGGAGAACTCCTCCGGGGCGGCGATCGACAGCGCCTCCGCCAACCTGATCCTGCGTTTCCCGCTGGGGAGCAGCGGATTCGCTCCCTACGCCTTGGGCGGCGGCGGACACCGGTTTGATGGGGCCGAAGCTTGGTTCGCCCAGTTCGGCGGCGGCATGGAGTATCGCTTCACCCGGAACATTGGGGCCTTCCTTGACGCCCGATGGGTGATTCCGGACGAGGCGAAGTATTACGGCGTTGCCCGGCTCGGTCTGCGCTTCGCGTTCTAAACGGCTTCCAGGTCGGGTGCCGGCAGTAATGCTGCCGGCATTTCGATCCTCGGGAATCCACCCGGCCGCGTCCGGAACGCCAGGCGCCGCCGCGACCCGTCAGGGCCGCAGTTTCACGGCGTCCGCGGTCGGGAAGTCAGCCGGCAGCTTCTGCGTGACCTTGCCCGTGGCGGCCCATTCGACGCCCCGCTGCAGGGTGGTGATGAATCCGACGCAGCGTTGGGAGGTCAGGTCGGGGCCATTGTTGTGGCCCAGGGCCGTGTGGAAAACGCGCCCCTTCCCGAAGCCGATGGCGAAGAGCAGCGCCTCATTCTTCCCGGTCCCCTTCGTCGCCGGGTCCGAGTAGGCGGTGGCGAGCACGGTGACGTTCTCGGCCGGCCCACGCAGGCGGTCGTAAAGCTCATCCTTGGCGTGCAGCCAGCGGGTCGGAAGCCCCTTCATGACGGGATGGTTGGGCTCGCGGATCTCCATGACGAACGGGTGCTGGGTGCCATGGCTGCCACCGGGTCCGGGCGACAGGTCGCGGATCAGCTTCCCTTCCCAGTGGAGCCAGGGGCCCGATTTTTCGCTGCGCCCGCCCCAGCCGCCCACGCCGATCATCTCGTTGTATTCCTTCCAGTCGGGAAACGAGTTGTTGGCGGCATGAACCGGCACGAACCCGCCGCCGTTGCGCACGAAGGCGACGAGGTCCGCTTCGGTTTCCTTCGTCCAGCGTTCGCCGCTGTAGTTCGAGATGATGACCTTGTAGTCGGCGAACTTCGGCCGGAACACCCCCATGTCGCCGCCCTTGGGGGGCGTGGTGGCGATGTCGACGGTGAACAGGCCCGTCGCTTCGAGAACCCCCTTCAGGTGCGGCGTCGAGGCCCGCCAATCGTGGTTGTTCTGGCCGTCCACGAGGAGGGCCTTGAGCGGTGCCGCCAATCCCGACAGACCGGGCTAAACCAGGGCGGAAAACAGGACGGCGAGCGCAAGACGCAGGGCTTTCATCGGGCGAGCCTGAAATGAAGCGGCCGGCCGAGGCGACCCGAAAATTCGCGCCGAACGGCTGACCCCGAAGGCGCCGCAGGATCAGTCCGGCCTGAGTTCATCGAAATGGGAGCCGGTTAAATCAAGCCGGTAGACCATGCCCTCAAAGCCGACCGCGTAGAGGTTGCCCGATTCGTCCATCCCGAAGGAGACGAGCGCCTGCGGAACCTTGCCGATTTGGCGGACGGCCTTCAGGACACCGTTTTCCTGGGTCACACCGAAAATGAGCTTCGAGGTGTAGTCGCCGCACACGTAGACGCCGTAGAAAGAGGACCGCGGGTCGCCGCGATAGACGTAGCCGCCGGTGACGGAGTTCCCGTATTTGCGGCGGTAGGCGAACACGGGCGGCGTGAAGGTGCGACCGGCGACGCGATACTGGTTGGAGAACGGTTCGAACCCCTCGAACACGTTCCACCCGTGGTTTTCGCCGCGCCGGAGGAGCGCTACCTCCTCCTCCCGGTCCTGGCCCACATCGGCGAGCCACAGGTCGCCGGTCAGCCGGTCGAAGCTGAAGCGCCAAGGATTGCGCAGGCCGTAGGCCCAGATCTCGGGGCGCGCACCCGGGTGGCCGCGGAACGGATTGTCGGCCGGGATCGCGTAGGCAAGGCTCCCGTCGCGATGGTCCACGTCGATCCGCAGCATCTTGCCGAGCAGCAGCCGGAGGTTCTGGGCGTGGCCGTTGGGATCGTGGTGCGGCCCGGTGTCGCCCATCGGGAAATAGAGGTAACCGTCGGGCCCAAACTCAATCCAGCCGCCGCTGTGGTCCTCGGCCACGCTCACGGTCCTGATGATCCGGCGGGCCGGCTTGCCGGAGTCCTGGCTAAAGTCGGTGGAGAATTCCTTCTCGACGACGAGGGTGGCGACCTTCCCTTCCTCGAACACCTGATGCTGAAGGTAATACTTCCGATTTTCCCGGAACTTCGGGTGAAACGTTAGGCCAAGCAGGCCGTTGGGCCCGCGTTCGCTGAACACTTCGCCCGTGAGGTCGCTGAAGACGGACCTCTCCTCTCCCGCCGCGTTCTTTTTCACCCGCCAGACCATTCCCTTCTGGTGGAGCACGAGGAACGTGTCGGGAAAGCCGGGCACCTGCTGCAGCGCGGTGAGGCCGGTCTGGACCCGGGAGGGCGGCACCGTGAACGCTTCCGTGAAGTAGGGGCGCACGGCAATCGGGGTCGCGAGTTCCGGTATGCGCGGGGGCATGCCGCGGTTGCTGGCCAGCGTGCTCTCGGGCTGGCGGAGCGTCGTGAGATACTCGATGAGATCGGTGAAATCCTGGAGGGACAGGCCCGCCTGCAATCCCTCCGGCATGAGCGACGTGCTGCTGCCCTCCTGCCTGCGGATGTCGGCCTTCGCGAGGGTGACCCGCTTTCCGTCGCCGCCCATCAGTTGCACGCCGGCGTCGGAAGACTGCTTGAGGATTCCCTGGAACTCTTCGCCGGCCTTGTTCTCCACGATCACGGTGCCGTAACCGGGTGAGATGGTGGCGGAGGGGGTCAGCACCGAGGCGATCAGGTCGCGGCGCGCAAAGGCGTCACCCGCCGCGAACAGGTCCGGTCCGGCCTTGGTGGCTTTGCCATCGATCGAGTGACACTTCGCGCAGGCGAGTTTCGCCTCATCGGCGAACAGGCGGGCGCCGCGGACGGCATCGCCTTCACGGATGAGCGCGTGACGGCGATACTCCTCCAAGTTGGGGACCGTGGCGGAACCAGGCTGGGCCGGACCTTGGGCAAGCAGCGGAAACGTTGGCGCGCAGACCAGGGCGAGGGCCAGGACGAGGCTCGGACGAGAATTGGCGACGGCGTTCAAATGGTTCCTTTGCGGCAGAACTTCGCGGTTTCAGTGAAGGCGCGAATCTGGGCTCGGACGGTCCCGGAGGACAACGGGATTTCCGTGAGGACGGGGCTGGCCTTCTCGCGGACATCGGGCTCATTGCGCTTCTCCGGAATCGTTTCGCTGGCCCCCGCACCCCCTTCGCGGCGATGCTCCAAGGCATGAGCTCACGCTGGTCCACCTTCGCCGCCTTGCTGTCGTTGATCCTCCGCGCTGTCGCTGCCGATCCAATCGCTTTTCCCAAGGCCTTCGTCGACGGCTCCGGGCCCGGCTGGCGGGCGCTGGGCGGGAGCGACTTCACGCACGTCAACTGCGCGAGCAACACGTTCACCTGGAACGGCGGCGACGTGCATTGCACCGGCCAGCCGGTCGGAGTCATTCGCAGCCATCACTCGCTTACCAACTTCGAGCTGGTGGCCGAATGGCGGCATCTCTCGTCCGGCGGCAACTCGGGCATCTTCGTCTGGGCGAGCGACGCCTCGATCAAGAACCTGGAGGCGGGCAAAGGACGCCTGCCGGACGGCATCGAGGTGCAGGTGCTCGACCACGGTTACACGGAGCAATACGAGCGCGACCACAAGAGGAAGGCCGATTGGTTCACGACCCACGGCGACGTGTTTCCCACCGGCCCGGCGAAGATGAAACCGTTCCCGCCCGTCGCCCCGGACGGTCAGCGCAGCTTCCCGCGCAAAAACCTCAGCCGCGGCGTCAAAGAATGGAACCACTACTACGTCCGGGCGATCAACGGCGAGGTGCGCCTGTGGGTGAACGGCGAGGAAGTCTCCGGCGGCTCCGGCTGCCGGCCGGCCAGCGGCTACCTGTGCCTCGAATCGGAAGGCGCGCCGGTGGACTTCCGCAACCTGCGGATTCGCGAGCTGCCGTGAGCGTCGCCGGCTTGTTCGGCCGGGGTTCCAGCCTAGTCTCCGCCCATGTCGCTCGCTGAAAACCTCGCCGCCGTCCGGTCCCGCATCGCCGCCGCATGCGAACGCGCCCGCCGCGATCCGGCCGAGGTCACGCTGGTCGCCGTGTCCAAGAACCACCCGGCCAGCACGGTCGCAGAGGCGGTGGCGTTGGGCGTGACGCTGTTCGGTGAAAACCGGGTGCAGGAAGCCCGCATCAAGGTGCCCGCCAGCCCCGGCAAGGCGAGGTGGCATTTCATCGGGCATCTCCAGTCCAACAAGGCGCGCGATGCCGTGGGCCTGTTCGAGGTGATCGAGAGCGTGGACAGCCTGGGTCTCGCCGCGGAGTTGCAGAAGCAGGCCGAGAAGCAGGCCAAGACGCTGCAAATCCTCGTCGAGGTGAA
>JAYUSF010000111.1:0-21323 GCA_043755815.1 Verrucomicrobiota bacterium
CCGAACCGCGGGTTGCGTCAGGCGTCCGCAGCGGGATACGTTGCCGCCATGACTTCGATCCTCGAAGAACCCGCCGTCCGGCGGGCGGTCCATCCGCTCTCGGTGGAGTTCTACCATAAGGTCGGCGAACTGGGCATGCTGGGCGAGGATGTCGAACTGCTGGAGGGAACCCTGGTCACTAAAAAGCCCAAGTCACCATTGCACGAATCACTGGTCTGGCTGCTGTTCGAGCTGCTGGAGCGCTGCCTGCCACCTGGCATGTGCGTGCTGAAGGAAGCGCCCCTGACCTTCCTGCGCTCCGAACCGGAACCGGATCTCGCCGTCGTTCGCGGTTCGCGACGGGACTTCCGCAGCGGTCATCCGACGACGGCCGAACTCGTCATCGAGGTGGCGGTTTCCACGCTGGAACTTGATCAGCGCAAGGCTGCGATCTGCGCCGCGGCCGGGGTGAAGGAGTATTGGATCGTCGTGCCGCAGCAGCGATGCATCGAGGTCCATCGCGAGCCGCGGGGCGAGGGGTTTGCCCGGTGCTTGACCGTCACCGCTCCGGAGCGGCTGGAGTCTTCCGTGGTGTCAGGCGTCGTCGTGCCGCTGGACGATTTGTTTGGCGCGTGATCCGCGATTGCGGATGGGGCCACGGCGACGGCGCGGGCGGCACGGGCGGCACGGGCATCGCCTCAACGAACGGCAGGGCCGGCTGGTGATCAACTACTCGTGGGGCAACCAGCAGGGCGTCGAGCACCTGGTCGAGGCGGTCTATGACGGCACGGAGGCGCAGTTTTTACGGGGATGGTTTCCGGCGAAGTGAACAGGGAGGAGTTGACAGGCGAATGTTCAGGTCGCTCTGGCTACCGAAGCACCACTCGGTAGAAGTGCCGCAGGTCGTTCGCCGCATTGGGGTCTGTGAACTCCAGCGTGCCGGTGAGATTGGTCACGGTCGTCAGGGGCGACCACTGGTTCAGATCGGTGGACGTCTGCACCTCGAAAGCCATGCCCTTCCACGATTGGATACGAAGGACGCCTGCTCCCAGCGCCTGGAGCCGCGCCGGCTCGGTGAGCGTCAGGAACTGCTTGGGCGCGACACCGTGAAACTCCTGCACGATGCCCGACGGCCACTCGATGCGCAGCGTGTCGATGATCGTGGCGTCTCCGAGGCCGAAATCGGCTTCGAGGCTGCCGCCGGACGATCCATCGCCGCCGTCAATCTGGCGCATCTGCCAGCGTGATTGGCCGGCGATGACAGCCTTGAGGCGGACCTTCGCCCCGAGCCCGGCGCGATTCGACACGGTTCCGACGCACTTGACCTTCAGCCAGTTGTTGCCGTTCCCGTTGTTTCGGTAGAGGAAATTGACCTGGGCCGGGCCGAGGACGCCGTTCGCGACGAACAGATCAAGAAAGCCGTCGTTGTCGTAGTCACCCCAGGCGATACCGGAAGAAGCGCCAACGTCGTTGGCGAGGCTGCCCGAGGTGATCTTGGTGAAGGTGCCATCGCCGTTGTTTCGGTAGAGGAAGTTGTTCTGTGGTCCGAAAAGGCCATTGATCACGAACAGATCCAGGAAACCGTCGTTGTCGAAATCACCCCAGGCGCAGCCCAAGGACTCAGCCTTGTCCGTGACGATCGCGCCTGAAGTGATTTTCTCAAACGTCCCGTCCCCTTTGTTCCGGTAAAGCCGGTTGCCGCCGCTGTTCGGGTTGGTGACGAACAGGTCCAGGAACCCATCATTGTCATAGTCGCCCCAGGCAAGCCCGTCCGACGGTTGCGCGTCGGAAGCGGGCAAACGGCCTGTGATTCGGGTGAAGGCGCCGCGTCCGTCGTTACGAAAGAGGAAATTGGCACCGCTGAAGCCGGATACAAAGACATCGCTCCAACCATCGTTGTCGAAGTCCGCCCAGACGCAACCGACAGACTGCGCACCGACGTTGACGAGTGGATCGCCGACGACTTTCGTGAAGCGTCCGTCCGGGTTGTTTCGATACAGAACCAATTTGCGACTCCAGTCCGCCACCAGCAGGTCCAAGAGGCCGTCGTTGTTAAAATCACCCCACGCGCCACCATGGCAGTTGCCCTTGGCGCTCGCCAACTCGCCCACTGCGGTGGCGGCGGTTCGTGAAAATGTCCCGTTCCCGTTGTTGTGGTAGAGGGCGTTTGATTCCGTAAAATTCGCGGCCCCGTTGAGTGTCACCAGGTCCAGAAACCCGTCATTGTCATAGTCGCCCCAGGCGCTACGAACCGTGTGCTCGGGATCGGTTGCGATCGGCGAAACGGTGATCCGAGAGAAGGTTCCATCCCGGTTGTTGCGATAGAGAAAATTTCCTCCGCCACCGTAGTTCGAAACCAGCAGATCAAGGAAGGTGTCGTTGTCGTAGTCCGCCCAGGAGCTGCCTCCGAAGAGTCCCTTGTCGGTCACTATGCCGCTGCTGGTGATCTTGGTGAACGTGGAATCCACTTGTAGTGTGGCCGCGCGACTGTTCGTCGAGCCGCCTGCATCGCTGACGACAACATCATAGTCGCCAGCCTGGAGCGATTGAACATTTGTCAGGACGAGCGAGTTGGTGATCGCTCCTGAAATGTCCGCGCCGGTTAACCGCCACTGATAACTCAGCGGCGCAGCACCGCTGCCTCTAACGGAGAACGTCACGTTCGCGCCGAGGCTGACGGACTGGCTTTTCGGTTGCGTGGTGATGGTGGGTTGAGCCAGGCCGAGCATTCGGACAGCGAGCCCGACCAGACAGGTCAGCAGGAGTGGTGTTGGTTTCATTGGCCTTCCTTTTTCGATTTTGTAGTTGCGTCGGCTTCTTCGAGAGTCGCGGCGGGCCAGAGCCGCACGGTGGCATCGGCGCCGCAGCTTGCCATGAAGTTGCCATCCCGCGAGAAGGCGACCCCTGTGACCTCGCCCACATGTCCCTTCAGGGTTAGGGCCAACTGCCGCGTGGCCACTTGCCATAGCTTCAAACCTCCGCCCTCACCTGCGGATGCCAGCGTGCGACCGTCCGGACTGAAGGCCAGGGACATCACCCTCCCGGTATGGGCTTTCAGCGTCGGCTGGAGCACCTCCATCGTAGTGGTGTCGTAGAGCACGATGTTTCCGCTCCAATCACTGGCGGCCAGAAGCGGCTCGCTCGGAGAGAACGCCAGGCAGATCACCGAACTTCCGAACGTTCTCTCAAATCGATGGAGAAGCCGGCGCGATGAGGCGTCCCACAGACTGACGGGGCCGTCCTTGTGGCCCGTCGCCAACAAGGCTCCGCTCTGGGACCAAGCAACCTCCACAATGTCCGATGCTTCGCCGGGAAGTGTCCCGGTGGCCTGTCGGGATGTGACATCCCAGAACTGCAAGCCAGCCCGACCGCCCACCATGAAAGGATATTTGGAGCCGCCGACCATCAGCGTCTGTCCGTCCGGTGAAAAGGCGAGCGAACCGACGGGAAATCCGTTGGTGAGCGTGGCGACGGCCTTGTGATCGTTCACGTCCCACAGTCTCACCGTCTGGTCGTGACTTCCGGTGGCGAGAATTCTTCCGTCGGAGGAAAAAGCGGCACACATCGTGGCGCCGGTGTGTCCGGTGAGGGGGGTCCAGGTCCGGGTGGGCAGATCCCACAAGTTGACGGCGAGACTGTCGGTTCCTACTGAAGCCAGGCGTCGTCCGTCCGGGGACAGGGCCAGATCTTCCACAAATGTCCCGTTGCCGGTGAGAGCGTCGCCGTCCACGACGGTGGTGGCGTGCCAGAGTTTTACCAGACCGTCCTCGCTTCGGGATAGGAGCAACTGTCCATCGGGCGAGAAGTTGAGCCAGGTTACTGGAGCCCCGTGCCCGCGAAGCAGCGAAAGTTGTTGGCCGGTGTCCAAGTCCCACAGCCGGATGGTGTGATCGTGCCCTCCTGAAGCGAGGATTCGTCGATCCGGCGAAAAGGCCAACGCCGCGATGGCAGCGATGTGACCGAGGAGCTTCGTCACGGGTTTGCGAGCGATCACATCCCAGACAATGACCGCGCTATCGGCGCTCCCGGAGGCCATCCGAAGGCCGTCCGACGATGTTGTCATCGCGTAAATCCAGGCTGTGTGGCCTTCGAGTGGGGCCGCCGCTTCCGCCCCCGTGGCGACATCCCAGGAGCGAATCATGGCTTCGCTCCCGCCGGAGAACAGGTATCTCCCATCCGGCGAGAAGGCGACGCCGTCCGCCCAGTAGGAGTAGCGGTGCTGGGTCCGGGCGCGCTTGGAATTCCCCGCTTCGACATCCCACAGCTTGACGGAGCTATCCCGACTTGCCGAAGCCAGCCATCTTCCGTCGCGGGAGAAGGCGATGGCTTTGATTGAGGAGCCTGGATGTCCTTGAAATTCCACCCGGACACGTCTGGCAGCGAGATCCCACACCTTGATGCGGCTGTCTTCGGTCACCGTGGCGAGCAGGTTCGTGTTCCCTGAACAAAAAGTGGGTTTCGAGATTTCGTCCTGATCTTCGAGCAGCACCTGATCTTTCCCGTCGGAAAGGTTGTGGAGAGTGAGTTTCTTCTCGTCGTTGAGCAGGAGCAAATCGTGAGCGAAAAACTGCGCTGATCGGTATTGGTGGTTCGTGCCGAAGGTCGCGATGCTTTGGTCTTGGCAGAGTTTCTTGAGGTAGCGCCACTCGAAGGAGGGCGCCACACCGGGCGCGGGGCGACTGGCCTCAATCAAGTCCTTGGCCCGCTGAAGATCGCCTTCCTCCCAGGCCTGGAGGGCCAACTGCATGTCGGCGAGCTTGCGCTGCCCCACCGCGACGTTTCGCTGCGCATCGGCCTTCTGCTCCGCGTGACGGGCCTCCTGCGCGCTCGTGTCCGCGGACTGACGTTGTTCCACCGCCTCCCGCTTGGCCCGCGTGGCACGGACCGCCTGCCAGGTGCTGACGATCACGCCGAGCACGAGCACCGTCGCTATCGCGGTGCCGGCGGCAAACGCCAGCTTGTTTCGCCGCACCATTTTCTGGAACCGGTAGATCACCGTCGGTGGCCGAGCGATGACCGGCTCGTTGTTCAGATGTCGCTGGAGGTCCGCCGCCAGCCCGTTGGCCGTCTCGTAACGGCGGCGGCGGTCCTTCTCCAGGCAGCGCATCACGATCCAGTCGAGGTCGCCCCGGAGCAGCTTGCTCAGCGCGGCCAGTTCCTCGCCGTGATTCTTCGCCACCGCGCTCTTATGCGCGTCGGCCAGCGTGCTCAGGCGCGTCGAGGGCCGTTCCGGTTCCTCGTCCACGATCACCCGTTGCATCTCCCCGTAGCCGAGGCTGCGCAGCCGCTTCTCCGGGAAGGGCGTGCTCCCGGTCAGCAGCTCGTAGAGCAGCACGCCCAGGCTGTAGATGTCGGAGCGCGTGTCGATGTCCATGCTGGTCAGCTCGGCCTGCTCGGGGCTCATGTAGGCCGGCGTGCCGATCATCGTGGCGTGCTGGGTGAAGAGCGTCTTCTCGGTGAGCTTCTGGTTCGTCGCCTTGGCGATGCCGAAATCAATCACCTTCGGCATCGGCTCGCCGTGGTGGAGCGTGACGAGGATGTTCGACGGCTTGAGGTCGCGGTGGATGATCCCCTTCTGGTGCGCGCTCTGGACGGCCTGGCAGACCTGGATGAACAGCTTGAGCCGCTCCGCCGCCGGCAGCTTCGCCTGGTCGCAGAACTGGGTGATGGGCACGCCCTGCACCAGCTCCATGACGAAGTAGGGCCGGCCCGTCTCGGTCGCGCCGCCGTCGAGCACGCGGGCGATGTTCGGATGATCCATCAACGCCAGCGCCTGCCGTTCCGCCTCGAACCGCGCGACCACCGCGCGGGTGTCCATGCCCAGCTTGATGATCTTCAGCGCGACCCGGCGGCGCACCGGCTCCTCCTGCTCGGCCATATAGACGACCCCCATGCCGCCCTCGCCGATCTGCTGGAGGAGCTTGTAGCGCCCGATCTTCGTGCCGGGCAACTCGGTCAACGGCGGCTCGATCCGGAGGGTCTGCGCCGGGTCTACGGCCGCGTTCTCCAAAAAGGAATCCTGCCGGTGATTCTCCAGGAGCGCCTCCACCCGCGAGCGCAGAGAAACATCATGCTGGCACGCGCCTTCGAGGTAGGCCGCCTGGGCCTCGGGTGAGTGGATCTCGGCGGCGCGCAGGAATATGTCGCGCGCCCGCCGGTCCCGTTCGGTCTGATCCAGGTGTTCCATGAGTGCCTTTCACCTTCCACATGCGGCTGGGCCGGGAAAACCCGCCAACTTTCCCGAATAAGTTCTTCCCGGTCCGAGGCTATCGGTCGCGGTTGAGCGCGTCCCGCAGCCAGGCTTTGGCAAAGGTCCAGAGCCGTTCACCCTGCCGCAGCGGAATCCCCAGCGCCTCCGCCGCTTCCGCCATGCTCAAGCCAACGAAATAGCGCAGCTTCACCAGCGCGGCCGCGTCGGAATCCACCCTGGCCAATTGGTCCAGTTCCTCGTGCAGAGCGAGCAGTTCGGAATCCGGCACGCGGACTTCGATGTGGGACTCATGAAGCTCTTCCGGTGCGGCCAGGCCGGAGGCGACGCGCACCTGCCGCCTGCGGGCGCGATCGATGAGGATGCGGCGCATCGCCTCGGCCGCCGCGCCAAAGAAGTGGGCACGGTTCCGCCAGCGCGGCGGTCCATCGCCACCGAGCCGCAGCCAAGCCTCGTGGACGAGCGCCGTGGCCTGAAGGGTGTGCCCAGGCTGCTCGTTGGCCATCTTTTGCGCGGCGAGCCGGCGGAGTTCCCCGTAAACCAGCGGTAAAAGCTCCCCGGACGCCAGGGCGTCGCCCTGCTCAACACGCTCCAGAATACGGGTCACGTCACTCACCGCGGCTGGATTAGCTCAATCCGCCAACCCGGGCCATGCGGAATCCTGCCGACTGCGGATTGGGGCGGCGGCACTCCGCATGGGAAACCGTGCCAACGACGGGCGCGAAAGTGTGCGCCAACGTCCGGGCCTGCCGGCATCTTGCCGGCCGTAGCATCACCCAACCCGGCGGCCGGCAGGATGCCGGCGCTCCCAGGAGCCGGACAGTCGGTTCATCGCCCAGGGCTCATCGCGATGTGCGTCGGCGGGCAATCCTGGGAGCGCGGACGACGGCGTCCGCGCTCGTTCAGTTCGCAGGCTCGGGTGGTTTCGCTACTGCCCGCTCCGCCAGGTTCCTTTCCAGCCGCTGCCGCATGGGTTGGTGGACCTCATTGGTCACGGCTGCGAGGCGGGCCTTTGCTTCCTCGAACTGGCCCGCCCGCAATCGCCAGCGCGCCATGTGGAGGTAGACGCCTTCGCGGTCCTCGTCGCTGGCGGCCTGCGCGAGGGCATTGGTCCAGGCGCCCAAGGCGGTGTGCATCAGCTTCAGCTCGGCCTGCCGGGCTTCCTCGGAGTTCTTAGCCGGCGGGGGCTTCACGCCGTAGTAGGTCTGGGCCACGTCGGTGAGCAGGTTGAAGTTCACCGGGTCTAGCCTGATGGCCTGCTGATACATTTCCAGGGCCTTGCGGAACACGCCCTGTTCATCGGTCTTAAAGTAGTTCGTGGCGTCGACCCGAAACAAAAAGGTCAGGGTGCCGAAATTGTGCCAGTAGATCGGTTCGTTGGGATTCAGCCTCAGCGCCTCGTCGTAGTAGGGAAACGACTTCTCCACCGGCCCGACGTGCGCATAGCTGTTGGCGAGGTTGTTCCACGAAGCCGGATTCTTGGGGTCCAGTTCCCGGGACTTCTCCCAGCGTTCGATGGCGCCCGCTTCGTCGCCGATGTCATTGAGGAAACTGCCGTAGGCGAGGAAGCCTTTCCCGCTGTCCGGATGCCGCCTCAGAAATTCGTCATAGAGCGCCTTCACCTCGTCGAAACGTTTGCTCACCCGGGCCTTGAGGGCGAGCGGCGATGGCGCCGTCAGCGGGTCCGCCGGCCTGTCACCTTCATCGAGCCACTTCTGCACCTCTTCCTGAGCGGCGTCATCGGCCTCCATGATCCGCCGCAGCTCCATTTCCACGGGGTTGTTCGTGTTCACCACCGGCAGGACGAGACCGGTCTTGGCCACGACGAGATTGCTGAGGGCGGCCGGCTGGTTGGTGGACAGCAGGACACCCAGGGCACCGATCAGGAGGTCACTCACGGCGGGAAGCTAGCCGCCGCCCGGACCCGGACAAGCAGGAGCCTGTAACCGCCGGCGGACTCGTGGCGTCTCCTTCCGCACACGGCGTGTCCGTGACCGCACAGCATATGAAACACATTCTCCAATCCCTCCTCGCCGCCAGCCTCCTGATCGGGGCCGCGGTTCCGCTTCGGGCCGAAGACCAGCCCGAAAAAACCAAGCCCGCCCAGAAGGGCGAAGGCAAGAAACGTGCGGAGCGTCCCAAACTGACGCCCGAAGAACGCGCCGCCCGGGCAGCCAAGGCCAAGGAAAAAGCCGAAGCCAAGCTGAAGGAACTCAAGGAAAAGCAGGCCGCCGGCAAGCTGACCGATGAGGAAACCAAGCAGTTGGAACGCCTCACCAAGCGGCTGGAACAGGCCGGCAAATCCGGCGACAAGGCCCAAGCTGAAGCGAAAGCCAAATCGGAAACCAAGTAAGCCGACGTTTGCCGCAGGGCTCGATCCGCATTTGAAGTGTGTGGCGCCCGGTGACTCGGGCAGGCCGTCGTGCGTGGGCACGGCGGCCTTTTTTCTGAAGGTTCCGGCTTTTCCGCGCCCCCAACCTTTCGCCGGACCGCGCGTGCTGTCAGGTTTTGCCGCCGTGCTTCCCGAAGCCAGTGACAACGAAATCATCGCCGCCATCCGCGGGGGCGATTCGTCACGCTTCGAGGAACTCGTCCGTCGCTACCAGTCGCGACTGTTCGCCACCGCCCGCCGTTATGCCCGACGCGAGGACGAGGTGGCGGACATCGTCCAGGAAATCTTCCTCAAAGCCTTCTCCAAGCTCGCTTCCTGGCGCGGCGACGCGCCCTTCGAGCACTGGCTGATGCGGTTGGCGGTGCACACCTGCTACGATTTTCTGCGGGCACATCGGCGCAACCGGGAACACAACTTAAGCGAGATCACGGAAGGCGAGTCGAACTGGCTCGATAGGTTTGCCCGCGCACCCGACCAGGGAACCACTGACGCCGAGGCCGCGCGCAGCCTTGTGGAAAGGGTCCTCGCCCAGCTTTCACCGCCGAACCGCCTGGTCATCACGCTGCTTGAGCTGGAGGACAGACCTGTGAAGGAAATCGCCGAACTCACGGGTTGGTCCGTGCCTCTGGTCAAAGTCCGGGCATTTCGGGCCAGGGCCGAAATGAAAAAGATTCTCCTGCGAATGACCCCGGAAAAGTATCTGTAACCCCGTTGCGCCCATTGCCGTCGGATTCCCCTGCAGAAATGAACCTCGAACGTCTCCAACGAACCCTGCTGGACACCGCCCGCCAGACGACACCGTCCGATCGCGTGCCCTACGCTTTCGAACAGCGGGTCATGGCCCGGATTCGGGCCGCCAAGAACGATCCGCTGGCGATCTGGGGTTCGTGGCTCTGGCGTTCCGCCGTTTCGGCCTGCGCCCTTGCGGTGGTCACCGGCGTCATCAGCCTCAACCTGGCCGAGCCGCCGTTGGACGGAACTGAACCCGCCGTGGAACTGGCCAGTGTCCATCTGGAAGATGCCCTCTTCGCGTCGGCCGACGGCGCCCCCGAAATCTGGTGAAAGCCTGGAAGGTCATCCTCGCCGCCGTGCTGCTGTTCGCCGCCGGAACCACGACTGGGGCGGCGGTCACGCGCATCCGCAGCCGCCAGGCGGTCCGGGCTGAGCTGGCCGCGCGCTCTCCCCTGCCGGCCATCGCGTGGCAGCGTTACGAATTCCTCCGCCGCGCCCAGCGCGACCTCAAGCTGTCCGAGGAACAGAAGGCGCGCATCGACGGACTCGTGAAGGAGAGTCAGGAACGCTTCCGCAAAGTCTGGGAACCCATCGCCCCGCAGGCCCGCGCTGAGTTTGAAGCGCTCCGCGAGCAGATCCGCACCGAGCTAAAGCCCGAACAGCAGCTCCGTTTCAACGAACTGCTGAAGAAGGCCGAGAAGGAGCGCCGCCGCCAGCGCGAGGGCACCAACTCACCCGTGGCCGACAAAGCGCCGCGGGCCGAGAAGAAGTAAGGGCGACGGGTTCGTCCGGTCTGGGTTGAACTGGAGGCTGCCCGCGCGGGATTTAAGCCCGGGGCTACCTCGACCGGAGATACTGCCCCTCGCCGGTCAACCCTCGAAAAAGCCAACGCGCCGCAACATTTCGCGGATTTTGTCGGGGGTCGCGTCCAGCTTTTCTGCACCGGCGAACAAGTCCTTCGCCTCGCAGGCATACCAGTTTCGTTTCGTCGGATCGAGGAGGCCGGCGACATTCAGCGGCGCGATCAGGCCGGCGATCCGGTGCCTGAGTTCGTCCACGGGAAAACCAGGCTCCGCTACCACCCGATCGGCCAAGGCCAAGGCCTCCCGACCGAAGCCGGGACGGTTTCGCAGGAGAAAGCCATCGGCCGCGCCCGGCTTGCCCAATCGTCGAACCGCTTCGGAAAAACTAGCGGCGGCGAAGTAAAGCATCGTGAGGAGCTGGAAGCGTTCGGGGGAACCCAGGGTCGCGTGTTGCGCGGCCAGCAGGCGCGAGGCCGCCACCAGCTCGCCCTCCGTTTCGCGTGCGTAACCCGCCAAAGCCGCCGGAGTCGGGACTCTCCCCTGCCCCAGCATCGCGGCCAGCCGCTCGACGCCGAGCAGCGTCAGCACAAAGCCGGTCGAGAACAGCGGATCGACGAAACCCGCGGCCGAGGGCAGCAACGCCCAACGTTCACCGACGATCGTCGCCGACCGAAAGGCCAGTCGCTCCACGCGGACAAACCCGCGGGCGGGCGTCGCACCTGCAAATTGCCCGGCCACCGACGGCAGGCGTCCAAGCAGGCGCGCCCAGGCGGGTTCGCCTTCCGCCAAACCCAATTCGGCAGCCAACGAGTCGGTCACGGATACGCCCGCGCTGGTGAGGCGGTTGTTGAACCGCAACACCCACATCCAGCCGCCGTCAAAGACGTGATGCAGCGCCGCGTCGTCCGGCGAAAAGGGCGGCGCGATGCCGGTGGCGTGCAAGCCATCCCATCGTTGCACGCCGCGGAAGTGGGTGAACAAGGCCTGACGCGCCGGGAACGACGGCAACCCCCGTTCGCCCAGCCCCAGCCGCTGCCATAGGAAGCCGCGTGGTCCGCTCGCATCAACCACGAACTGCGCCCGAATTTGGATCGGTTCGCCGTGTCTTTGGCCGGCCAGCGTCGCGCTTGGCGACCCGAACTCAACCGTGTCGAGAACGGTCTCGTCGAGGTAGGTGGCACCGGCCGCCTCGGCTTCGCCCGCGAGGAATTGGTCGAAGTCAGGGCGATACCATTGCGTGTCGCCGATTTCGTCATTGGGACTCGCGGCGACCAGCAGTTCGTTGCCGCGCCCTCTCTCTTCGCGCCACGGTTCGCCGAGGTGATGATGGTAGAAGGAAAAACCCCGTTTGAGCCCACAGCCGATTTCCGGATACGCCCGCTGCCACGGACCCCATTTGCACAGCGGCAGCAGTCGGGGCAACCCGTAGCGGCTGGCCAGTTCCTCCAGCAGCAGGTTGGCCAGCGGTGTGGAGGACTCGCCCATGGCGAACTTCGGATGCCGGTCCCGTTCGATCAGCGCCACCGAAAGCCCAAGTCGCCGTGCGATCAGCGCCAGCAGCGAACCACCGAACGCCGAGCCCACGATGGCCAGATCAAACGCAGTCTGCATTTCGCTTATAACCATACTCAGGGACTTGCCCCGAGGCCATGCCCGCGGCGACGCTGACCCCGAAACAAATGTCCTCGCTACGACTCGGACTCATCGGACTCGGCAACATTGGTCGCCATCACGCCACCTACCTGCTCGAAGGCAAGGTGCCCCGTTGCGAACTCACGGCCGTGTGCGCCACCACGCCGGCGAAGCTCGAACCTTATTACGCCCGCAAGCTTCGCGTCTCAACCAACGCCCTTGAGCTCATCCATTCTGGCGCCATCGACGCCGTGTTGATCGCCACCCCGCATTACGATCACACCTCGTTGGGCATCGCCGCCTTGGAGGCCGGATTGCATGTGATGGTTGAAAAGCCGATTTCCGCCCACAAAGCCGACGCCCAACGCCTGCTCGCCTGCGCCGCGGAACACTCCGAGCAGATCTTCGCCGGCATGTTCCAGCTCCGCGTCGAACCGCGTTACGCCAAACTGCGCGCCCTGTTGGCCGCGGGTGAACTCGGCCAGATCCAACGCGTGACCTGGATCAACACGGACTGGTTTCGCACGGAAGGCTACTACGCCAGCGGCGGTTGGCGGGCGACCTGGAAAGGCGAGGGCGGCGGCGTGCTGCTGAACCAGTGCCTGCACAACCTCGACGTGCTGGCCTGGCTGCTGGGCATGCCCGCGCGTGTCCGCGGTTTCTGCCAGCTCGGACGCTGGCACAACATTGAGGTGGAAGACCAGGTGACCGCCTACTTCGAATTTCCCAACGGAGCGACGGGCACCTTCATGAGCAGCACGGGCGAAGCGCCGGGCACCAACCGCTTCGAGATTGCCGGCACGCGCGGCCGCGTCGTGCTGGAGAACAACCGGCTCACGTTCACCCGCAACGAATCCGATGCGCTCGAATGGAGCCGGACCGCCGAGGTCGGCTTCAGCAAACCCGACGTCTGGAACATCGACATCCCGTTTGAGAATGCGGCGAACCAGCACGCCCTCCTGATGCAGAACTTCGTCGCCGCAGCGCTGGATGGCGCTCCCCTGATAGCGCCCGGCCTGGAAGGAATGAATTCGGTGGAGCTCGCCAACGCCATCGTCTTCTCCTCCCTCCAGAACCAGACGCTGGAACTCCCGATGGATGGCGCCGCCTGGGAAGCCAAACTTCAGGAACTCATCGCCAACTCGACGCTCCAGAAGGAAACCCGCGCCGTGAAGACAGACGACTTCGCCGCGTCGTTCCGGCGATGAGGCTAAGGCGCGCAGCGGGCACGCGAAGGGCATTCGACGCCAGTGGACGCGTCAGCGTCTTGGAGTGCGGTGGCTTACCACCGCTTTGACCCGCGGAGCCTGCCTTCTCACTCTAGGTTGCTGATGACGCCGGCTCGGCAAGCCCAAGGCGGCAGAGGACTGCCGCAGTCCAAAACCTCGCGGAGCTTTAAACCGGGGCGGGGCAGTCGCGGCAGCGTCTTGGACTGCGCGAGTCCCCCGGCGCTTTGGCAGGCCGGACGTGGTTCAGTTCCATCCCCTCACGGCCCGTTCACGCTGGCGAAAGCGGCAGAGGACTGCCGCAGTCCAAAACGCTGGCGCGTAAAGCTGTCCCGTTGCCGACCATTAATTACTAGGCTCTCTACTTCGTCTCCGGCGCGGGTTGACGATTCCCGGCGGCGTCTATGGAGACGGGCTGGATGAACACGTAGAGCCGCTTGTGCCGGACCTGACGGCCTTCCGAGCGGAAGAGGCGGCCCAGCATGGGAATGTCGCCCAGCACCGGCACCTTGTCCTTGAAACGGATCACCTCGTCCGCCAGCGGGCCGCGCAGGGCAATGGTTTCGCCGCCGTGGGCCAACACTTCCGCCTGGGTTTCGCGCATCCGGAGGCGGGGCAACGGCGCCGTCCCCTTCAGCGGCTTGCCGCCGAATGTCTGGGCCAAAACCCGGTTCGTCGCTCCGGGATCATCATACCCGAGGAACTCCGTGACCGAGGCCACCACCTTCACGCGCCAACCCGTTCCTTCGGCCGCCGGAAAGAGATCCACCAGCGGGCCCACTGAAACCTGATCCGTCACGTAGCTGACACTGGCGTCGTTGGTCGGCGAACCGTCCGTGGCCACCACACCCGTCACGAGCGTCCGCGGCTCACCCACCGTCACCTGGGCCTGGCGCCCGGACAATGTCGTCACCTTGGGTGCGGTCAGGAAGTCCACGCCGTTGCGGCCTTCGAGTCGTTCCTTCAAGGCCGTGAACTGCTCCGCCGACAGCACCGCCGACTGGCCCGAGACCGCCAACCGGTCCACGCGCAGCCGGTCGCCGTTCAGCGGAGTCCTTCCCGCCGGCAAGTTGGTCACGAGTCCCGACTCGAGCGCAGGGTTGTTGGTGCGGGCCTGCCCGAACAGCCAGTCGAGCCCGATGTCATCCGCGCTGCCCTCGGTGATCTCGGCGAAGAAGACGGAGAGCTGAACTTGGGGAGGGTCGGATTCTGACCGGCCACCACCGTTTGCCGCCTGTCTCATATGACCGAGTTGTTCTTTAATCTTCGCTTCCACATCGGTGAGGCGTTTCAGCTTTGCCTCCAATTCGGAACGAACACCGGTCCCGTTTTCCAAATCTTGGCGGAGTCGGGATATTTCCTCGGCAGCCACCTGCCGGTCCCTCTCCAAGGTCTGAATCAGCGCACTGTTTTCCCGGTGGGGGACAGGCTGGGCCGTTGGGGCCTCCGCCGAAAGCGCCTTCAGCGCAGCCTGCGTATCGGCCTGCCGTGCCAGCGCCTCGACCATCTTGGGATGTGCTTCGAGGTAGCGGGTTCGCAACTTGGCGAGCGTGGCCTCCCCCTCAATGAGCTGTTGTTCCAGTGCGGCCCGAGTTGTGCCCGCGTGCATTTCCGCCGGAAAGTTCAGCCGCTGGATCGCCTGATCGATTCGACCCAAGTCCACCAGCGTCGCCCGGACGAAAAGGATGCCCGTGCGGTCGTTGTAGAAGACGGCGGGCAGACCCTGTGGGGGAATGTCCGCGAGGGCTTTGGCGTCGAGATCCTGGAACTCGACGCCATTGGCAGCGCCGAAGGCGCGGACGGCGACCTGAAGGTTGGTCTGCCCCTGGGTCAGGAATCCACCGATGTGCCGTTGGAATGCCGGCCCGAGGCCGGCGAATCGTCGAGTGTGCAGTTGTTTCGAATCGTCGCGCCACGCGTTGAACACCACGGCATAGCTTTCGACGTCGGCCTGTATCCGCTTCTCCGCCCCCGCTACCACTTGGGCAATCACTTCGGTGATCTTGGTTTCCTGTAGCGGGGGGATGGTCTTGATGACCGTCTTCGCCAACGCCCCGGTGTCGTCGGGTTCGTTGATGATGAAATTCATCCCCCGCCCTTGGGGGTCGGCTTCCTTGGCTGCCTGCTCCAATCGGCGCACTACGGAGCCCAAGGTTTCGTCGGTCACTTCAAAGTTGGGAATGACGATGCGGTCCAGGGCGGCCAACAGCCGGGCGCGTTGCCGGTCCAGGTTCAAGGCGTGCTGTTCGGCCGGAGGCAGATTGAGCTGCTGGATCGCCGCCTCGATTCGCTCCAGGTCGGCCAAGGTCGCGCGGACAAACAGCCGTCCCTGGGCTTCGTCGAAGAATGCGGCCGACCCCTCCGGGGGCGGGGCGGTGACGGTGGCCGTGGGCGTAAACGGTGGAATTTCGACCCCGTTGGTCGCGCAGAAGATGCGGATTGCCGCCTGTAGGTTGGTCTCGCCCGGGGCCAGAAACAGGGTGAGATGCTGCCGGAAGGCTGGGCCGTTGACGGCGAACTGCCGCGTGGCCGATTGAGTCCGTTTAGCCAAGTCGTGGAACGCTTGCTTGGCCGCTTCCTGACGGTGTTCCGCCGCGACAAGTTCCGGGGCACCAACGGCATTCGCGGCGCGGGCAGCCTCCCAATTCCGTTTGGCCGCTTTCAATTCGTCCGCGGCCGTGGCCAGGGCGACCTGACCTTGTGCCGACATCATTCC
The DNA here is from genome assembly GCA_043755815.1 of Verrucomicrobiota bacterium. GTDB lineage: Bacteria > Verrucomicrobiota > Verrucomicrobiia > Limisphaerales > UBA9464 > CAIWAH01. The sequence continues at coordinate 15,689 of JAYUSF010000111.1, forward strand.
CAGCGGTGCGATGGTCACCAAGTCACCCTCAAGCGCGGACTGAATGGGCGTTTCCGCGGCCTGCACCAACGTCGCCAACACGAGCGAAAGGTCCGCATTTCGGAGCGTTCCCGCCCGCCCGATCCGGACGGCTGAAAGGTCGGAAGCGCCGAACAAAGACACCTTGATTCCATGGCCCGCGGGATCGACCCGCCTGGCGGCCGCACTAATTCGCTCAACCGCCTGTCCCAACGATTCGCCGGGGAACTGGAAGCTCGGGAAAACCAGCGTCGAATTCGGACCACGCTGCTCCAGCGCTACGTAGCTTCCCCGCGGACGTGTCGAACTGCCCGGGAGTGGCTGGTCGTAGGCGAGCCCCGGACGGATCGGGTCAATCGAACGTGTCGCAGCGCCGTCGCGCGCATCCTCCGTGGCGGGCATTGGCGGAGAGGCAGGCACGTCCCTCTCGGACTTCGACGGAGACTTTGGCCCCTCCGCCCACGCCGCGGCGATTGCAACGCCCAGTCCGCCGCGATCCCCCGGCCACGGCGCCAATAGCGAAGCGCCAAACAGCACCACGATCCCGCAACGAACCAACCAAACGCCCGCAGGCCGAGAAATGACGTTGTCGCCGGTGCCCTCGACCAAAACCCTCACCCGGCGTGCCAGTTCCGACTTCAGCCCGCTGCCGGCAACGCCTACCCCGCCCGGCGCGGTCAGTTCGCGGCCGAAGTTCACCAAGGCTTCGGCCAGCGCCACACGGCCGCCGGGCACGAGCGTGCTCGCCTCGTCGGCCGCGCTTTCGCACGCCGCGCGGAACTGGCGCCGCGCCCACCACACGGCCGGATGCCACCACGCCAGCGCACAAACCAGTTCAGCCACCAACAGCCACAACGGATCGCGGTTGGCGAGGTGCGCGAGTTCGTGCGCCAGCATTGCCTCCCGCTGGACCGACGTGAACCGCGTCTCAAAATCTGCAGGCACCGCCACCGTGGGGCGGAAGATTCCGAACGCCACCGGTCCACGCAGTTGCGTCCAGGCATGGATGCGAACGGAACGCAGGCCGAGCCGTTGCCGGAGGTGCTCGACGACGCTTTCCGTAGCAGACGCGGTGGCGAATCCCTGATCAGTTCCGACTTCCGACTTCCGGGGTCCTAACTCGATTGGAGCCTCCTCAGGTCGGCTAGGTAAGCCCACCCTCACCCCAGCCCTCTCCCCCGGGCAGAGGGGGACGCCCGCCAACATGATTGGTAGTCCAGAATCCGACCGACGAGGACTGTCAGACGTATCACCCGACTGCGGAGCAACGCGGGTGGAGTCGTTCGATGGTGAAGCCCCCTCCCTCTCCGCCCGCCCTAGCGGGGGGAGAGGGCCGGGGTGAGGTGGGCGCTGAGGAACCCCCGGCTCACGTCGGTCCCGATTTGCACTGCGAACATGCAGGGACAGATGCACGCGGCTTCCCACCGCCTTCGCCAGCAACACCCCGAGCCCCGCCAGCCACAGCAGACCCAGCCACCAGTTCGGTGGCGGCGTTGGAGCCGGTGGCGGCACCGCGGGTTCGGCGGGAAACTCGAAGGCAACTTCTTCCGCCACGACGGGCGCGCCTCCAACGACACGGGCGGTCAGTTGCCGTTTCTCAGGAAGCGGTTCCTGCCAGCGGGTGAGCCAACTGCGGCCGCCAGCCAGTTCCACGGTCCAAACCAGCGCGACGGCGAGGAAGGCGGACTGCCAGACCAGCCGGCGAAGCTGCGCGGCTCGGATCACCCGGGCCACCAGTGCGGCCAGCGCCACCAGCAACGCGGCTTCCGTCGCCAGCAGTCCCAACAGCCGGCCCCACCACTCGAGGTCCGGGATCATTTGGCCCTCCGTTTCGCGTCCTTGATGAGCTTTTCGAGCTGGTCGAGTTCGGCGCGGCTGACCTCGCGGGTGGTGAGCAGATGGCTGACGGCGTCGGCGAGGCTGCCTTCGAAGAGGCGACCCACGAAGTGTTCGCCGGCGCTGCGGTTCACCTCGTCGGCCTCCACCGCCGCCCGGTAAAGAAAGCTGCGCCCTTCCTCGCGGTGGGTCACCAGGTCGCGCGCCTCCATCTTGCGCAGCATGGTGGCGATGGTGGTGTAGGCGAGGTCCCGCTCCGGTTTCAGCGCCTCGTGCACGGCGCCCACGCCGGAGTCGGGATGTTCCCAGAGAACTTCGAGAATGCGGAGCTGAAGCTCGCCCAGGCGGAGTGGAGGTGCGCTCATAGGTGATTGACGACCACGGTAATACTACCGTGGTAGTATCACGTCAACCCCGATCTGCCATCCGCCTCCGTCGGGGGCAACGGGACACCGTGTGCGGGAACCGGCGCCGGCAGCACGTCGGGCCGGAGCCGTGCGCTCCAAGGTGCCGCCGTGCTTCCAGCCGGCGGAAACTGCGCCAGCTCGCCGACGTGGGAGAGTATTCATCCCCCCAGCTCGCCAAGACGCCTCTGCCGGCAAGATGCCGGCAGCACTTTGCCTCCGCCGGAACTTACAGCCCCTTCACTTCCCAGCCCTTACGGTAGGCGCGCCGGACGAACTGGTTCGCTTCCTTGACGTTGGTGAACTTCAGCCTGCGACCGCTCCACTCCAGCGTCGTCTTGGGGAACCGTGTCGCCACGCTGCCGAGCAGCACGGCTTCGGTCAGCGGACCGGCATAGTCGAAGTGCGCCGACGTCTTGCCCACGCCGCGCACCGCATCAACGAACTGGTGCCAGTGGTTGGTGCCCTTCAGCTCGGGGTGCCGGAAGCCCTTGAACTTCGCGTCCGGCAGCAGGAATGGCATGTCCACATGCGGGATGACCATCACGCCGTCGGTGCCGATGACGATGGAGCCTTGGTCCGGCAGTTCGCGACCTTCCAGCAGGGCTCTCACTTCGGCCGGCGGACGTTGGTTGCCGTCATACCACGTCACCCGAATGTTGCCCTTGATGGTGAAGGGCGTCTCCGGAAACACGTAGTGGATCACGGCATTGATCGCCCAGGAATGCAAATTCGGCGGCGCGCCCTCGCTGCGCACGGACACCGGCGACGTCAGCCCAACCGCCTTGAACACCGGATCAAAGATGTGGCAGCCCATGTCGCCGAAGGTGCCGGTGCCGAAGTCGAGCCGGCGGCGCCAATTCGCCGGATGATACCAGCCCTGACCGATGAACGGCCGCGCTGCGGCGACGCCGAGCCACAGGTCCCAGTTCAGCCCGACGGGCACGGGATCGACCCGCGTTGGCATGGCGCCGTTGTCGCCCCAGTCCTTGCTGCTCCAAGTGTGAATCTCGCGGACCTTGCCGATCGCACCGGTCTGCACCAACTCGACGGCCACGCGGTATTCCGCAGCCGAATGAATCTGGATGCCCATCTGCGTCACGAGCCGCTTTTTTCGGGCGAACTCCGTCAGTTGTCGGGTCTCGTAAAGGTCGTGGGTCAGCGGCTTCTGCCCGTAGACGTTGATTCCGCGCTGCATCGCCGCCATGGCGATGGGGGCGTGCATGTGGTCGGGCGTGGAGACGTTGACCGAGTCGAGCTGCTCCTTCTCCAGCAGCACGCGGTAGTCCTCGTAAACGCGCGCCTCGGGGAACTTTTGTTTGAAGCCCGCCAGGCGCGACGAATCGATCTCGGCGACGGCCACGACCTTCACGCTGGGATGCGATGCGATCTCCGAGACGTCGGCCATCGCCATGCCGGCGGCGCCGAAGCTCGCGTGGCGCACAATGCCGGACGGCGGCGCGGAAAGGAGGTGGGAAGTAACGAACGGCGCGGCAAAAGCGGCGCCACCCACGACCTTGAGGAAGTCGCGTCGGGAGGGACGGAAGTCGGCTTGCATGGCCGGAGCCTGCCGTCGCCACCCGGCGATGCCAATCACTTCAATCCGGGATCGGCTGCGGCCATAAAGTGCTGCCGGGGTCCCGCCGGCAGTCCGCCGGCAGTCCGTCGGCAAACACGACGGACCATTTGATGCCGACGGTGGAATCGGGTCTTTGACTTTGGCCGAAGGCCACCCCCTGCCGGCTGGAAGCCGGCAGCACTTTGGGATTCAGCCGCGCGCGGCCCGTTTCACGGCCTCGATGATCTTCCGGTTGTCGTCGCCGCTGTCCCGCGTGAGTTCGAGAAACTGCGGCAACGTGAGATTCATGCGCCGGAGAAACGGCCGGTCGCCGCCGCAGCCATACATCAGGTCGGCCGGCATCTCGCCGCGCAGCTTGAGGCGGGCCTTCACGATCAGGCGCGGCAACCACGCGATGCCGTCCACCTCGGCAATCTTGGCCGGCAGATCGTTCATGGAGGCGGTGTGAGCGGACGGTTTTCCGCCCAGGACATTGAGGAAATAATCGCGGCGAATCGCCTGCACCGCCAGCACCGTGGCGTAATCGGGCTCACCGTAGGTCAGGTAATCGTCCACGAAATCGAACAGTTCCTGCGTCGAACAGCCAATGCCGGCGAGGAACGCCGCATCGGCGGGCGGGAACATCGTCCCCGGGTTCTGCCGGCCCGCCCGCCAGGCGGCCACGCCACGGTCGTAAACTTCCCGGAACTGCGTTTGCCAATCGGTCTCGCTCATGGCGTTAGGCTAGCGCAGGCCGGCGCCAGTCGCCAACTTCGCGACGAGGAACACCCCGACCCCGCTTCCGAGCGCCATAATCACGAACGCCTGCAAGGTGTGCACCTGTGCCGGGATAAGTTCGGCCGTATCCGCGAAATGGCGCCGGGCGATCCGGGCCGCCGCGATGGCGGAAAACACGCCGAGCAACCCGCCGAACAGTCCCGGCGAATGTCCAACCAATGGCAACGCCAACAGCAGCAGGAAGGCGGACGCCAGCCCCAGCCCGAAGACCCGGCTCGCCCGCTCCCGTCCAAGACGAACCACCCAGGTCCGTTTGCCCGACGCGGAGTCCACCACGCAGTCGGGTGAAGGGCGGTCCAATAGTGCGGCGGGTGGCGGTCTAAAAGTGCGGCACCCGTGGTTGGGATGAAGGCGTTGGAATGGGGATCTGGTCAAGCTTTGGAGGGGGCCGGTGGCTCGGATCCGGAGGAAAAGGAGCACGGCGGCGTGCTGTCGGAGCCAGCAGAACCGGCAGGGCATCGCCCGGCTCGACGCTCACTACGATCCCAACGAGCGTCGCTACTTCATCACACGTCAGTCCGCCGACTCGATCATTGCCGAAGAGAAGGCCCGCGCCGTGAAGGACCATGCCGAACCGGTGCCGCAGGTTTCGGAAGATCCGGGAACGGAACCGAAGCCGGATGCGGAAACGTTCCGCAAGGTTCCGAACCCTGCGGAAGACACCCAGACTGAAACCAAAACGGACGCCCTCGACCTCGCCGTCCTGCGGCAGGAGCTTGACTTGCACGCCCGCGCGCACGGTTGCCCACGGGCGGTCAAGCAGGTCTTTTTCCAGCGCGGTCAACGCGCCTTTGGGGGTGCCGACCAGATAGTTCACGGGCGGAGCACTCGCACGCATCTGCTCCAGCACGGTTTCGGTGGGGATGCCCCGATCCATCAGCCAGACGCGCTGGGCTTGGCCATGACGCGCTTCGATCTTTTCAAGAAAGCTTTGCCGCGTGGTGTGGTCGGCCGTGTGGCCGGGCAGGATTTCGTAGGCGAGCGGAAAGCCCTCGGGCGTGACGACCAGCGCAATGACCAC
>JAYUSF010000112.1:0-6294 GCA_043755815.1 Verrucomicrobiota bacterium
TGCGGCCTCGCTGTGGCAGACGAGCTCCACCGCCAACACCGACGACGGCGACCTCTTCTGGCAGGGCAGCAACTTCGGCCAGGGCGGCGGCGGCTACAACGGCCGTGGCACCTTCACCGCCGGCGCGTGGCACCGCGTCGTGGCGGCCTACGACATGGCGGCCAATCCGCCCGTGGTCGTGAAGTATGTGGACGGCATCAAGCAGGACGAATGGACCGCCAACCAGGGGCTCGACAACGCCCGCCGCGCGCTGGCCGCCACCGCCATCCTCTTCGGTGACGGCGATCAGGACGAGCGCCGCATCATGTATGTCAACGCCGTGCAGATCCGCTCAGGCCGGCTCTCGGATGCGGAGATCGTCACGCTCGGTGCGCCTTCGGCCGCCGGCATCCCGGTCGCGATTCCCGCCAGCACGGTCAAAGGCCAGTGGGACTTCGACTTCGGCGACCTTGGCGCGACCATCGGCGCTCCGCTCGCCTACCTCGACGGCGACGCCGGTGTCAGCAAAGCCGGCACGGTTTTCGCCACCACCACCGACCTCGGCATCCCCGACCTCGGCGGCCAGGCAGTCAAGGTGATGAAATCTCCCGGCGAACTGGACCGGAACCTCGGCTACATCATGACCCACCGGATCGCCCCCAACGGCGGCGGCACCAAGGTCAACCAATACACCCTGATCATGGACGTGTTCGTCGACACCGCCGGACCCGGCGCAGCCTCGCTCTGGCAGGTCAGCTCCACGGCCAACACGGACGACGGCGACCTCTTCTGGCAGGGCAGCAACTTCGGCCAGGGCGGCGGCGGCTACAACGGGACCGGCGCCTTCACGGCCGGCGCCTGGCATCGCGTGGCGGCGGCCTACAACATGGCGGCCAACCCGCCGGTCGTGACCAAATACGTCGACGGCATCTTCCAGGATGACTGGACCGCCAACCAGGGACTCGACAACCCCCGCCGCGCCCTCCAGCCCACCGCCATCCTGTTCGGCGACGGCGACCAGGACGAACGTCGGGTCATGTATGTCAGCTCGGTGCAAATCCGCGAAGGCGCCCTGAGCAAACCCGAGCTTGAATCGCTCGGCGCACCCACCCCGGATGGCATCCCCGTGGTGCTCAGCGTCGCCCCGCCGGTCGTGGTGGGACCGACCGTTTCCACGACGGTGCCGGCCGGCCTCAGTGGCACGCCGCTGACCGGTGCGGTCATCAATACCGCGACCAAGACCATCACCGCCGACCTTCCGGCCGGAGGCACGCAGGGCTTCCTGACGATCACCCCCGCGGTGATCATCACCAGCTCGAAGGTCGAAAACGGCAAGCTGGTCATCACCTACCAGTAAGTCGGCAGGATCGCCGACCGTTCACGCAGGGGCCGGACAAAATGTCCGGCCCCTTTTGCATCCCGGCAGCCCGGTTGACCGGGCGGCCGGCAACGGCCTAGGCTGTTTCCATCCTCATGAAAGCCCTGTCTCTTTCCGCCCTCGTTCTCGCCGCGGCCGTCAGCGCCCAGGCGCAGAGAAACGTCCTCGTGAATTCCCGCAGCTCCGCCGTGCCCGGCAAGCCGACCGGCGCCGATTGCTGCGGCGGGAAATGCGAAAAGGGCTGCACCAAACCATGCTGTGCCGAATCGAATTCCGCCCATCACAAGGCCACGAAACACGCCTTTCCCACCTTTGGTTCGGTCGAGCGCCTCTCGCCGGCATTGGACGCCCTGCTCGCACCGGACGCCGCAATGGAAAAGCTCGCCGACGGATTCGACTGGTCCGAGGGCCCCGTCTGGCTGCGCAAGGAAAAGGCCGTCATCTTCTCCGACGTGCCGGTGAACAAGGCTTACCGCTGGTCGGAGAAGGACGGCCTCAGCGTCTACCTTCAGCCCAGCGGCTACACCGGTCATTCACGCACCGACCGGGAGCTCGGTTCCAACGGTCTGGCCACTGATCGCGCGGGCAACCTGCTGCTCTGCCAGCACGGCAACCGGCAGATTGCGAAGCTGGTCAGCCGCAAAGGAACCCAGGGCGTCTTCGAGCCCGTCGTCCCGCATTTCAACCACCGCCTGTTCAACTCGCCGAACGACCTCGTCCTCAACCGCCGCGGGGACATTTATTTCACGGACCCTCCCTACGGCCTGAACGGTCTGAACGGTTCGCCGCTGAAGGAGCTGATGTTCAACGGCGTTTATCTCGCCCGAAAATCCGGCGAGGTCGTGCTGCTCACCGGCGAGATGACGTTTCCCAACGGCATCGCGCTGTCGCCCGACGAAAAGACGCTCTACGTGAACCAATCCGACGGCAATGCGCCCATCATCCGCGCCTTCGACGTGCAGGCCGACGGCACGCTGAAGAACAGCCGCGTCTTCTTTGACTGCAAGCCGCTCGCCCAAAAGGGACTCAAAGGCGGGCCCGACGGGCTGAAAGTGGACCAGCAAGGCAACCTGTGGACCAGCGGTCCCGGCGGCATCCTGATCCTCAGCCCGACCGGCCAGCATCTCGGCACCCTGATGACCGGCGAGAACACGGCCAACTGCGGCTTCGGCGATGACGGCCGCACGCTCTACATCACGGCCGACATGTATCTGCTCCGCATCCGCACGCTGGCCAAGGGCATCGGCTTCGAGGCGCCGCCGTATTGAACGGGACGTTTGGAGCGCAGGGCTCCAGCCCTGCACGAATCGCATGAAGCCAAGTTCGCGGACACAAACCCGAGACGGTTGCCTCGATTATTCTGAACGCAGGCTGACGTGTTGGCTGTTCAGGCAGGGCTGGAGCCCTGCGCTCCAAGATTGGCGTCTGCCTGCGTGCGCCCGGACCGTTTCACCCGCGGTCGGAGCGCAGGGCTCCAGCCCTGCTTGAATCGTTCTGCATGAAGACGGTGTCCATAAGGCCGAAGACCAAGCGCGCCTACCTTTACGACCTGGTCGAGCAGAAGAGGCTTTCGTCCGTTGACCGACGAGGAACGGCGCCTCGGATTTCTGGTTTGGCACGAGCGCGGTTACTTGCCGCATTGCGATTATCCTGGGTTGGTTCAGTTGGTGACCTTCCGCTTGGCTGATTCGCTTCCGGAATCGCGCCGTGGCGAATGGCAACACTTGCTCGCCTTGGAGGATTCCCGGGAGAAACGGCGTCGGCTGGAATCGTTTCTTGATCAAGGTGCGGGTGAATGCCTGCTTTGAAGCGTCGAGCTCGCCCGACTGGTTGAATCAGCGTTGCTGCATCGCCACGGCCAGGCTTTCGAACTGTTGGCCTGGGTGGTCATGCCCAACCACGCCCACGTTTTGGTGCAGGTGGGTGATGTGCCGCTGGGCAAGCTGCTTTTGAGTTGGAAATCCTATTCGGCCAAACAGATCAATCGCGCATTGGGACGTCGGGGCCGGGTTTTGGAACCCGAATACTTGGACACGTTCATGCGCGACGAGCAACAGCTACAGACGGCGATCCGTTACGTGGAAGAGAACCCGGTCAAGGCACGGCTTTGTCGGGAACCGTCCGAATGGCCGGTGAGCAGCGCCCGGCGACGCGATTCATATGGGAGGCTGGTGAATGCACCGGGCGCGAAGTGAACTTTGGGGATGTTCTGGCAGGGCCGGAGCCCTGCGCTCCAAATCCAACATCAGCCCCCTGAACGGTCGTCTCGGCCGGCCGCCTTCGGAGCGCAGGGCTCCCGCCCTGCTCGCATCGTTCGCCTGCCGCGACCGCCGAATATTTCCTGAGCCCTGCGCAGGCGCTTCACAGACTGGCGCGAACCAAACCCATTGCCCATACTCGACCCATGCACGTTCACCTCGCCTACGGCCAGGGCCAGCTTTCGGTCGAATTCCCCGACGGACGCACCACGGTCATCGAACCGTCACCGCGGCCCGGACTGCCGGATGAACCCGCCGCACTGCTCGCGGCGCTGGAGAAACCCATCGGCGCCGCGCCGTTGCGCGAGTGGCTCAGGCCGGATGCGAAGATCGTCATCCTGTTCACCGACATCACCCGCGCCACGCCGAACCACCGGCTCATCCCCTGGCTGCTGGCTTACCTCGAAGCGCAGGGCGTCCGCCGCAACCAGGTCACGCTGCTGAATCAGCTCGGCACCCACCGGCCGAACACCCGGGCCGAGCTTGAAAAGATGCTCACGCCCGAAGTCGTCGCGAACTGGCGCGTGGTGAATCACGAGCCCGAAAACCACGCCGCCTGCGTCCAGTTCGGCACCACCCGCACCGGCACGCCGGCGTGGATCAACCGCATCGCCGTCGAGGCCGACGTGCGGATTCTCACCGGCTTCATCGAGCCGCATTTCTTCGCCGGTTTCAGCGGCGGGCCCAAGGCGCTCATGCCCGGCGTCGCCGCAACCGAGACGGTGATGAGCAACCACGGCTGGGACAACCTGAACGACCCGCGTGCCACGTTCGGCATCTGCGAGGGCAATCCGCTGTGGGAAGAGCTGCTGGAAATCGCCCAACGCGTCGGCCCGAGCTTCCTCATCAACGTGACGCTCAACGACCACCGTCAGCTCACCAACGTCTTCGCCGGCGACCTCGTCGAGGCGCACCGCGTCGGTCGCGAATTCGTGCGCGGTTCGGCGATGCAGAAGGTGGACCGCCCGTTCGAGGTCGTCGTGACCACCAACTCCGGCTACCCGCTCGACATGAACCTGTATCAGGGCGTGAAGGGCATGAGCGCCGCCGCGCGCGTCGTGGCCCCGGGCGGCACGATCATCCTGGCCGCGGAATGCAGCGAAGGCGTCCCGGCCGCGAGCCCGTTCGACAAGCTGTTGCGCGAGGGCGGTTCACCCGAAGGCATCCTCACGCTGCTGGCGTCGCCGGGGTTCGTGCGCCCCGAGCAGTGGCAGGCCCACATCCAGTCGCTGATCCAGGGCCGGGCGAAGGTGCTGCTCCACACCAAGATGTCCCATGATACCGTCTACGCGGCGCATCTCCTGCCCTGTTCGGACATCGCCGCGGCGGTTAAGGCCGAACTGGCCCGCTTCGGTCCGGAAGCCCGCGTCGCCGTCCTGCCGCAGGGGCCGCTGACGATTCCATATCTGGGCTGACATTGCGGCAAGCCTGCCTGCGCCATGAGGATTTCAACGACCATCCGGTGGCTGCTTCCTCCGCTGGTTTGTGCAGCAGTTCCACTGGTCGGTGTCCCCGCGATGGAGCGCTTTGTCGTTTCACCCAACGGCACTCGCGGGTTCCTGTTTCCCGGCATTCTGTTCGTTATTCCTTGGCTCCTTTCCGTGCCAGCTTTGGTCGTGGCATTGATCGGATTGGCTTTTCGGAAGCACCGAAAGGGAGCGGCAGCGGTAGCCTTGTCGGCCCTTGCTTACTTCGCCTCATTCCCTGCTTCAGAGCGCATTGGCTACAAAGTGAGGATGCAGGCATTTCACAAACTTGCGGACAGAAGCAAGCCACTCGTCGACGCGATTCGCTCGTTTGACCGCAAATACGGAAAACCTCCGGAGTCGCTCCAGGCACTCGTTCCGGAGTTCATTACGTTGGTGCCATCGACCGGCATGGGCGCGTATCCCGAGTATCGCTACACAGCAAACCCAACCAACTTCCTCGGCAACCCATGGGCACTGGTCGTCTTCACACCTTCGGGCGGCATCAACTTCGACCAGTTCATGTATTTTCCGCTGACTAACTATCCCACAAACGGGTTTGGTGGTTGGATTGAACGGGTTGGCGACTGGGCTTACGTCCACGAGTAGTCAATCCGTGGGCACGGAAAGGGCACGAACATTGTTCTGACGGCAGCTACCGTCCCGCCGGCTTCGGCTTCAGCCCGACGATCTCGACCAGCGCCTGCTGGAGCACCATCGCCTCGTCGAGGCCGCTGCTGACGAGCTTCACGTTCGCCTGGAGCAACACGTCCATCGCGCGGATCAGTTCGGGCACGGAATAGTTCTCTGCCTGCCGCGCGGCTTGAAAGAGCACGAACGGGTGGCCGGCCAGCGGGTTGAAGCGCTTGTCGTCGGGCAGCGATTCCGTGGGCAGGCGGTCGAGCTGGGCCTTGAAGGAATTGTAGTCGCGCGCGGGCTTCAGGAGACCTTGATCACGGAGTTCCCGCAGCATCAGGAGGGCCCGGACCTTCGAGATGAGCCCGTAGAGCAGGCCGATCTCGGATTTCTTTTTGTCGGTGCCGGTGCGGATTTCCCAGAGCTCCTGATCCAGCACGCGGAGCAGTTTGGCCAGGTCGCGTTCGCCCAACGCCTCGCCCAAGGCGAAGGCTTTTGCCAGCTTCTGTGGCGTGGTCATCGTCTGCACGTCGGCCAGCACAACCTCGGGACGATCACCGATGTAGAGGGAGAGTTT
>JAYUSF010000113.1:0-21192 GCA_043755815.1 Verrucomicrobiota bacterium
TGAACGGAACCATTTTATGAGCCAGAGCCACGGATATATGAAGGCGTTGAAGTGCCGCGAGTGCGGCCGGGAATACCCCCTCGCCGCCACGCACGTCTGCGAGTTTGACTTCGGCCCGCTTGAAGTCGCCTACGACTACGACCGAATCAAAAAAACGCTCACCCGCGACGCCATCTGCAGCCGCCCGCAGACGATGTGGCGTTACCGCGAACTGCTGCCGGTCGCCGGCGAACCCACCGTCGGCCGTCAGGTCGGCTACACGCCGCTGGTGAAGGCCGACCGCCTCGCCAAACGCCTCGGCATCCGCGAACTCTGGATCAAGAACGACGCCGTCAACTACCCGACCCTTTCATTCAAGGATCGCGTGGTCAGCGTCGCGCTCAGCCGCTCCGTCGAGCTCGGCTTCAAGACGGTCGCCTGCGCCTCGACCGGCAACCTCGCCAATTCGGTCGCCGCCAACGCCGCCGCCGCCGGCCTCGACGCCTACGTGTTCATCCCGTCGGACCTGGAGCTCGGCAAGATCGTCAACTCGCTCGTCTATGGCGCCAACGTCATCGGCATCAAGGGCCACTACGACGAGGTGAACCGCCTCTGCGCCGAGATCGCCGGCAAATACGGCTGGGCCTTCGTAAACGTCAACATGCGCCCCTATTACGCCGAGGGCAGCAAGAGCATGGGCTACGAGATCATCGAGCAGTTGGGCTGGCGCGTGCCCGAACACACCGTCATCCCGATGGCTTCCGGCTCGCTCCTGACGAAGGTCCACAAGGCCTATCAGGAGTTCATCAAGGTGGGCCTCATAGGCGATACCAAGTGGAAGATGCACGGCGCGCAGGCGACCGGCTGTTCGCCCATCAGCTCCGCACAGAAGGCCGGCCTCGACTTCTTCAAGCCGGTGAAGCCGAACACCATCGCCAAGTCGCTCGCCATCGGCACGCCCGCTGACGGCTTCTATGCGCTCAAGGTGATGAAGGAAACCGGCGGCCATAGCGACGACGTGACCGACGACGAGATCCGCGACGGCATCCGCCTGCTGTCCGAATGCGAAGGCATCTTCGCCGAGACCGCCGGCGGCGTGACCGTGGGAGTCGCCAAGAAATTGATCGCCTCCGGCAAGATCGCCGCGGATTCCAGCGCGGTGCTCTGCATTACCGGCAACGGCCTGAAGACCATCGAAGCCATGACCGGCCACGTCGGCGCCACCCGCGACATCCGCCCGAGCCTGCGGGAATTCGAGGCGCTCCTCGCCCACGACAAGCCCGAACTGGTGACGGCCTGAAACAGCAATGGGATGATGCGTTGAAGGGTTAAAGAGTCCGTGGTCGCCCCTTCAACCCATTAACCCATTAACCCATCAACCGATCCAACCGATCAAACTTACCGTGATCCGCATCTCCATCCCCCCGACGCTCCGCAAGCTCTGCGGCGGCGAGGAGACCGTGACCGTCCGCCCCGGCACCGTGGGCGACGCCATCACGCAGTTGCACACTCGCTTCAACGGCATCCGCGACCGCCTGTGCGATGACGGCGGGCGCATCCGCGGTTCCGTTCTCGTGTTCGTGAACGAGGAGGACATCCGCTTCCTGCGCGAACAGGAAACCCCGCTCAAGCCCGGCGACGAGGTCAGCATCATCCCCGCCTTCGCGGGCGGCTGAGCGCACCCGGACAATTTGGAAGGCAGGAAGGCAGGAACCGCAGTTCCCGTTTTCCTACCTTCCTGTTTTCCAGATTCAACTCGGCCCCCACTCTTCCCCGCGCTTGACTCGCCCTGGCCGGTTCCGGCCCACTCACGCCCGACATGAACCGCGCGTCGTCCGCTTTTGCAGCCGCAGCCCTGGCCCTTTCGGCCCGAGCCGCCGCCGCGCATTCCGGTCGTCTGCCCCTCGCCTAGCAAATCAACCAGCGCGAACGCAGACGGCCCGTGGGAATCCGCTTCCCGCGTGTCGGCGCGTCCGCTTATCTCCCCGCCGCAGTCCATGTCCTCGATCCGTCCCAGCTACATCGCGAACCACGTCGCCGGCATTCCCCGCTCGGGCATCCGCGACTTCTTCGAGCTCGTCCAGAACACCACCGGAGTGATCTCCCTCGGCGTCGGTGAACCCGACTTCGCCACGCCCTGGCACATCCGCGAGGCCGCCATCTACGCGCTCGAACGCGGCCGCACCCAATACACCTCGAACCTCGGCCTGCTGAAGCTGCGCGAGGCCATTTCGCGGAACGTCGCCAAGAACTTCGGCATCCACTACGATCCCAAGAACCAGATCTTGGTGGCCGTGGGCGTCAGCGAGGCGCTGGACCTCGCCCTGCGCGCCGTGCTGAACCCCGGCGACGAGGTCATCTACCACGAACCCTGCTACGTGAGCTATTCGCCCAGCGTCGTGCTCGCCCACGGCGTCCCCGTGCCCGTGGCGTGCAAGGCGGAGGACGGCTTTGCCGTGACCGCCCCGGCCATCGAGGCCGTCATCACGCCGCGCAGCAAGGTGTTGATGCTGAATTTCCCGACCAATCCCACCGGCGGCACGATGACCCGGGCGCAGTTGCTGGAGATCGCCGCGGTCGCCCAGCGGCACAACCTGCTGGTGCTTACCGACGAGATCTACAGCGAGCTGACCTTCGAAGGCGAACACGTCTCCATCGCCAGCCTGCCCGGCATGGCCGAGCGCACCATCTTCCTGCACGGCTTCTCCAAGGCCTACGCGATGACCGGCTTCCGCATAGGCTACGCCTGCGGCCCCACCGACCTCATCGAGGCCATGATGAAGATCCACCAATACTCGATGCTCTGCGCCAGCATCATCGCGCAGGAAGCCGCCATCGAGGCACTCCAGAACGGCGAGGCCGCGACCACCGAGATGCGCGAGCAATACAAGCTGCGCCGGAACTACATCGTGAAATCGCTGAACGACATGGGCCTCAAGTGCCACCTGCCGCGCGGCTCGTTCTACGCGTTCCCGAGCATCGAGAGCGTCGGCATCCCGGCGAAGGAATTCGCCCTCGGCCTGCTCAAGGAGGAGAAGGTTGCCTGCGTGCCCGGCGGCGCGTTCGGCGCGAGCGGCGAGAAGTTCCTGCGTTGCTGTTTCGCCACGGCGTTCGACCAGATCCAGATCGCCATGGAACGCACGGCCCGACATGTCGCAAGGGTGAAGCGCGGCTGAGCCCGACGGCGCGGCGGGCTATTCCTCGACGATGCGGGGCCAGGCGCCCTTCACGCTGCCGTAGTGACGGGTATGCGACGCGAATTCCGGCGCGGCCGGATCAGGACAGACGGGCTGGCCGGCGGCATTGAGGTAGAAGCAGCCGAGTTCCGTGACGGGCAGGCGGGCGACGAGGTCACGGGCCTCATACACCGCCACCAACCACGCCTGCTTGGTGGCGGCGAGGTCAATGGTTTTGCCCAGCCGCACGTCGGCCAGGTCTTCGGGGAAGAACCGGTTTCCGCGCGTGGCCCAGTCGAGGATGTATTCCGGAGTCAGGCCGGGGTCCTTGCCGCCCGCCGCCCATACGAGCGCTCCCAGATGGAGGTGGCGCTGGTGCAGGTAGAGGCAGTCGAGGAAGTCCCGGATCTTCTGCCGGCCGGCCATCGCCAACACCTTGTTGGTGGCGGCGTCCCAGAAGTTGAGCCGCCAGCCCAGTTCGAGATCGGGTTCCACGGGGAAGAAGCGGAAGGCGGCGTCCTGGACCCATTCGATCTTGGTCTGCTGGCCACCGCGCCGGACGATTGCTCGGCGGAACTCCGGTTGCACGCGACCTACGGGTTCAACTTCGAATCCGGCCTGCCGCAACGCCGCCGTATCGGCCTCGTAGGCGGTCAGCAGGGCTTCGGGTTGGTCGTGAAAGACGTCCACGTCTTCCGAGCGCCGCGGTGAATCGGCCGCCTGGTGCAACACGGTGGCCCCGGCGACAAAGCTGTCAGGATTCCGGTTGGCCGCGAGCAGCCGCAGCACTTCGCGTTCAAAATCTCCTAGCGGCATAATTCGGCCACGATGCGGTAGCCCCGGTGGCCACCGTTCTCCCGGAGATTGCGGATGATCCAAGGCAGATCGCTTTCCTCGACCTGATGATCCGGGTCGGAGGACCAGAAACACTGCGCGAAGAAATCGCGATAGGCCTGCCGCGCCAGCGCCAGCCGACGCTGCCGCGCAGCCTCGTCCGCCGGCGGGGGAAGCATCGCGCTCATGCCGAAACTCTACCCGACAGACCGACGATGGGAAGTCCGGGAAGGGCCGGCCGAGGAGAAGGATCAGGCCACTGGGCCAGCCAAAGCCGCTGCCCCCGGGCTACGGCTGCAACTGCCGCACGAAAAACTCCAGCCGGCGGCGGTTGGCCCACGGGGTTTCGCAGGCGCCGTGGCCGGCGCCGGGGACGACCATCAGTTCGTAGTCCTTGCCGGCCTTGGTGAGCGCGGAGGCAAATTGCAGCGTGCTGGACGGGTCCACGTTCTTGTCGAGTTCGCCGACCACGAGCAGCAGCGCGCCCTGGAGTCGGCCGGCGTTCACGGTGTTCGAGTTCTCGGCGTATTGCTGGCCCACAGGCCAGCCGAGCCACTGCTCGTTCCACCAGATCTTGTCCATGCGGTTGTCGTGGCAGCCGCAGTCGGCCACGGCTGCTTTGTAGAAGTCGCCGTGCCACACGAGTGCCGCTCCCGCGTTTTGCCCGCCAGCGCTGCCTCCGTAGATGCCGACGCGGGTGAGGTCGAACTCGGGGAACTTCGCCGCGGCGGCCTTGAGCCACGCGATGCGGTCCGGGAAGCCGGCGTCGCGCAGGTTGTTCCAGGCCACATCATGGAACTGCTTCGAGCGCCAGGCCGTGCCCATGCCGTCGATCTGCACGACGAGGAAACCGCGGTCGGCGAGTTCCTGCTGGGTGCGGTAGCTGGCGCGAAAGGCCTTGGGCACGAAGTGATCGTGCGGACCCGCGTAGATACTCTCGATGACGGGATACCTCTTCGCGGGATCAAAGTCCTTCGGCCGATGGATGATTCCCCAGATGTCGGTCGTGCCATCGCGGCCCTTGGCCGTGAGGCGCTCCGGAAAACGCCCGCGCGCGGAGAGCACTTCAGTGGCGTCGGCCCCCTCCAGTTGGCAGATGAGCGAACCATCGTCACTGCGGCGAAGCTCATGAACCGGCGGCAATTCCACGCGCGAGAAAGTGTCCACGAAATAGCGGTTGTCGGGCGACCACTGCACCGCGTGCGTGCCGTCGCCGGCGGTCAGGATCGCCAGGCCTGAGCCGTCGAGTTTCACCCGGGCGACATGCACGTGATACGGATCCTGCTCCGGCCGGATGCCGACGGCGCGGAACCACACCTCGCGTTTTTCCCGGTCCACGCGGATCACGTCGCGCACGTTCCACTCGCCGCGCGTGACCTGCAGCTTCACGGCACCCGACTTGGCGTCATAGAGCCACAGGTGATTCCACCCGTCGCGTTCGCTCATCCAGAGCAATTCGTCGTCACCCAGCCACTCGCAGAGGAACTTCCCCGAGTAATGGATGAACGTCGCGCTGCGTTCGTCCACCAGCGCCTTCACCACGCCCGTCGAGGCGTCCACGGCGAGCACCCGCAACGCCTGATGTCCCCGCTGATTGTAAACAAACGTGAAGCGGCTGGAATCCGCGGCCCAGCGGAATGAGCCGAGGTCCCAAGGATTCGGGAACAGTTCGCTGGCCACGCGGATGTCCTTCCGCGCACCCACGTCGAACAGGCGCGGCGTCGAGACCGGAAGCTCGTCGCCCGGCTTCAGGTAGGGATACGACTGGAGCTTGGGCTGGAGCTGATCCTTGGGCGTGGACTCGACGAGATAAACGCGACGCTCGGGCACGCTGCGCGTCTGAAGCGCGACCAGCTTCTTGGAGTCCGGCGACCAGAACACTTCGGGCAGCGAGTCGGGATAGTCCGCCTTCTCGTAGTCCATGCCCACCAGCCGGTCGCGCGAGGCGTCGCGCCGGAAGCTGTGGCCGGGATTGCCGTCGAAGCTCAGGGCGAACTCGTTGGAACGGACGGCGATTTCGCGGACCCACAGGTTGCGATTGCGCACGAAGGCCTCCCATTTGCCATCGGGCGATGCAACCGCGGTAGGCGGAGCTTCGGGCTGGGCTTCATGGCGCCGGCTGCCCCGGCGGTTCGGTTCGCGATCCTCGATGACGGCACGGCCCGTCGCCTCGGTGGCCTCGAACACGGCGAGCGTGCTGCCGCCCGGCCGGGCCACCAGCCAGACGTGGCCCGCGAAGGTGTGCTGGGTCTTTTCCTGGCCGCGCCTGAGCACGCCGTAGCTTTGGCGATTGCCTTCCGGGTCGAGCCAGAACACTTCAACCTCGAAATCGAACGTGTTGACGAAGGTAAGCTCGGTCTCCGGCCCGGTCCGGCGCGAAGGGCGGAGTTCGCGGTCGAAGGGCAGCTTGGCCGGATCCGCCTTGCCGCTCGGGTCGCCTTCGACGGCGTAGGAATCCAGATTCAGGGTCCAAGCCGTGTCGGTGCCGCGGAGCACGACGGCGTTGCGGTTCGTCGCAAACTCCAGCGCCTCGACGGGAAGTTTCGCCGCTGCGACTTCCTTGCCGGTCAACTGGGCCAGCGCGGCGGCGACCCGGGCGTGATCGAAGGCCGGCTTCCGTTCGCCCTTCGCCGCGTCCACGAGCACAAACCCGCGGGCGCCGTCCTTCAGGTCGTTGCGATACCAGAAGCGTGCGTTGTCCGCGAACCAATGCGGCTCGACCCGTTCCCGGTAGACCTTCGGCGTCTGCGCCCCGGCCGAGACGGTCATCAGAGCGGGACACAGCAGGCCGATTGTCGGGAGCAGCGCCGCGAAACGTGCAGACCAAGGTGTCATGCGCTCATGGTGACTGGAACCCGGCGGCTGTCTTGTCCGAATCCCTCGCCGTCGCCGCCAAATGCGGCATGCCGTCAGGGCGGCGGAATGGAGGCGCGGAGGCCTTCGTAGACGGCGCGGGCGTCGTCGTTCGCCACGGGAGCCTCGTCGAGCAGGCGGATGGCCTCGTCGCGGCGGTTCTGCCGGAGCATCAGCTGGAACCACTGGGCCCGCGGCTCCAGCGCTTCCGGCGCGAAATTCACCGCCAGCCGCAGCAGATGTTCGGCCTCCGGTGACATCCGGGCGGCGGCGGCGCTGGCCTGGCCGGTGGCGAGTTTGGCGAAGGCGGACCGCAGCATCGGCGCCGAGGCGACTTCGGGCCGGGCTTCGAGCTGTGCAAACTGTTCGCGCCAGAAGCGCACCGCCGCGTGCCCCATGTCACAGGCGGCCGGGAGGTTGGCCCGGTTGGGTTCGCCAAACTCGTAGAGCGCGCCGGTCAGTTTCGCGGTGCCGAAGGTGGATTCGAGCGGGACCGACTCCTGCACCGCGAAACTCAGCTCCGGGTTTTTCGCGGCCAGCATCGCCAGCAACCGGTCATTGATCGCCATCACTGCCCGCTCGCCCCCGGCGACCCTGCGCCCGGTTCCATCGTCCCGCCCATGCGTTTCCACGACCTTCGCGAACGCGGCTTCCGAATCCGAGGCCGAGAAGAAGTTGAGCCGCCCGGCGAAACGAAACTGCGAGTAGTCGCAATAGGTCAGGTCGGCGAACGCATTTTGGGTCAGCACGACGCGCGGTTCCGGCGCGGTGGCGTTGAGCAGAGTGGGAATGAAGCGACCTTCGTCCGTGCCGCCCACGTAGACCGTATTGGGGCCGAGCGGGTCCAGCACCAGCCTGCCATATTCGAGCAACGCCGACGCCGGCCAGTCGTGGGCCACTTTGACCACGCCGAAGGTTTCGAGGAAGACCGGCGAAAGAACCAGCAAGGCGGAGTCGTCCGGTGACCGTTCAGGGGCCTCCATCAGTTCGGCATAAAGCCACTTGAGCCTTTCAAAGTCGTTGTCCTCCGCCGCGTCGAAAAACGCCTCGATGGCGGGCGTAAACTCAACGCCCCGATGGGCGGCGTAACGGCTGGCCAGCTCGCGTTGCTGGCGGACAAATTGGGACAGTTTCTCCCGCACGGTTTCCGGGTCCGTCAGGGGCGTTTCCGTGGATTCAATTCGCGGGGCACGGACCCGCCCCGAAGGCGCCAAGGTCAGCCCCGAAGTCACGGGCGCCGGGTTCGGATCGCCGCCCGCCTCGCCGCCCGGTGAATTTTTTGTCTCCCGACGGTCCGCGAGCCACAGCAGCCCCACCAATGCCAGCAAGAGCGCGAACCACAGGAAGACCGGATGGCGAGCGTGGGCTTCAGCCGCCAGTTTTGATTTCGGTTTCATTGACAGATCCCACTCCGACAGACACCGCCGACGGAAGATTTGTATGGGCTGGACCCCGTCTCCGTCAGTGGATCTTTTTGTCGCCTGCGTGGAACACGACCCGTGGGGCAAGCGGGACGCTTGCGGCACGGCCGGCCCGAGGCCGGCGCTACGCGGTAGCGCAAGCCTCCGGCTTGCCGTAGCGCCGGCGTCCCGCCGGCCCGGCCGGTCCTGCCCAGCGGCGAATTCGACGGGAACGACCCAGCAGCAAAAAACCCGCCGTCGCCGTGCGCACGCACGACGGGCACACTCACGCCGTGCGCGCTCATGCTCGACCGACCCGCCCTCCTACGGCGGTCCCCTGCCTGTTGCAGTCCGTTCCCGGAATCGCCATCATGGCAGAACTGTTCGAACACCTCCCGGACGCCGCCTTCTTCGTGAAGGACCGCGATGGACGCTACGTCGCCGTGAACCAGTCGCTCGTCGAACGGGTCGGTTTTCGGGAGCGGAAGGGCCTGCTCGGCCGGCACGTGCGCGAGGTGTTTCCCGCCGACCTTGCCGAGCGTTACGCCGCGCAGGACGCCGCCGTCCTCCGCACCGGCCGCCCGGTGCGCGACCGTCTGGAGCTGCACTGGTATCCGCACCGGCAAAAGGGCTGGTGCCTGACCACCAAGCTGCCGCTGCGCGACGCGACAGGCGCGATGGTAGGGGTGATCGGCATCTCGCGGGACCTCCGCGCGCCGGGCGACAGCTCCATCATTCCGGCCGGCCTCGCGACGACGCTGGAGTTTCTTGAGTCCAATTATGGCGAACCCATCTCGCCGTCCACGCTGGCCGCGCGGGCCGGGCTTTCGCCCGTGCGGTTTGCGCGCCTGATCAAACGCATCTTCCGGATCACGCCCAGCCAGCTCATCACGCAGACACGGCTCGCGGCCGCGTCCCGTTCGCTGGAGGAAACGGAACTTCCCGTGGCCGAGATCGCCCACGCGAGCGGCTTTTATGACCACAGCGCGTTCACGCGCGCCTTCCGCTCCGCAACCGGCCTGACGCCGACTGACTATCGCGGGCGGAAGCGCGCGGGTTAGTAGCGCGGACGGTCACGTCCTCAAAACGACAGGCGAGGGCGCCTGTCAGACTGAACACCGGCGAGGGCGCCGGTGCCACTAGCGCGCCGGTGCGCTCCCGAAGGCGAACAGCTTCGACTTGGTGCGGAGGTAAAGGCGGTCGCCCACGGGCGCCGGCGTCGCCGAGATCCGTTCGCCAAAGTCGGCCGTGTGCAGGACTTCCGGCCGGTCGCCGCCGGCCTGGATGACGCTCAGCTTGCCATCCAGGGAGCTCACGTAGATGTGTCCGTCTGCCGCAACCGGGGAGGCATAGTAGCTCCCGGTCACCCCGATGCGTTCCTGGGAGTAGAACGGCTGGCCCGTCCTGGCATCGAAGGAGGACATCATTCCCCCGTCACGGATCAGGTAAACGCGCCCCTGATAGTGGAGCGGCGACGGCACGTAAGGCAGGCCTTTGGTAAACTTCCAGGCCACCTGGGCCTCGCCGGCCTCACCCCTGGCACCCGGACGGACGGCGAGCAACACGTTCTCCCCCTTTTTCATGCTCGAACCGATCGCATCCCAATCCTCGCGGGTGAGGAAACCGTCGCGGTTCACATCCTGAACCCTGAACCACGCTTCGCCGCCGCCGGTGAACTCCGCGAGGTCAATCTTCCCGTCGCCGTTCTTGTCCTGCTTCTCCACCGTGCTGTCCCAGCTGGGGAACGGGGAATCAGCCTTGCCCGGTGACCAGCCGGCGTAGAAGAGCAACCCGTCGCCCACCACCGGCGTGGTGCAGGTGAAGCTCGCGAGTCCGCGCTGCACCCAGCGCTCTGTGCCAGTCCGGAGATCGTAGCCCTTCATGCTCAGCGAGCCGGCCATGACGATTTCGGTGACTCCATCATGAGTCCAGGCGATGGGGCTGCCGTAGCTGGTGATCGAGTCGGGGCGGGGTGTATTCCACAACTGCTTTCCGGTCTTCAGGTCCAACGCGAGGATGTGCGAGCCGGTCGCGAGGTCGCGGTTCAGGATCACCCGGTCCCCGACGAGCAGCGGCGAAGTGCCGGAACCGAAATTGCCCATCGTGTCCGCCACAGGAAGGGGATGCTGCCAGAGCGGTTTGCCGGCAACATCGTAGGCCACGAGCCCGACCGAACCGAAGTAGCTGACCACCACCTTGCCATCGGTCACGGGCGTGCCGGCGGCCGGACTGCCTTCGGTGGCGTGGAATTCCTCCAACTTCGTGGGCGTCACGGCTCGGGTCCAAAGCAGCCTGCCGTCCGAGGCCGAGTGAGCGCGGGTTTCGAGCTTCCCGTCGTGAAACGTGGTCAGAAAAATCCGGTCACCCCAGACGCAGGGTGACGACGGCGACCACGGAACCTCGGCCGACCAGAGCACGCCGTCCGTGGGCGAGATTTTCACCGGCGGACGCGCTGATTCGGCGACCCCGGAGCCGTTGGGGCCGCGGAACGAGGGCCAGTTGGCGGGCGTGGCGCCCACACCGGCGGAGACCTGCAGGAGGCTGACGAGGAGCAGTTTTTTCATGGAGGCAGGATTGGAAGTTGGAGCGGACAGCGGCGAATCTGGCGGCGAATCTGGCGCGCGCCAGTCAGGTTTGGCAGGCCGGTTACGCTGTGAGATCCCGCGAGCAGATGAGCAATTCTCCGCGCTCGCGAAAGCCCAGATGTTGCCAGAAGCGGCGCCCCTCGGCGTTGTCCTGATACGCGACCAAGTGGCAGCGCGTGAGTCCAAGTTCCCGCAATCCGGCCAGGCAGAATTCCACCATCTGACGCCCGAGTCCCTGTCGCCGGAACCCACGCTCCACCGCCAGATGATAGAGGAACCCGCGCCGCCCATCATGGCCGCACAGGGCGGCTCCGACCAACCGCCCATCGGCTTCGGCGACGACGCTCAGGCCGGGATTGCGTTCGAGGAAACGCCGGATCGGCTCCTCGTCATCCCAACCGCCCAACCCCATCCCTTCGGTGCACTGCCAGAGGGCGAGTGCGGCGGCGTGATCATAGGGTTCGAAGGGACGCAGGGTGGCGCTCATTGGGCAGGAAATCTGGGATGGCCGGCAGGCGTTAAAAAAACGAAAACGGCGGCTCCCATGCAGGAGCCGCCGTGAGGGAATCCGGAAACCTCAGGCCTTGGAAGTTTCGCCGATGGACACCGGCTTGTAACCACCGTTGGCTTTGAAGTAGAGCATCAGCAGGAGGTAGATGGCGGCCATTCCGACAGGGAGGGCGGCATCAGCTCGAAGCGTCTTACGAGCACCAGCGATATTGGCTTCGACCATCGCCTTTTGATCTGGAGTAAGCTGGGCTTTTTCAGCGGGGACGTTTTCGTGCTTCTCTTTTTCAGCCAGCTTTTTTGCAGCCTCCATTTTACCCCCGTCCAAAGCCGAAACTTCCTTGAACACCCCAAGGAAACCCGACGGCTTTTCCGCTTTGTTTGCTGCGAGCACCGCCTGCTGGCCCTTTGCTTCCAGATGTTCCGCAGTAAAGCGATCCTTGGCATAGCCGAGACCGGGGCCGCCGATCTGCCCGACGGAGAGCATGCCAATTCCGCCCATGATGGACATCGCCACCGCACCTGAGCGCGGGAAACGATCGCCCACGACGGCAAGCATGGTCGGCCAGAAGAAAGTCTTGCCGATGCTGTAGAGCAGCACGGCGCCGAAGGCGACCGTGAGGGTGGTCACCCCCGAGCAAGCAAGCAGGCCGACGATGGCAAAGATCGAACAGGTGAACAGAATCGCGATGGGAGAAAGCTTGAGGCGTGACTCGATCCAATGGCTGGAGAAACGCAGAGCGAACATCATCGCCGACGCGAAGATAAAGAGGATCGTGCCTTGTTTCGCGGTCAGGATGCTTCCGTTAATGTTTTCGATCCACGAGTCGGTGCCCAACTCAAGCGAACCAAGGATCGCATGAGCGAGGAAGAGCATGAAAATCATCCAGTGCCCCAACGCAAACTGCGTGATCATCGCAACCCAGGCGACAAAGCCAACGGCGACGACGCCCGAAATGATCACCCAGGTTTGAGATGCGAAGAATGCGTTTCCAGTAATGCCACCAAGGATGCCACCCAGCGAGTCACGGAAGAACAGGAAGAGGAGCACACCGACGATGCTGGCCCCCATGATTCCGACGTCTTTCATCATCTGGCCAAGGGAAAGCCCATTGGATGAAGCCTCGGATTTCGGGAACTTCTGCCCGAAGAACATGAATCCATAAATCGCGGTGGGGATGAGGTAGAGCCCCAGCTTCGCCTTCCACGGCAGCACATCACCCAGGAAGAGCGTGACGAGCGCGCCGAGAATCATTCCCGCAGGCCAACTCGCGTGAAGGATGTTCAGGTAGTGCGTGCGGTTCCGCGGGTAGATGGTCGCGATCAGCGGGTTGGCGACGGCTTCAAGGGTGCCGTTTGCCAGCGAGAAAATGAAGGACCCGCAAAAGAGCAGATTGAAGGCGGTTGCCTGACTGACATCCGGGGCTGGGGACAGTGTGACGACCGCAGACAACACATGGAGCAAGAAGGCTGCACTCACGAGTTTTCCATAGCCAATTTTGTCCACCACGACGCCGCCAAAAATGATGCCGAAACAGAAACCCGAAAAGCCCGCGCCGCCGATCAACCCGACCTGACCGTCGGTGAAGCGGAAGAGCGTTTTCCACTCTCCGGTGAGACCGTTGCGCAATGCAAAACCGATGCCGGCTGCTAGAATGGCCATGAAGCCAGCCAATAATAGGCGTTTGGCGTTGGGCGCAATGCCCTCGTTGCTGACGTTGCTCATAAATCGTTACCTGTGTGTTGGAGGTGGAACGGGCGGAGTAAATCCGACTTGCGGCTCCAGTGTCCAGAAAACCGTTTGGCGGGGACGCCCTGGTGGCTCCGGAATGGCGCGCGCCTGAAGCCGGGCTTGCCACCGTTCCAGCCCCCGCGGCACCCTTCTCCCATTCCCGGAACTTCTGCGCCGGACGATTCGGCGCCCCGGGTCCGGCCCGTAGCAATGTCCCGACCACCCATAATCAACTGCCCTGGCCCGCTGATGACCCGGCGGGAATGGCTGCGCGTGGGCGGCCTGGGAGCTTTCGGGGTTTCGCTCGCCAGCCTGTTGGCGCCAGAGGCGCGGGCGGCCGACGCCATGCTGAGGACCGGTCGCGGAAGTTTCGGCCGCGCGAAGTCCTGCATCGTGCTTTTCCTCGCCGGGGGGCCGCCGCAACATGAGACGTTCGACCCGAAGCCGGAGGCGCCGATCGAGGTCCGTGACATCTTCCGATCCATCCCGACCAGTGTGCCGGGCACCCATTTTTGCGAAACGCTGCCGCATTCGGCCCGGCTGGCGCACCGGTTCTCCGTGATCCGCTCGATGACGACGGAGATTGACGCGCATTCGACCAGCGGCGCCTTCATGCTCACCGGCTACGAGCCGACGACGAAGGCCGAAAACGTTCCGCCCGGACCACAGGACTGGCCCAGCCTCGCCGCCGTCATCGGCCGGCTGAAACCCAGCGAACATTCGCCGATGTCCTCGGTGGTCCTGCCCGAACCGCTCGCCAACGACGGCAACATCCTGTGGCCCGGCCAAGATGGCGGCTTCATGGGCCCGACGTGGCATCCGCTGCTGATGCGGTGCGACCCCACGCAGTTGCCGTTGCAGATCGAGGGCCTCGCCCGGCACCCGGCGGTTCCGGATCTCAGGCTGGAGGAACGCGGGCGGCTGCTGACCCAGCTGGATTCCCAGTTTCGTGCCGGCGAAGCCAACGCCGCCGTGGCCGGCTGGGATCATGTCCGGCAGAAGGCGTTCGACCTGCTCCACGCCGAAGCGGGCCGGCGGGCCTTCGAACTGGAACGGGAGGTGCCCGCCCTCCGTTTGGCCTACGGTGAACACAAGTTCGGCCAGAGCGTCCTGCTCGCCCGCCGCCTCGTCGAGGCCGGCACCAGGCTGGTGCAGGTGAACTGGCCGCGCGAAGGCAAGGCCGAGGTCGCCGGCAGCCCGCTGTGGGACACCCATGCCGGTAACGCCGCCCGCGTCCGGGGCGTGCTTTGCCCGCAATTCGACCGGACGTTCGCCACACTCCTCGAAGACCTGCGCGAACGTGGCCTGCTCGAGGAAACGCTGGTGATCGCGATGGGCGAGTTCGGCCGCTCGCCCAAGATCAATCCGCTGGGCGGCCGCGACCACTGGGGCGCGTGCTTTTCGGTGGCCCTGGCGGGCGCAGGCATCCCGGGCGGCCAAATCGTCGGAGCCAGTGACCGCATCGGGGGCTATCCCGACACGCGCCCGCTCCGCCCACGGGACCTCGCCGCCACGGTGTTTCACCTTCTGGGGATTTCGCCGGGCGCAGAATTCTTGGACCCGTTGGGTCGACCGCGACCGGTTACCGACGGCGGCACCCCAATCCGGGAACTCGTCGGGGTCTAAAGAAACGCCTTTCTCCCGACCTTCAGCCGGCCGCTTGGAAGATCCGGCCGCTAGGCATTCGGCCTTGCTTCACAGCGCCCCGGGCGGTAGGTCCGGCGCAGATTTTCCCATGAAACTCCCCTGCCCTGCCCGCGCTGCGTTCACGCTGATCGAACTCCTGGTCGTGATCGCCATCATCGCGATCCTTGCGGGCATGCTGCTGCCCACCCTCGGGAAGGCGAAGGAGAAAGCCCGCAAGATCAGTTGCTACAACAACCTCAAGCAGATGGGCCTCGCCATGCTGCTGTATGCGGACGATGCGAACGGGCGCATCCCGCGCGGCAACCAGCCCTTCTGGTGGGTGACCTACATTCCCTTCCTCGGCGGCACCGGCGCCGCCCGCGACCAATACGGGCGCATCAAGGTCTACACCTGCCCCAGCTACCCGAACAAGCGGCAGGTCATGTGTTACGTCGTGAACGCCTGGCAGTTCAGCAGCCCCCGCGACACCACCGGCTCGGAAGTCACCGGGGTGACGAGCCTGAACCGCCTCCAGTCCCCCGTGGAGACGATCTACTTCGCGGACAACGAAAGCGCCTCCTGGAGACCGGTGTTCACCGTCACGAATATCATCGGCGGCGACGACCTGAATGACGTCTGGTCGCCCAGTCACCTGCCCTACGGGGCCTCGGGCCGGACCCTGAGCGGCGAACGGCGCGTGGCCGCGAAACGGCACGGTGAGGGCGCAAACCTGATGTTTTTCGACGGCCACGCCGGCTGGCTGGCCGGCCGCCGCATGCGCGTGGACGATTGGCGCGAGCAGAAGAACTAACCGGGCCTCAGTTGGGCCAAGCCTCGGCACCGCCTCATCTCGATGATGGCCTGAAGTCCTTGGCAAAGTCCCAGTTCGCAGCGCCAACCTACGGTTGCCCCGCCTTCACGCCGAGCTGCTCCCCGATGAAGG
The DNA here is from genome assembly GCA_043755815.1 of Verrucomicrobiota bacterium. Classification (GTDB taxonomy): domain Bacteria; phylum Verrucomicrobiota; class Verrucomicrobiia; order Limisphaerales; family UBA9464; genus CAIWAH01. Next base: position 15,636 of record JAYUSF010000113.1, read on the forward strand.
CCAGCTTGTCGGCGGCTTCCTCGATGACCTTCGCGGTCGGCTTACCGGCTCCATGGCCGGCCTTGGTCTCGATGCGGATGAGCGCCGGGTTCCGGCCGCCCTGCACGGCCTGGAGGCGCGCGGCGAACTTGAAGCTGTGCGCGGGCACCACGCGGTCGTCATGGTCGGCCGTCGTCACGAGCGTGGGCGGATAGCAGGTGCCGGGCCTGAGGTTGTGCAGCGGCGAATAGGCGTAGAGCGCCTTGAACTCGTCGGCGTTGTCGCTGGAGCCGTAATCGCTCGTCCACGCCCAACCGATCGTGAACTTCTGGAAGCGCAGCATGTCCATGACGCCCACCGCCGGCAGGCACGCGCCGTAGAGTTCGGGCCGCTGCGCCATACAAGCACCGACGAGCAGGCCGCCATTCGAACCACCGGAGATCGCGAGGTGCTTGGGCGCGGTATATTTGTTCGCAATGAGCCATTCGGCTGCGCCGATGAAGTCGTCGAAGACATTCTGTTTCCGCAGCTTGGTGCCGGCCTGATGCCATTCCTCGCCGTATTCGCCGCCGCCGCGCAGGTTGGGCACGGCATAGACGCCGCCGAGTTCCATCCACGCGAGGTTGGCGACGCTGAAGCTGGGCGTGAGCGAGATGTTAAAGCCGCCGTAGGCGTAAAGGAGCGCGGGATTCTTGCCGTCGAGCTTCAGGCCCTTCTTGTGGGTGATGAACATGGGCACCTTCGTGCCGTCCTTGCTCGCGTAGAAGGCCTGCTTCACCTCGTAGGCGTCGGGGTTGAAGTCCACCTTGGGCTGCCGCCAGAGCGTGCTGGCGCCGTTGGCGAAGTCGTAGCGATAGATGCGGCCGGGGGTGGTGAAGCTGGTGAAGCTGTAGAAGGTCTCGGTATCGGTGCGCTTGCCGCCGAAGCCGCCCACGCTGCCGATGCCGGGGAGCGTGACTTCGCCCTGAAGCGCGCCGTCGCGGGCGAAGAGCTTCACCTGGCTGCGCGCGTCGCGGAGGAAATGCGCCACGAAGCGTTCGCCCACAAAGCCGACACTGGTGAGCGTGGCGTCGCCCTGCGGGATGAGTTCGCGCCAGTTCGCGCGGTCGGGCTTGGTCGTATCAATCGCGATGAAGCGGCCGCGGGGAGCATTGAGATCGGTGAGGAAGAAGAACACCGGCCCGTCGTTGCCGACGAAGTTGTAGCTGGCGTCGAAGTCGTTGAGCAGTTCCACGACCTTGCTGCCCGGCTGGCCGAGGTCGCGGTAGAAGACGCGGTTCTTCACGTCGGTGCCCTGGCGGACCTCGATGATGAGGTAGCGGCCGTCCTCGGTGACATCGCCGGTGAGCCCCCACTTGGGCTGGTCCTTGCGCTCATAGACCAGTTCGTCGGCGGACTGCGGCGTGCCCAGCTTGTGGAAGTAGAGTTTCTGGAATTCGTTCAGCTTGGTGAGTTTCGCCGCCTCGGCCGGCTCGTCGTAGCGCGAGTAGTAGATGCCGCTGCCATCCTTGGCCCAGGCGATGCCGGAGAACTTCACCCACTTGAGCACGTCGCCGGTGTCCTGCGCGGTGGCAACGTCGCGCACGCGGAATTCCTCCCAGTCGGAGCCGGCGGTGCTCAGTCCGTAGGCCATCTTCGAGCCGTCTTCGGAGACGGCGTAGCCCTTGAGCGCAACCGTGCCGTCGGCCGTGAGCGTGTTCGGGTCGAGCAGCACGGCCGGCTCCGCGTCGAGTGCGGCGGTGCTGAAGAGGATGTCCTGGTTCTGGAGGCCGTTGTTCTTCCGGAAGAAGTAACGGCCTCCCTGCTTGAACGGCACGCCGAAGCGTTCGAAGTTGTAGAGCGCGGTCAGGCGCGACTTAAGCGGCGCGCGTAGCGGTAGCGTCTCCAGGTAGCCGAAGGTGACTTTGTTCTGCGCCTCAACCCAGGCCTTGGTCTCCGCCGAGTTGTCATCCTCCAGCCAGCGGTAGGGGTCGGCGACGACGGTGCCGTGGTAAGGGTCCACGACGTTGGTCGTGGCGGTGATCGGGTAGGCAATGGGCGGATGCTTCACGGTGGCGAGGGTGGCGCAGCCGGCAACCAACACGGCGGACGCGGCGAAGCCGAAGAAACGGGACTTCATGCGCTCGGATTCTTCAGGGCGAAGGACGTGCGACGCAAGGGCGACGGCACGAGAACCCACAGCGACGCTCCTTCAGCAGCGCCGCGCTTGGCGCAACCGATACGCGCTCGCGAGCAGTCCGCCCATCGCCAACGCGGCGACCGAAGCAGAAGCTTCGGGAACGGGAGGTGGAGTTGGCTCGACAACGTTCCAGCTCACGGTGAGATCATCAATGGCCAGACCATGGTTAGCAAAAGATTCCCGCTTGTCGAACCAGCGTAGGAACAGCTCCTGGCCCGGCATCACCTCCACGCCAGTCAGGATTGCTGTGATTGCCTGCCCTGGAGCCCGGTTCTCTGCCAAATTGCCGGTAAGAGTATGAACGCTACCCGAGTTTTTAGGACCAACGAAATCCAAGGCTGGAACCGGTGTCCAACCGGTGGCTTCGGAGACGTCAAAGGTTGCGGAAGGTCCAAGTTTGTAGCGGAACACAAGTTTTTGAGGCTGTGTATTCCCACCATCTTTCCACTGCTCACCAATGTAAGTGACACGAATATCAGCGATCGTCAGCGTGCTGGATGGGTTCCGGAACTGCACGCCATAGGCAATATCTCCGGTAGAACCACTAGGCAACGAACCCAATGCGCGATCATTGGACGAAAGCCCCTCACCAAAACTATAGAGGCTGCCAATGTTGTTCGAACCCGTGCCCCCCTTATACGACGTCCGATTTGAATACCATTCGGGAATGGTCAGATCATTGAACCAACCATTGTCGCTCGTAGCACTCGCCAAGTTGTTAAAATCTTGAAAATAGGAAAATGGCCCGTTGGAAAACAGAACTTGTGCCGAAGCCATCGAAGCCGGTCCAGCACAGACGACCGTCAACAAAAGGGATTGAATTTTCATGGCTAGGTAAACCTCGGGTGCCCGGACCCGTCGAACAGCTTAACCAACCCGTTCAAGCCGAAGATCCGACCACATATTGCAATGACCTTCGGGATATCCGCCCGTGCCCAGCAAGTCAAAGCTGAGTTCAAACAAACGAGCTGGTCCGGGTTGGCTCGGAATAAAAGTTACCGGCGCGGGGCAATGGGCGAAGGGCCCTAAAATGTCCCCGAGCAGCTAATTTTGACCCACCTGCGAGCGTGTAAGGTTGACCCACCCCTGCGGCGGTGCGGGCTGGTGGGATGCTTACCCCTGCAAAGCATCTGGACATTCATTTCCTCAAACGGCAGGGCCATTCCGTGCGTCAGATCGCCCGGCTGACCGGCCATGCGCGCAACACCGTGCGGACGATCCTCCGGTCCGGGAACCTGCGCCCCCCGCAGCCGCGCCGGCGCAAAACCAAGCTCGATCCCCATCTCGACTATCTCCGGGAACGCGCCGCCTCCGGCCTGTCGGCCGTGCGGCTCCTGGCCGAACTGCAAGCCCGCGGCTACGCCGGCGGCATCCATGCCGTGCGGCGTTGCCTGGCCGGATTGGCCCGGCGCCAGCACGCCGCCGCGCGCGCCACCGTGCGCTATGAGACGGGACCGGGTGAGCAGGCGCAGGTGGACTGGAAGCACGTCGGCACCTTCGCCAACGCCCGGGGCGAAGCGGTCACCATCTCCGCCTTCGTCATGGAGCTGTCCTACTCCCGCGCGGTCTTCGTGCGCTTTGTCACCTCGATGCAGTTGCCCGTGCTGCGCGACTGCCATCTGGAGGCCTTCCGGTTCTTCGGCGGGGTGTCGGCGGCGATTCTCTACGACAACCTGAAGCAGGTGCGGCTTTCGGCCCAGCAGTTGAACCCCGCCTGGCTCGACTTCGCCGCCCACTGCGGCTTCCAGGTGAAGACCTGCCGGCCCTATCGGCCGAGGACCAAGGGCAAGGTCGAGCGCGCCATCCAGTATCTCGACGACAGCTTCCTGCTCGGCCGCGTCTCCGCCCACCTGGCCGACCTCAACGCCCAGGGCCTGCACTGGTGCCGGCACACGGCCAACGTCCGGCTCCACGCCACCAACGGCAAAAAGCCCGAGGAGCTGCTCGCCCAAGAGTTGCCCCAACTCGCCCCCGTGGAGCAACTGCGGCCCTACGCCCCCGCCGTGATCCGCCGGGTCGATGCGGAGGCTCTGGTGGCCTATCATGGCAGCCGCTACTCGGTGCCTCCGGCGCACATCGGCGCCAAGGTCAGCGTCACCGCCACGGGCGGCCAGATCACGGTCCGGGCCAGCGACCTCGTGATCGCCGAACACCCGCCTGCGGCCAAGGGCCGTTGCCAGATCCAGCCCGAGCACCTGCAAGCTCTCTGGCAACAGCCGATGCCCCAAGCCCTCGCCCAACGCCACGGGCCGCCGCCGCGCTCTCAGGTCACCTTCACCCAGCCGGTCGAACAACGCCCCCTGAACGTCTACGCGGAGGCCGCCGGGTGAGCGCCACGATCTTTGAGCCCAAGGCCCAGGCGGCGCTCGACCGCCTCGGCCTCACCACCGCCCGCGATCGGCTCGACCAGATCGCCCAGCAGGCCGCCGCCGGCCCGTGGAACTAAAGCCACTTCCTGGGCCGGCTGCTGGACGACGAACTGACCGAGCGCCACCAGCGCACCGTCGCCCTCAACCTGCAGTTCGCTCGCTTCCCGGTGCTCAAACGGCTGGCCGACTTTGACCTCAAGGCCCAGCCCTCGCTGGATCCCAAGCTCCTGGATGAACTCGCCACCGGCCGGTATCTGGCCGAGGGCCGCAACGTCATTTTGCTCGGTCCGCCCGGCGTCGGCAAAACCCACCTCGCCATCGGCCTCGGCGTCGCCTGTGCCGAGCTGGGGCACCGCGTCTATTTCGTCAGTGCCGTCGAACTCGCCCGCAAGCTCGCCCTGGCTTTGGCCGAAAACCGCCTCCACCGGGAGATGAAGAACTTCACCCGGCCCAAACTGCTCATCCTCGACGAAGTCGGTTACCTGGCCCTCGATCAGACCCAGGCCTCGCTCCTGTTCCAGGTCATCAGCCAGCGCTACGACACCGGCGGCGCCCTAGTCCGACTTGGCGGACTGGAGGGTGGAAACCTCAATTTTCGGAGCTGGGACGCGCTGAAATCCCTTTGTTTTCACTGAATCACCGCGCCCAAGGGCCTGTAGTGCAGACCCACCCCGTTCCCCTCCCGGATTTTTTCGGTAGGATCCCGCGCCAGCATGTTTCTGCGTTGTTCCAAACGTCGCAAGGATGGCAAAGAGCATCTCTATTGGAGTGTCGTGGAAAACCGTCGGCTGCCCGACCAGCGCATCGTCCAACGCCACGTTCTTTACCTGGGCGAACTCAACGGCGTGCAGGAATCCTCCTGGCGCAAGACCGTCGATCTTTTCGGCCAGGACGACGACACGCCGCAGCAGGTCGCGCTGTTCCCAGAGGAGCACGCGCCGGCGCAGGTCGGCGCCGAGGAGTTTCCCATCGTGCGCGTGCGGCTGGCGCAAATGGCCCTGCGCCGTCCGCGCCAGTGGGGCGCGTGCTG
>JAYUSF010000114.1:0-21175 GCA_043755815.1 Verrucomicrobiota bacterium
GTCGGCCGGCCGACATCAAGAGGTCGGCCTGTCCACACCCAGCCGTCAGCCGGGCGACTTCACTCTATATAAGAATACAAAGAGGAAGAATACGCAGACTGGATGCCTTTCCTTTCAGGAAGGGAGGCGGACTGGGGATAACTCCGGGCAGCTCCGGAAACCGGGACCGTCACCGGCCGATCAGGCATCCGGCGGAACCGCCCGGTGCCGAGCCCTTATCAGCTTAATTCCCCTTTACCGGGGCACCTTCAAACCCATGAACCTAAGCCAACTTCAGCAATTATTCCTCCACTGGTTCCGCGAACTCCTCAAGGACGAGCGGATGCGCCGCTTCGTGCGCGAACAACTCGACCAGGCCGAACTGCCGGTCATCCAGACGGAACGCCGGCCCAAACGGTGAGCCGGGGAGTGGTGGTGAGCCTCTTTGACTTCACGGGCGCGATGGTCGCCCCTTGGGCCGCGGCCGGATTCACCTGCTACTGCGTCGATCTCCAGCACCCACCGGGGGAAACCCGCGACGGCAACCTCATCCGGGTCGGAGCCGATGTCCGCGAGTGGCTCCCGCCATTTGGCCCGGTCGCGATGCTCTTCGCCTTTCCGCCCTGCACGCATGTCGCGGTCAGCGGCGCGCGCTGGTTCAAGGACAAGGGCCTCGGCAAACTGATCGAGTCCCTCGAATGCTTCGATGCCGCGGTGCGGCTCGCCGAATGGACCTGCGCACCTTACCTGATCGAGAATCCCGTGAGCACGGTCTCGACCTATTGGCGACGGCCCGACCACACCTTCGACCCCTGCGACTATGGCGGCTACTTGACACCACACGGCGACGCCTACACGAAGAAGACCTGCTTGTGGACGGGCAACGGATTCGTCATGCCGGAACGCAGACCAGTGCCGCCGACCGAAGGCAGCCGGATGTATCACCTGCCGCCGTCGCCCGACCGGGCCAACCTCCGTTCCGCAACCCCGTGTGGCTTTGCCCAGGCGGTGTTCGAGGCGAACGCCCGCTGATCATCGCCAACGACCGGAACCGTCATCGACGGGCCGGTCTTTTCCCTGTCCGGGACAGACACCGCTGTCCTTTTCGCCACCCCTACAAACATCGTTTGTAGCCCCGACGGTCGTCACCGCGACCGAAGGGCGGCCCAACCGGGCCACGACGGGTTCCCCCAACGGGTTCGGGCTGCGCCCGACTTCGCGCGATTTCCTCCGGCTATCGGGTGCAGGCCACTCCTACCCGTGTGTCCTTTACCAAACCGCGCGAAGTCGGCCGCCGCTAGCCGCTCATCCCGAACCCGTTGGGGGGACTGCTTTGCACGACACCTCACGACTTCGCCGCCGCGGCGGCGGACGACGAGCGGAGCAACACCCGCTACGACCTAGAACGATGCCACGACGGGTTCATGAAAGGCCTTCCTCCGACCCGGAGGTAAGCGCGCCCCGCGGGCTCCCGCCCGCCGAGTGACCCCGTAAACCTGCTTGGAAGAAGCCCGGCGCCCGGCTTAGCTTTTGACCGTGAACGCGACCAGCATCGAACTGCCGCCCGGACTCAGCCGCCGGGTCCGCTCCGCGGCCAAGCGCCTGAAAATGACCCCGGAGCTGTTCGTCGTGACGACGCTGGAAGCTGAACTGGGGAGCAAGCCGCCGGTTCGCAAACCCAGCCTGTTCGATCAGGCCAGCGACCTGTGCGGTTCGGTGGCGGGCGGGCCGCCTGACCTCGCCCGCAATCCGCACCACCTGAAGGGCTACGGCGCATGGAAACGGTGATCGCGGACACCGGGCCGCTGGTGGCCTTTCTCCGGCGGGACGATGCCGACCATGATTGGGCGGCCGAGCGGTTCCGCGAGCTGACTGCCCCGTTGCTGACCTGCGACGCCGTGCTGAGCGAGGCCCTGTTCCTCCTGAACCAGTCGGCCGGCGGAGCCCGCAGGCTCTTGGACCTGGTTGACCGCGGGCTGGTCGTGCCGGCGTTCAACCTCGCCGCCGAATGGAAGGCGGTGAGCCAGTTGCTCCGCCGCTTCGAGGATGTCCCGATGTCGTTGGCCGATGCCTGTCTCGTGCGGATGGCCGAGCTGCACGACGACGCCCGCGTGTTCACCCTCGACAGCGATTTCAAAGTCTACCGGAGACATCGGCGGCAGGTCATCCCGCTGCTCTACCCCGAGTAGCCAGGCGGCGCTGCGGATCGGCCGTGCTACAATGGAGGCTCAGGCCTCGCAGCCAGCCCCGATTACCCGTGCCGCCCACACCCATGTGCCTGCGGCACGCAGCCGCTCCCGACGGTTCCAATTCACCGGGGAACCACGACCGGAACGCCGGAGTCGTGGCTGGCTCCGGCGTCATGAATGATCCCACCCTTTATCTCGGCCACCGGGTCTCCCCGTGGTCGCCCGCAGACGACTTGGTCGGGCTCCAGCCCGAGGATGCCCGCCGTCACACCTACATCCTCGGCCAGACCGGCTCCGGCAAGTCCACCTTGCTCCGCAACCTCGCGCTGCAGCATCTGCACGCGGGACGCGGCTTTGCGCTGCTCGATCCGCACGGCGACCTCGCCGAAGAAATCCTCGATCAGTTCCCGCCGCATCGGGCGGACGACCTTGTCTACTTCAACCCCGGTGACCTGGAGTTCCCCATCGGGCTGAACCTGCTCGCCCAGGTGCCGCGCGACCGCCGGCATCTGGTCGCCAGCGGCATCGTGAGCGCCCTCAAGAGCCTGTGGCGCGACTCGTGGGGGCCGCGCCTCGAATACATCCTGCTCAACGCGCTGCTCGCGCTGTTGGACTGCCAGAACGTCTCCCTGCTCGGCGTCACCCGGATGCTGGTGGACGAACGCTACCGCGAGTGGGTCGTCCGGCAGGTCCAGGACACCCAGGTCCGAGCGTTCTGGGAGCAGGAGTTCGCCGGTTACGACCCGCGCTTCCTCCGCGAGGCCATCGCGCCGATTCAGAACAAGGTCGGCCAGTTCCTGTTGAACCCGCCGATCCGCAACATCCTCGGTCAGAACCGCGCCAGCGTGGACTTCCGGTTCCTCATGGACACCGGCCGCGTGTTCATCGCCAACCTCAGCAAGGGCCGGCTCGGGGCCGAACCGGCGAACCTGCTCGGCTCGCTCCTGGTGAACCAGTTCCAGTTGGCGGCAATGGCGCGGACCGACCAGCCCGAGTCCGAGCGCCGCGACTTCCACCTGCTGGTGGACGAGTTCCACAACTACACCACCGACAGCTTCGCCACCGCGCTGGCCGAGGCCCGCAAATACCGCCTCTGCCTGACGCTCGCCCACCAATACGGGGCGCAGCTCGGGGATGAAGTCCGGGACTCCGTGTTCGGCAACGTGGGCACAATGGTCGTGTTCCGCGTCGGCCATGCCGATGCGGCCGTGTTCGAGCAGGAGTTCGGCGGTGCGGTGGCCGCGAGCCAGTTCGCCGATCTCGACCGCTTTCACGCCCAGGTCCGGCTGTTGGAGTCGGGCGTCACCCGCGAACCTTTCCTCCTCCGCACGCTTCCGCCAATGGACCAGCGCCATGCCCGCCGTGAACGGCTGGTGCGCCGGAGCCGTGAACGGTTCGCCACCCCGCGGGCCGAGGTGGAGCGGAAGCTGAAGCAATGGCTGGAAGGAATAGGATGAAGCACGAAAAGGCCCGCTGAGCAGCGGGCTGTTTTGCGTCTCTCCGGGTCAATCGAGGCAGTCCTCGACGAACCGGGCGAAGTCCTCGTCGAGCAGCGGGCGTTGTTGTTGCCACACGGACTTGGGGATCGGCAACGAGAAGAACTGGCGGATGTCGCGCCGCAGCTTGTCAGGGCGGAGGAGCAAGCCGGTGCGGATGGCGCGGTAGCTGGCGGAGAGATGCAGGATGAGGTGGTTGACGAAGTGCTCCTCGGCCAGGGTCGGCGGGGCGAGCTTCACGTCCACCGACGCGTCCAACACGCGGGCCAGTTCGCCGCGTTCGGTGAGCCGGCTCCAGATCTCCCGGTGCTGTTCCGTCAGCGTGAGCAGGTTGGTGACCTGCCGCGCCTTCGCGTCGTCGCGATATGAGACCGCGGTGAAGCACAGGCCAGCGACGATGCCGATGACTTCGAGCGAATCGCGGCCATGTGCTAAGAGCCAGTGAAGGATTTGCATCCCGTCAGTATAGCATGACGCGAGAACCACGGGCATAGGAGTTGACAACCACAAACGAGGTCGGCCTACGGCTTCGCCAGACCACGCAACCGAGGAAGTGTCAAACTGCCCCCACTTCATCGCCGAGTTGAGCCACCGTCCGGGAGCTTCCTCAAGCAGGTGGAAAGCAGATGTCTTGCGTGCCGCGCGTCGGTCGGCCGAGTGCGGTGGGTCAGCGTTCCTGGATGTCCTGCTTGGCGAGCACCAACGTCCGTCGATAAGCCCTCCCGCCTCGCCTTGCGTTTGTTCGGCTCTTGCCGGCAATCTGCCAACGCTCCCCGATGAAAACCACGCAAGCCCGTATCTTCATCAGCTACAGCCATCGCGGCCACGGTCCGCAGTGGAAGGCGAAGCTGCTCACGGCGCTCAAGGTCTTCGAGCAGCAGCACCTGCTCGACGTCTGGCAGGATGGCAAGATCCGCGTCAGTTCCTTCTGGGACGGCGACATCAAGCAGGCGATGGCGGAGGCAACTGTCGCGGTGGTGTTGCTCACACCCGAGGCGCTGGATCCACGGACGGAGGCCGATCCGAACTACATCCTCGGAACGGAGTTCCCGGCTCTTCGCGAGCGCCAACACGCCGGCACGTTGACCGTCTTCCCCGTCGTCTGCGAAAAATGCGACTGGCGAGCCCACGACTGGCTGCGCGCGACCCAAGCGCCCAACGCCTCCAATCCGATCGCTGACCTCAAATCCGAAGCGCAAGACCACATCTTCCGTCAACTGGCCACCGCCATCGCCGAAGCACTCAGCCGCGTCGCGCTCGCCGAGTTGTCTCCTCCCTCGCCCGTCGGAGGGGAGAGGGCCGGGGTGAGGGGTGAGACTGCGCATGACGTTCGCCTCTACCTCGACAAATTCCCGCTCGCGCGCGGCCCCGGACTGCGCGAGGAAAAACTCATCGGACGCGAACAGGAACTCGCCCTCCCCGACCTCGCCTATGCCTCTTCATCTGCTCCCTCGCCCGACGGAGGGGAGAGGGCCGGGGTGAGGGGTTCCACCGCCATCGTTTCCCTCGTCGCGTGGGGCGGCGTGGGCAAGACCATGCTCGTCCAACACTGGCTCCAGCGCCTCCAACGCGAGGACTGGTTCGGCGCGCGGCGCGTCTATGCGTGGAGCTTCTACAGCCAGGGCACCAAGGAAGACCGGCAGGCCTCCGAAGACACCTTCCTCGCCCACGCCCTCGAATGGTTCGGCGTGCAGTGCGAGCCGACGCTCTCGCCGTGGGACAAAGGCCGCCTGCTCGCCGACGCCGTCGCCCGCGAACGCACCCTGCTCATCCTCGACGGCATCGAGCCGCTCCAATACCCGCCCGGCCCGCAAGGTGGATTTCTCCGCAAAGTCGGCGAAGATGAAAGCCATCTCCGTGCGCCTGGCGTGCAGAGCCTCTTGAAGCAACTCGCCGCAAAAACCGAGCGTGGAGAAAATGACGGTCTTTGCCTCGTGACCACGCGCGTCTGGCTCGCCGACCTCAATCACCACAAGCGAACAGAGACCAATCCTTGGGGCACAGTGCTCCGCGTGGACCTCGGCAACCTCACCGAAGAAGCCGGCGCCGCGCTGCTCCATCATGCCGGTGCCAAACGAGCAGGTGGAAAAGATGACCTCAAACCCGACGACAAGGAACTCCTCGCCGCCAGCCGTGAAGTGGACGGCCACGCACTCCGCTTACGAATACTCGCCAATGTCCTAACGAACAGGCCGACGCTTTTGCTGCCATTCTGGGTGACGCCGAAACTTCGAGATGAGTTTATCAGCAGTCGCGCTCAAGTCGCGTTCTTCGTTTTCATCGAAAATCACTGCTGCGATCGTGCAAAACACATCCCACTTCCTCGCGTCCCAATCGTCAGGACACGTTTCACCCTTCAGCGCAACCTTGTCGCGATTGACTAGCGCAATTGTGAATCGAAACTCCTCCTGAAGTTTTCGTTCCCACGCTGCATCAACCTCAATACGCACCGGTTCCTTGTTTTTGTGCAACGCATCCATCACCGCTTTATCAAGCAGAAGGATGAAGTTATCTGTAGACTCGATGGCTTCGAGCGCTGGCTCCTTCCAAGTGCCTTCATCATACAGATTAGCCGGTGCCAGCCACACGACGACACCCTTGGCTTCCAGCACCAGCTTAAGAAGCATTGCTCTGGTGTGCTTACCTTCGATGATGTTCTGGGTCTTGTAAGAGATAAATACCTCCGGTGCAGGCGGCAGCAGTGGTCGAAGCTTCGGAATAAGAAGCGCGGTGGTCAGGAGGCCAACGGGGATCAGCCATGACCAAATCCATGTAGTCAACACTGGCAGGAAAATGCCACAACTTACGACGCCCAAAGCCGCCCATGCCACCCGCTTGCGCCGGACTCGCCGCTCGTCACGAAACAGCCAGATCACAGCACTTCCACAAGTGGCAGCGAGCAGCATATCCATCCACCAAGGCACGGTTCGCCAATATGTTCGCTCAACAAGATTGTCTATTGCGAGACCATGGAGTGCAGCTCCATACATCGGCTTTCCCAACGCGTTCAACCGTTGATCCGCTCCACCGCTTGTCTCCCTTTTGAGGGTCGAGAAGTCTCCGACGATGACAATCTTGCCGAGGAGGGCTGAGCTGTTGTTGCTGGCGAATGCGCTTAAGGGGAAAGCGTGGAATGGTTTTGAGCTGGCACCGAGGTTCAGCCAGAGCCATTCGTTTGTTTCGGCTAGCGACTGCAAATCGGGATCAACCAATGAAGCCAAACGCAGGGCCGCCGAAGGCTCACTGCCATCCAACTTCACCGGTAGCTCTCGACACCGTTCGAAATGCGCTTCGTAAAAATCCGCGCGAAGCGGGATGGTGGCTTTGCCGATGCTAGATTCGTTGACTTGTGGGTTGCCGCCGCTCTTGCGGTAGGTCGCGGCAAACACCTTGCCCGCAAGCGAAACGTTGGTGATCGCTTCGGCAAATTGTCCCGCGCCGGGGTCGGCGATTTCGAAGACGAAGTCGAAAAACACCGCCCGTGCGCCGGAGGCATTGGTCAAAAGCGGCAGATAGTTGGTGCAGGGCAGCCGCGGACCGGCGGACTGGGGAGGATACGCGGCATCATCCACTTTGACGATGACCACGCGGTCACTTTTCCTGTCGCTTGGAACCGCTGCCTGAACCAACTGCGAAATCCAGTGGCATGCCTGCTCGGTCGGCAACGGTCGCATCATGGCCCAGCGCCAAGCGGCCCCGATTGCCGGCCCAAGCAGAGCCAAGGCCACGATGACCAACGGTCGCCACCATCGGCGTCTGCCGGGGCGGGTGTTTTTCCATCTGCTAGCGGGTTGTTGCACAAGGACCTAGTTTGAAGCGCAGGCGAGCGAAAGCCACGCGCTCCCTGGCACGCTCCGGTTCGCTGTTCAAGGGGTCAAGCCGGTAGTCCTTCCCGAAAAAGTTGAGCACGCCACAGGCAAATTCACCGCGTTGATTCGGGAAGCGCCAGCCCAAGGTCAGATCCGTCTGGTTCGAGTTGTCCGAAGCGCTCTGCCGCGACGCGATGGCACCCAGGCTCTCCTGCCAAAAAAACTGCGAATCAATGCGCCAGAACAAGCCGGAGGCGAAGTTGGCTCCCAGGTGCAACCCTAGACGATGCAAGGAGGATTCACGATGGCTGAAGCTACGCGGTCCCAGGCGAGGCACGCCCCGATCCAGTTCGGCGAGCTCGTAGTCGTAGGTCAACGTAGCGAACGCGTCGTCTCCCAACAGGGCTCCCACCCAGCCACCAACAGTGTGTTCGCGGTAATCCAATGTCTCTTCGGCTTGGAATGACGAATACCGAGAATTCTGATCAATCGGGATAAGCTCCAGGTAGCCGGTATCGCGTGTCGCGCTGGAGTTCGCACCCAGCCAGTGCAGTCCGGCGTAAGCACGCTTGGAAATCGTCACATCTATCGCAACTCCATAGCTGGAGAAGCGATGTCCCTCGACCGGACCAACCTCCGAGACGGGCATCAAGCTGCGGTAGGTCTGGGAAATTCCCGCCAACTGCGACGGCTCGAGCCGGATGCTCTCGTCGTAACTGATTCCGGTCAATGAATGCGCGTAGGCTCCACGGATGCCAACGTGCCGGATCGGTTGCCAAAGCAATCCAGCCTTTGGAAGCACGCCCGCCTCTTCATGAGAACCATTGGCGACGGGCGCGCGGCGAAAGTTGGCGGGGGTTTCAATCTGGTCATACGCCACTCCGCCAATGACGGTCAGGTCGTCAGCGATCCGCCAGCGGTCGTAGGCGTAGAGGCTCAGCCGTTCGAGCGTCCCTTCCGTTGACGAAACAATGTTCGTTCCGACGTGATCCAGCACCTGGCTACTTGAAGCCGATAAGTCTCCCGCGTGCCCACGGATGCCCACCGTAAAGAAGTGGTCGCCCAGTTCGAAGAGCTGAGCGGCTTCTCCAACATAGGTTTCAAAATCCGAGGCATACTGGAGTCCTCCACTTTCGTTCAGTCGAACCCACGAGCCATTGTTCAGGCGCCAAATTTGGTTGGTAAGGCTTAGGACGCTGATCTGCTGCTCATTTTCGAGGCGACCAAACAAAGCCAGCGTCTGGCTCTGCGCTGACCATTCGTGACGCCAAAGTCCGATTGCCGTTGGCCTTTGCCACTCTTGGTAGAGTGAGTCCTGAGGTGAAGTTCCTGGGTCGTATCGCTGGAAATTATCACCGGCGGCGAAATCGCGGAACCACAGCCATAGGATGCCGGTGTCCTGCAATCCAAACTGATGCTTTACCTGCACTGCTCCTTCCCAGCGATCAAGCTCCTGTCGGTAGGATTGGGCATCATTATGCTGCCAGTCCAAATCCAACGCATAGGATGAACTGCCGGAGACGCCCGATTGCGACAGCACGCCGCGAAACTGCGCATCACTGCGAACTTCGAACTGGGAAGCCAGCCGAAATCCGTCCTGGTCGAACAGCCGTCCATACTCTTCCTGAGTGATTCCGGCGCTCAAGGGTCCTGCGCCTACTGGCGCGAAAAGGTTTGCGAGGAGCAGTTCATTCAGCCAGAGCGTGTCATAACGATGCCCAAACCGGGTCGGGTCTCGTAGCGCGCCGTAACTTTCCGCCAGAAAAAGGTGCGCAGAATGGCTTGCGGGATCGGCCGCTACCGCGCTGGCGGCCTCGCGGATGGCCAGTTCCGGCATGCCGGCGCGCTCAAATACCCGGGCCAACCCGGAGCGCCGCACGGCGCGGTCCATGTCCAGCAGACGACGGGAACGATGCACCGCCCGGTTGTCGTTTCGGTCAAGCGCCTTGCCAACCAGTTCGACTGCGTGGTTAACGCGGTTGGTGCGGTAGTTTTCCAGGGCGGAAAACCACCATCCCGTAGGGTCGTCCCGGTCCAGTTGCGTTGCGAGGTCCAGTTCCTCGATGCCGGCTGTGGAGACCCCATCCTGCAGAAGCATCCGACCGAGATACGCCCGGAAAAGTGCCCGGTCTCGCTGGAGTCGCGCAGCGACGCGAAGATCATTCTGCGCTTCGGCAGTCTGCCCGCGGCGGTAACGCACCAGCCCCCTGCCAAACCAGGCATCCGCATGTTGGAAATCCAGTTGGATGGCGTGCTGAAAATGTCCCTCAGCATCTTCCAGTCGGTTGGCTGCTGCGGCCAGAAACCCTTGGACAGTCCAAGCAGATGCGAGGTTGGTTGCAAACCGCAAGGCCGACGCCGTGGCGAGTTCGGCTGAGTGAAGATTTCCGACGGCGAACTCGAGCTGTGCCACTCGTGCCCAAGTCAGCCCACCTGGAGTCCGATTCATCGCCGAATGTGCTTCGCGGAGAGCTAGGTCCAATCTCCATTGGGACTGATACCACCAGGAACGGGCCAGGTGCTCGGAAGCCGATGCCGCGTCCACCGGTGACCAAGGTCGGTGGGTCACTGCAGCCACCAAGGTCCGCACCGCGCCTGCGAGCCGTTCATCAACCGTTCCACCTGCCAGCAAGGCCTCGGCCATGCCAGTTTCACCTTCAGTAACTCGTAACGCCGCCATGTATTCCCGCGCCCCAGGAATGGACAGGTCAGGCGTGGGGTTCAAAGCCGCCAATGCTTGACGGATATCACCCACTTCGTAGGCGGCAATCGAACGCGAGTAGTCCGGACTTTCCCTGAGGACGACGGGTAGATCTTCCGACACCAGCACTGCCGGATAATACAACCACCACTGGACCGGCTGATTCGTTGCTCGAACGATTCGGTCGGAACTGACCCGAATGACCAGAGGTTCATTGGTGATCGCGTTAACAAAGTTGGTGACGAAGACGGAGTTGCTCGGAAACGTCAGATTGATGGAGCCTTCCAGCAGGGTGAATGTGGTCTGGTCCTCGTCAACTTCCACCGCGTATTCGGTGTTGATCGACGCGGCCACACTATGGGGCGTCCGCAGTTGGGAAAGGAAGCCTCTGACTTCCCGGAGGTCCCGCTCTTCCCCCTTCTTGGTCCAGAGCAGTCTGCCCCGCTCCACGAAGAACCGCCATGAGTTGGCCTCATCAACACGCCCAAGCCAGAGGCGACCATTTCGCAGGACACGACTATCAACAGTGACGTTGGCCAAGCTTGCCGTGATGTGGGCCTCGGTGCCTTCCATGTCAGGGGTGGTCACAAGGCTCACTGCTTTTCCCGGATCCGTGTCAGCCCACACATCATTTGTTGAAAGGGCTCGGCTGATAATTGCGATCCCACCCCCTAGTGACTGCCGAACCCAGACTGCATTGGTCTCGCTAGCACCACTTTGCGGGGTGTTGGGGCTCAATCCGATGACTTTGAACAGCTCCGCCAGCCCGTGATGCGGGAATGTCAACCAGGCGATCAACGCGGCGGTGCACGCCATGCCATGTCGGCTATTTGTTTTCATGGCAGGATGGCCCGGAAGAACGTCATCGTCTCGCCCTGTGGCACCTCAACGGTGGCGTGTCCCGATCCGCCCACGGTCACATCCTGATAATCCAGCCAAACGCCGCCGAGGTGATCCGTCCGTTGCAGCACCACCGTGCGGTTCGTGACGCCGGAGATTTCCACCCGCATTGGATTCACGCTTGCTGTCAATCGCAGAGAAGGAGCGCGCATGTAGATCACGTTCGTGGTCATGCCGGTGGCTGCCGGGGACGGCGTGAAGACCAACGATGCCGGCGTGATGTATCCTGGGATCGTTGGAAACTCGATGGTGTGCTGGATGCGCACCGCGAGGTAAGCATCAAACTGCTGATGCGTGACCCTCGCACTGTCCGAGGCCGTCCTGACTGTTACAGCCGCATCCTCGGGAAAAATCCCGGCCGGGGCGATCACGATGGACAGGGTCATTTCGTCGGCTTGGCCATTTGAGATTTGCACGGGAGGGCAACCTCCGAAGCAGTGTTCCTTGCCAGCCGCCGCCGCCGTGGCAGCCAACATGATCTGCTCGACCACATCCCGATCGATCGTTCGGACCAGGGAAAATTCATCGTCGTCCTCACCTAGGTAAATTCCTGCGGGCAGGAATGCACCCTGCGGTTGCACATACACCGGGCCGCCACTGTTGCCTGGGATGCTGCGAAGCTTCAGTGTCCGGGCGAGTTCGAAGCTGCCAGGTCCGTCGAAAACGGACGTCCCACTCAGCAACCGCTCGATCCTATGCATCCGGTGATTATGTATGTTGAGGCCAAAACGGCTTCCTCCCATCGGGTATCCCGTCAATTCCACCGCGCCTGACGGGGTGGCAAGCTGGTATTGACCTTCAGGTGTGGAAACCAAGAAACCTCCCCAGCCGTGCGGCACCACATCTTCATCGAAATAGATGGCCGCAAAATCCCATTGGAAACGCGCTGTTTGGCCGATGAACTTCGTGTAGTTAGTGTGAACGAACCAGCCGGCCGCCCGGAGCGGTTGGGCCGCCAAGGTGTCCCGGTCTCGCTGCGGAAACCAATAGAGGTAAGGCGTCTCTCGTAGGGTTCCGCCGTCAGAGCGGTAAATCAGGTGGGCCGCTGTGAGAATGACCCGTCCACCCACGGCGAACCCGCTGCCCCATCCGAACCCAGTCCAGACCTGTCCGTTGAAGGCGTGTCCACGGGCCGTGAGGTTGTTGGTGATGACTTCAATTCCCCCGACCGGTGCGGGAAAGGATTCGAAGGCGGTAACTGGCTTTACTGGCTCATAGCGGCCTTCCGCCTTGCCCTCGCCAACCAACGGAACCGTGACTGCTATCGGGGCTGGTGTCGCGTAGCCGTCGAGATCTGCAAAGTGAACGAGATGGACTCCCGGGGGAACGTGCTCAACGGTTCCGCTGGTTCTGCCCTGGGAGCCGCCTTCGCCGGCAAAGTGCCAGCCAGTCCCCGAGCGCGGTGTGGTTGTCACTTGAAGTCGGCCGAGATTGGTGATGCCGGCGCGGTAGCTGAACGACTTGCTGTTAGTCTTGTTTGCCTGAATCAAGACGACCTGGTCAAGGGGTTGGGACTGGCCTGCAGCCGGCCGCCAAGCGATCGGATATTCACCCTTGGGCAAGTTGCCAACAGTGGCCCTGTTGCTTCGCCAGGACGTTTCCCAGGGGAACCGCCAACCTGCGTTTACAGGAGCCTGGCTCTCGTTGGTGCCGAAGATGTTTACCGTCACGCCGCCTCGCCCGGGCAGCTCGATGGGGTTCCGCACATGGTTGGGGGTGGATTGGGAAAACGCACCGGCGTCGTCATCTAGCAGGCTGATGATCGTGTCGTTGTTGTTGAGCCGTGGTTCAATCACCACCGAGTCATCCAACGGCTCAAGCACAACTCTGAAGCGTTCACTCGGTTCCTCCAGCCGGTCGTTCACCAGTGTGATGGTGAATTCTTTGACGGAATCTATGGCCAAGAAGGTAACCCTGCTGTTGATGTCGTCAGGCTCGAGGTAGTCGCCGATTCTTCCACGCACCGGCTCCGCCCGGGCACCTTCAACTCCTTCATTGGTCAACCGAAACCGCACAACACCCGGACCAGTTCCAGTCTTCCGAATCTTGTTGGTGATTGTCGCCCCAGGCACCGCCTCCGAAACCTCCGGCGTCAAAATCTCCAGACGGAAGCTCGGTCTGGGATCAATGGAAATCAGGGTGACTCCCTTCGGTGGTGAAACTGCCCCTTTAGCTCCGTCGTTATCCGTGGCCTGCGCCGTGATCTGCATCGGTCCGGGGCTTGTGGGGTTCGAGGTGAACTGGAAACGGTCTCCCGTAAGGCGTTTCGTGGAGGACCCAATCGTGCTTCCGTTGGCAAAGAAGTCCACCCGGTTGACCTCACCGTCCGCATCGGTGGCAACCGCCTCCAAGACAATGCTGGCAGGCAGCGTGACGGGCGATTCGGGTGCCTCCATTCTGGCGACCGGTAACTGGTTGGTCGTGACGGTTAAGCGCGCGTTACGACTGGTCACGCTGCCCGCTGCGTTGGCGACGTCCACATGGTAGTCGCCGGCGTCGCGGGGTTCGAGGTCGGCCAGTTGAAGCGTGGCCCCGGTGGCTCCCTCCACTGGTGCCCCATCATACCACCACTGATAGCTCGGAGCAGGTGTGCCGGAGGCGATGACGCTGAATTCGACGCTTTGTCCGACCTTCCTGCTTTGATTCGTTGGCTCCGCGGCGATCCGCGGTGCTGCCAGTTCGTCGGTGCGGCGGAAATGCGCGGTGATCACCTTGCTGGCGTCCATCTTTACCGGCAGCGGGTTGTTTGTGCCGGTGGCATCGCCGCTCCAACCGGCAAAGGTCCAGTGCGAGGTGTCGGGAAGACTTGTAAGGGTAACCTCTGCTCCATTTCCGAAATACCCAGATTGCGGATCGCGGGTAACGCTTCCTGCGCCTTGAACGCGGACGGTCAGCGAGTGTTCGCCTGGCAAAAGCTCACCGAAATCAGCCCGAAAGACCGGCTCAGGCTCACGAACAACATAACTGAGGGGGGCAAATCCCGACGCGTCTCCCGGACGCCGTGCCCAAGTGTCGAAGTAGCGGGAAGGTTGCGGAATCGGCGACAGCCTTACCACCGTTCCGTATGGAAACACAGGGCCCGGCGGCTCCAATTCGACCTCGCCGTCGTCTGGGCCGCCACTAGCGGAGGCATTTAGGGAAGTTCCGTAAAGAGCCTGCACGAACTTGTTCGTGTCCATCACCAACGCCAAAGTGTCGTTGGTGCCGGCCGCATCGCCCACCCATCGTAAGAAAGTCCAGCCTGGCACCGCTGGTGCCGCCAGTCCCACCACCTGATTGCTGGGATAAGCGGTCGCCTGGATGCTTAGTTCTACCGGCCCGCCACCCAGGTTGGTAGCGGTGAGCGTGTAGCTGCGCACAGAATTGATCTGCACGGGATCTGACAAGATGCGCGGCCTGTCGGGAGGGTAAGCGGCGGCCCGGACAATCGTCTGCGGTCTGACGCGAAAGCTGTTGGTGTATCTGACTGAACTCGTGGTGGGAGCCCGACCGTCACCGAGTGTGTAGTAGATCTCCGTTGCGCCAAGAGAAGGTGAACTCGTCATCGCGACTTCCACCTCGTTCGTGGTCAGGAACTCGTGGCGGTTGGAGAGTGAATAGAGGCCGTTGACGAAGATCATGGGGGTGCCGACGGGCTGGTGAACTTCCGCGATCTTCAGCACCCACCAGTCGGTGCCGCCGTGGCTGGTGCTCTGCTTCGTTCCAAAAGGGGCAACTCCGGCTCCAGGCAACGAAGCGTCTCCAGGCCGAGCCCACAGTTCGACTGGGCCGGTGACACCAGGCGATGACGAAGTCCCCGCGAGCACATATCCGCCGTCAGGAGTTTCGAGCACCACGGAAATGGTTTCCTCCCCATCGCCTCCCCAAGCATAGTCCCAAACCTTCACCAACGATCCGTCCTGGTCTCGAAACTTGAGTAGCCAGCAGTCACTGCCACCTGAGGTTTTGATCAAGTCACCGCCCGCAAGCAAAGTTCCATCCGCAAGCCATGCTAACGAATGCATACGGTCGTCACCGTCTGCAGCGCCACCCTCCTGAAAGTTACCGGCAATTTCATGTTTGTCGGTAATACGTCCCAGCCACCAATCTCGGTTATCCACTTCGGTGTAGCCACCGATCACGCACAACCCATCTGAGCGAATGCTCGCGTCATTTAGGATTATCGCGCCGCCTTTATTGTCGCTCCATGACCAAATCGAACCACCCCGACTGTCAAACTGCCCGGCCCACTTGTTCCACGAGCCGGATATCTGCGCGGCTCCAATTGCCAAGTAGCCTTCGGGAGTCCGTAACACTTTTGCTATGTTTTCATATCCCGGATTGCTGCTCAGGTTCCACCGTGTTTCCCCGCTGCCATCAATGCCAATACTGAAAAGCCACAGATCCGATCCGATGCCATTTGCCCCTGGCGGGGCCGCGCTTCCTCCGCCCACGAATCCACCGTTTTCCGCCTGGACCATGGTTATCAGTTCGTCGTTCCCCGTCCCTCCCGCCCTTGTTTGCCATATCTCCCGCCCGAAGTCGTCAATACGCACCAACCAACCGTCGGCTTCGCCACGATTCGGAGTTGTTTTCGTGCCCCCAATCCCAGAGCTAGAATGTCCGGCGAGCAGGAAGCCGCCCTCATGGGTGACGACAATGTCCTGGAGGGAGTCCACATCGGGACCGCCGTAGGATTTCTGCCATTGCAGCAGGCCGTCGGCCGAAAGCTTCACGATCCAGTAATCGTTGCTGCCGAAAACCGGTGCTTCCTTGGCCCCGGGGATTCCGTCTGCCAACGGAGGCGAGTCGGAATCGCCGCCCAGGAGGATGCTGCCATCGTGAGTCAGGCTGGCGGCGGTGAGCTGCTCGTTGTTGTTGCCACCGAAGCTATGTTCCCACACCCGGACGAGATTGGTTTCCAGGGCAACGGATGGAACGAACTTGGCGGTGTAGGTGTTGTTGGTGACGTTTATGGCGACTGTTCGAGCGGACGTGTTAGTGCCATCAGACCAGCCGTCGAACCGGTAGTGGCGTTGGTTTGTGGCCGTGAGCGTGAAGACGCTGCCAAGCGTGTAGTTTGTTGGCGACGGTTCCACCAAGACTGAACCTCGCCCTAGACTCAGCACGGCCAGCGGCTTGGCCACGCGCAGCACAGCTTGGGCACTGCTTGCGCTGCCATACTGGTTGGTGATGGCGACACTGTAGCTGCCGGCGTGATGGGTCGTGACGTTGGGTAGGACGAACACCGGGCTGGTCGCGCCCACAATGTCCACCTGGTTGCGTTTCCACTGGTAGGTAAGCAGCGGACTGCCATCTGCCTCCACTGTGAAACGCACCTCCGAGCCAACCAAGGCGTCCCTGCCCTGTGGTTGTGCAATCAGAGCCGGTGCAAGGATCGGTGGAACGGGACCAACATAGGTTACCAAGTTGAGCAGTATGCGTCCTCCATTGGTTTGGACGAGCTTCGAGTTCCCGACACTAGGAGCATCCGAGAACGACAGCAGATTCGTTAGGACAATGAGGCTGTCCTGTCCATCTGCGCTGGCATGCGTCCCGCGCAGGGCCGTCCCGCTGATGTTGGATGACCCGACGATGTTGGTCACACCGCTCAGGTTGATCTTGCCGCCGCCCGCAGCGGTGATCCGCAGGTATTGTGGTCCTTGAATATCACGCTCTGCAGGCTCTGATTTCTGCGGTCCCTCGATCTTCGCCAACTTCGGCAGGTCGAGCACCGCCATGGCCCCACTCGCACTCAGTGTCGGCGCATTCCAGACGCCAGAGCGATAGCTCCGCAGTTCCGGCAACTCCAATCGCTGACCTGGATCCACGATCAGCGACAGCCCGACCGCCGTCCTCAACGAAGGCGCCGAAATCATCCCGCCGTCGCTCACCGTCATGCGGGATGCCCCGGCACGTTCGGAGTCGAGAAACTGTTCGAGGCGGGCGAGGTCAATCCGACTGTCCTCCCCCGTCGCCGACAGCAATGTCCCGTGCAGAATCCCAGCCCAGCTAAACGACCCTATGATGTTGGTCACACCCCCTAGATTGATCTTGCCGCCGCCCGCAGCGGTGATCTGCAGGTATTGTGGTCCTTGAATATCAGGCTCTGATTTCTGCGGACCCTCGATCCGCCCCAACTTCGGCAGTGCGAGCACCGCCATGGCCCCGCTCGCACTCAGCGTCGGCGCATTCCAGTAGCCAGAGCGATAGCTCCGCAGTTCCGGCAGCTCCAATCGCCGACCTGGACCCACGATCAGAGACAGCCCGACCGCCTCCCTCAGCGCCGGCACAAAGATCACCCCGCCGTCGCTCACCGTCAGGCTGGATGCCCCGGCACGTTCGGAGTCGAGAAACTGTTCGAGGCGGGCGAGGTCAATCCGACTGCCCCCACCCGTCGCCGACAGCCACGTCCCGCGCGGAAACCCAGTCTCACTGTTGAACGATCCGATGATGTTGGTCACACCCTCTAGATTGATTCGACCTCCGCCTCCTGCCCGGATCGTCAAATACTTGTTGTCGCTTCCGGGGCCCTTGATTTGCCGCAGCCGAGGCAGATCCAAAACACTGCCATCCCCTTTGGCCTCAAGCGCAGGCACCCCTGCCTGCGCGACCTGATAACTCTCCAGGCCAAGCAGGCGGATTGCCCCACCATCTTCTGCTGTCATCGTGACACCGTCTGCGGTCGCAGTTCCTTCTGCGGTGAGCCAGGCGTTCGTTCCGGCAGCCGTGATGGAACTTCCGGGGCCGAGGAGGAGCCCGCCCAGGATATCCACCCCGCCTTTCACCGTCAGGCTGCCGGTAAAGGCCAGCGACCGGAGACAGAGCAGGTTTTTCACCGTCAGGTTACCTCCGGGACCAATGATCGTTTCACTGCCGGCAGGAATCAGGATGTCATCGGTGTCGCCGGGACGTGAGCCGCCACTCCAGTTGTTCGGATCACCCCAAGACTGTCCGTCACCTCCGCCAACCGTGCCAACCCACTCCTTGGGTGCAGCATCAAAGACTGTCAGGCGCGCGGCCTGGCTGGTCACGTTGCCTTCGGCGTTGCTCACCACCACATCGTAGCGGCCCGCATTCACGGCCGTTGCGTTCGCAATGGATAGGGCGCGCGAGGTCGCGCCGGGAATGTCGGTGCCATTCAGCCGCCACTGGTAGCTCAACGGTCCCGGCCCGAAGGCGTCCACGGTGAACGAGGGGCTCGCACCACTGATCACGACGAGGCTCTCCAGTCGCGTGCGGATTGCCGGCGGACCGGACATCAGTGCCAGGCTGTGGTGCCCACCCGCCGCCACAGCCAGGGCACCGCTTAGGCCTACCGGGATATTGAGTTGGCCGAAATCATTATGGCCCCCGGCGGCAACTTCGCCGTCACTCCGCAACGCCAGCCTGTGCTGAACACCTGCAGCTACCGCCACTGCGTTGGTCAAACCTTCGAGTCCCGAAACCGGCCTAAATGTAGTATCGAAAAACTCCTTTCCCCACGCCTCCACGGTGCCATCGCTTTTCAACGCCAGCGATTGATCGTCCACTGCGGCAATTGCCACCGCGTCGACCAAACTAGTAGGCCCATTTGTCTGGAGATGGTTGTTCAGTCCCCATGTGACCACCGTGCCGTCTTTTTTCAGGGCCATGCTATGTGATGATCCTGCGGCAATGGCCACCACCCCCTTCAATCCGGCCGGAACAGTCGTCTGGCCAAAATCGTTCTTTCCCCAGGCCACCACCGTTCCATCGTTTTTGAGGGCCAATGCGTGACGGCCGCCTGCGGTAACGGCCACCACCCTACTCTGCGCCGCTGGCGGGACATTGGTTTGGCCTTCGCCGTTGGAGCCCCACGCGATCACGCTGCCGTCACCCTTCAGCGCGACGATGTGAGTATTCCCCGCTGCAATCGCCACCACTCCGTTCAAGCCCGGGGGCACATTCCTCTGGCCAAAAGCGTTGCTTCCCCACGCCACCACCGTCCCGTCGGCCTTTAGGGCCACGGAATGACCCGCGCGCGCTGCAATCGCCACCACTCCGGTTTGAGCCGCAGTGGGAACGTCTGTTTGCCCGGAGTCGTTCTTACCCCATCCGACCACCGTCCGGTTTGCTGGCAACGGTTTCACCATGACGTTTGCCTCTGCGCTGGTGACCGAGCCAAGTTGGTTTGTGACGACAACGGTATAGCGGCCCGAGTCGCTCGGGGTGGGCCGCGGAAGAAAGAGCAGTGCGTTGGTCTGCCCGGCGAGGTTGGTGCCGTTGAATTGCCACTGGTAGTTGAGCGGCGAGCCGGTGACTCCTACACCCAGGATGAGATTGTTACCCTCATGGTTCGTCTGCCCGCGCGGCTGGGTCGTGATCGCAGGCGGGATGGGCACATCAATGGCGGCCATTTTGTTCAACCCGCGGATGTAGAGCGCCTTGATTTCCTCTTCGCGGAGGGCGCGCTTGGCGACGATGACCTCGTCGAGCAGGCCATCCCAGTAACGGTTGCTCTCGGAATAGTAGCGACCCAAATGAAACTCGTTCGTGGCAGCAGTGAGCCGGCTCCGCTCCTGATTGGTGCGTCGCTCCAAAGCCCCATCAACCCATATGCTGCGCGTGGTGCCGTCAAAGACTCCCGTGATGTGTTGCCATTTCCCCGGGGTTTTGAGTTCCAACCCACGGGTCGCCTCTCCAGAGATCTCAATGAAGTAATCGGTCGGAACCGCTCCGGAACCCAAACTGTATCCGCCCACCGTGTCGAATTTTTCCAAGAACGTAGATGCAGAGGTGTCGTTCGGACGGACCCAAGCCATCGCGGTCAGCCCGTTGGTGATGTTGAGGCCAGTCTGATCTGCGTTGCTGATGGACAGATACTGCTGGCCCGCTTTCGCCAGTTGCACTGCGTCGCCCACGCGGCCGCCGGTCACGGTGACGCCGTTGGCGGGGGTGAGGTCATTTGACCCGATGGCGTCCCGACGCTGCCCGGTCTCCTCGTCCATCGGCCAGTAGGAGACGATGCCGGCATCTTGCACAGGCAGACCGGTCGCCAAGGCGCGGATTTCAGCGTCGGACAACACGCGGTTCCATATCGCCAAGTCCGAAATACTGCCGAACAGATGGTCGGCTCCTCCAGGTAGACCACCATTGGTGCCTACGAACAGGTCATTTTGCAGGTCCACGCCATCGTCATGTTGCACACCAGATCCATGCTGCACGCCGTCCACGTAGAGCCGGATGTTGTTCTGGTCGGAATCACACACGGCCACTAGGTGGTGCCAGGTGTCCGAGCGTATTGCGCCGGCGGCTGATTTCACTTCGTGAAACGAGCCAGCGCTGAACCCCTTGAAATACGCAGTTACGGTAACCGCACCGGGCTTCGGCGTGCATTCATTACTCGAATTGCTTGGATTGCCCACCGCCAAGCCGAATCCATCGCGCATCGCCAACACTGCGTCTGTGCTGTTAACTTTGCCTAGGTCTGGCAGTTTGATCCAAACAGCGACCGAGAGGGATGACTCTTTTCCGCCGTTCTGAAGGCCCGGCGGGAGATCGGCGTTCGTCAGAAACAGGTATGGCTTCACTGGGCCGTGGCAGAATCCCTCGAAGGAGGCTGCAACGCCGTCCATCATCCCCCCGCTCACTTTGAGGTGTGTGCCGTCATCGCCTGGCATGTTTGTCAGGATTATTGTCTTCGAAAGCGATTCGTCGCGGATGTCGGGACTTCCACCTGGCCCGTCGAAATGCAGCAGCAGGCTGGTATGCTGGTCCTTCTGAAAGGGGCCGGCCGGCACGGCGTTGCTGGAATTGACGTAGCGGGCGATGCCTTTGGTGATTCGCAATTCGTCAATCCAGCCATTCAGAACGTTGCCATTCACCGAACCGAACACTATCCCGCTCGTGAACCTTGGGGATTCAACTCCAGGAAGCTCTTGTGCGCCACGCAGCTCTCCATCGCGATAAACACTCCAAGTGTTTCCCTTCCGGGTGAACGCGACGTGATACCACTCGTTGGTCTTGATGCTAGAATCTGCCGCCTGCAGGGACATTGAGGGGCCGGGGATTGCTCAATAGGTATTGATAAGTGCGGTGGGCTTGGCAGGCTTGGGGCATGAAGTGTCAGCATTGTGGCAGTGCAGCGGTGGTGAAGAACGG
>JAYUSF010000115.1:0-2168 GCA_043755815.1 Verrucomicrobiota bacterium
CAAAAAGCTGGCCAACCTCGCCGCCAGCATCCTCCTGTATCTGCTCAAAAAGACCTAATCAATACCTATTGAGCAATCCCCTTTCAACTATCCCAATGAGTCAGCCGGGGCGCTGCCGCAGTTTCAGAACCGCGCGGAAGTCTTCCCGGAAACGCGGCAAGGCTCGGGAAACGTCAACGCCTTCAACTTCAACGACTTCTTTCCGTGGATGATCAACGAGGACGGGACCGACGAGGAAACCCTGAACCATCTGGGCCGGCACGAGCTCGGCGGAAGTTACCGGAGCGCGTCGTTCAACGACGACCCCAACGTCGGCGAGCTCTACTACTTCGGAAACAAGTTCAACACGAACGTCTTCAACAATTTCATCCAGCTTCGCGAGCCGCCGACGGTCCCCGGCCGTTATTTCGGCATCGATGCGCCGGAATTCGGGACCCACTCGGCGGGCCAGGTCGTGGCTTTGAACGCCCACGCCAAGACCAATGCCGGCTACTGCCGGCTGGACTACCTCACCCATCGCGACACGTCGTCGTTCACCGACACGCCGGCCCCGACTCACAGCGTTCTTTACCGGAATCCGCTACCGTTGAGCGATGGCCGCTTGGCGGCCGTCCACACGGCCTCGACCCGCAGCGACCGGAACGAGGGCACCAGCACCGCCCCGCGTTCACGCTACGATTTCCGGCTTACGCTGCTAAGGCAGTCGGGATCCCATTGGCAGGCCGACGTGCCGTTGACACCGGGCATCTCGAACAACGTCACCTGGTGGTCGCCCGATGAACTCGTCACCTACAACGGCCCGCTCTGGGAACTCGACCCGGTGGAGGTCGTCTCCCGCGGGCGACCAGGCCGGCCAGTGGCCAAGGTGGATGCTCCTGAACGTCAGATCTTTTCGGAAGAGGGAGTGGAACTGTCGGCGCTGGAACGTTACCTCCGCGAGCGGAACCTCGCCCTGATCATCGGCCGCAACGCCACCACGCGCGATGCCGGCGACTTTCAGCAACCCTTCAACCTGCGCGTGCCCGGCGGCACGCAGTCCATCGGCAAAGCCGGGAAGGTCTACGACGTCGCCCACCTGCAGCTTTACCAGGGCGATCTCATCCGCGGCATCGGCATGCGGAAGGACACCGACACCCCGCGGGCCGGACGCCGTGTGCTGGCGCAGCGAATGCACGATCCGGCGGTGGACAATCCACCCAACGCGGCGGGTCCGGAATCAAGCGTGCCGCTGGCGGCGGACGGCTCGTTTGCGTCGTTCGTGCCCGCGCGTCGCGCCATGTCCTGGCAACTGACCGCGCCGGATGGCACCCCGGTTGTGCGGGAGCGCTACTGGGTGACGTTCCAGCCCGGCGAGATGCGCACCTGCGGCAGTTGCCACGGCGTGAACACCAAGGATCAAACGGGGAAGACGCCGCCAACCAACAGTCCGGAAGCACTGCGCGGTCTGCTGCGGCATTGGAAGAACCAGTCTGGCTATGCACGGCTGACCGCGAAGCCGGAGAGCCAGCTGTTGCGACTGACGGTTTCCGCCGGCCCGGAACGAACCAATGTGGTCGAAGTCAGCACCGACCTGAAGACTTGGACGCCGGTCACAACCAATCTACCCAACGCAACCGGGCTGTTTCAGCTCGACACCGCCACTGTCGAAGCGACCACCGAGCGCTTTTATCGGGCGCGGGTCGAATAAGGTTCGTCAGGAGTCGGCGCGTTTCAGGTAGAATTCGCGGACCAGCAGCGTGTCAGCCAACACGAGCGCGGTGACCAGGGCCAATGCGGGAGGAGCTGCGGCGGAATCACCAGAGTGGTCAAGGCAGTAACCGACGTAGCAGTTTGAGTCACCGGCCGCCCGGATGTCCTCCACATCCAGTTGAGTGGGGGCATACATTTCACGGTGTTCCAGACGGAGTTCCACGTCAGGAATGCCGCTCACCTCGACGGCACAGTCCAGCAGGCGTGGTTCGGTGATCAGCCCGCGGACCGAATGCGGAGCACCCAGGACTCCGAGCGTCAGCAGTTCATCCTCCTTGGGCCGCAGATGGAACTCACCCTCGGTCCCACCTGTGTGGGTGAACGTGCCGCGAAACAACGGCGCGTATCCTTGCCGGACGCCGTCCAGCTCACGTCGCGACTCCGCCGCCCATGTGTAAGTCGAACCCAACAGTTCGCCG
>JAYUSF010000116.1:0-20998 GCA_043755815.1 Verrucomicrobiota bacterium
GCAAGCCCGCCCGGCACGCCGACGAACCTCGGGCGCCGCCATCGACCGGAAATCCGGCCGATCCCTCCGCCTGCTCAATTCCAGATGAATCCGCCCTGCACCATCAACCCGTGGGAGCCATTTCGGGCTTGTGTGAGTCTCGCCCGTGCGTTGTCCTTTTGTGGGTCGGATGTCTCCCTTTTTCCTTCATTGCGCTACCACCCTGCCGCGCCCATCGGCTACCGGGAGCGTTTCCCTCCCGCGCTTGAAGGCACTCCGCCCGTAACCCGCTCAATGTTTTCGATTCACAAGATTTACAGCCGCGTCTCGGCACCATTCCGTGCCCGCAGGCTAAAGTGGTTTACCGAGGTGCTTTCCCCGAACCAGCAGTCGGTCATCCTGGATGTCGGAGGCTATCCCTGGTTCTGGCAGAGTTTTCCCAAACCTCACCAGCTTACGCTGTTCAATCCGCACGTGGTTCCGGGTCTGGCGGAGCAGTATGCCGGGCAGTTTCGGTTCGTGGTCGGGGATGGGTGCAAGCTGGAGTTTCCGGACCGGAGCTTTGACATCGTTTTCTCGAACAGCGTGATCGAACACGTCGGCACCTACGCCCGGCAGCAGGCGTTCGCGGCCGAGGCCCGCCGCGTGGGCCGGGCTCTCTGGATCCAAACCCCGGCCCGGGAATTCTTCATCGAACCGCACCTGCTGACGCCGTTCATTCACTTCCTACCCAGGTCAGTGCAGGCCCGCCTGCTCCGTTACTTCACGGTGTGGGGTCTGATGACCAAGCCGAGCCCGAAGGAAGTGACCGGGTTTCTCGATGAGGTCCGGCTGCTGACTTACCGCGAGATGCAGGAACTCTTCCCGGACTGTGAGATTCTCCGGGAACGATTCCTGGGGTTCACCAAGAGCTATGTCGCGGTTCGCCGCGGCGCCGTCTGAGTTCGAGAGCGGCTGGGCTTTGGGCTGGGCGTCGCCGACTTCCTTCACCGGAGCCCGACCTTTCTCGCAACTTGATTTTGAGCGGGCGGGCGAACGAGTCGCAAGGCGGTCTGAAACACCGGAGGTGGCCGACGCAAATGACCCGTTTTCCGAGAAAATCGCCCTCACCATCGCGCCGTTGGAAGTTGGCCTCGCGGTCATCGACAGCAACGGGGAATACGCCCAGACCTATGCCCGTCTCATGAGTCTCCTGCCGTCCCCGCGGAGACCGCCACGCTAAGAGAGGCGATCTCCAACGCGAAGACCGAAGCCGACCGCTATGGTTCGGACAAAGAGGCGATCAAGGTCGAGGCGGAGAAACTCGTCGCCACGGCCGAACACAACGTCTAGCTCGACGACCGCTGCGACCTGGCGGCCCTCGGCCTGAAGATCGCCGTCGTGGTGTGCTCGGCCGCCATCCTTTCCCACTGGCGGCTCTTTGGGTTCATCGGCATGGCCCGGAGTGGACTGGGGTTGGCTGTCGGCGTTTCGGCCTACCTGAGGTCGTGTCCCTTCCGTTTCCAACTCCTTGGGTTTCCCGAGCGGGTTTCAACTTACCGCTTTGCGCGCCAGCCCTGCCCGCTAGCCTTCGCCGCAACATGACTTCGAAGTCCGCCCTCTGGTCCCGCTTTCAGCGGCACTACACCGAGTTCCCCTCGCTCGGCCTCGCGCTCGACCTGTCGCGGGTCAACTTTCCGGACAGCTTTCTCGGCACGATGGAGCGCCCGATGCAGAAGGCGTTCATTGCCATGGCCGAGCTGGAAAAGGGCGGCATCGCCAATCCCGATGAGCGGCGGATGGTGGGCCACTATTGGCTTCGGAACGCCCAGCTTGCGCCCACGAAAACGATCTCGGGCGAGATCGAGCAGACCGTGTCCGACGTCGAGGCGTTCGCCGCCGGCGTTCATGACGGTTCCATCCGGGGTGCGGACGGAGCGTTTCAGAACGTGCTGGTCATCGGCATCGGGGGCAGCGCCCTGGGCCCGCAGTTTGTCGCGAAGGCCCTGGGGCACCCCGCTTCGGACAAGCTCAGGCCGTTCTTTTTGGACAACACTGATCCGGACGGAATGGACAAGGTGTTCGCCGAGCTGAACGGGAAGTTGGGCGAGACGCTCGCCCTGGTGATCAGCAAGTCGGGCGGCACGCCGGAAACGCGCAACGGCATGCTCGAGGCTAAGGCCGCCTACGAGCGGGCCGGACTCGACTTCGCCCGGCACACCGTCGCCATCACCGGATTCGGCAGTGCGCTGCACAAGACGGCGACGGCCGGGGGGTGGTTGAAATCGTTCCCGATGTGGGACTGGGTCGGCGGCCGCACCAGTGAGACCAGCGCCGTGGGCTTGCTCCCCGCAGCGCTGCAGGGACTGGACATCCGTGGACTGCTCGACGGCGCCCGCCAATGCGACACGGTGACGCGCGTGCCCAGCGTCAAGGGCAACCCGGCCGCGCAACTCGCGCTGATGTGGTATTTCCTCGGCGAAGGCCGCGGGGCCAAGGACATGGTCGTGCTCCCCTACAAGGACCGTCTCGAACTGTTCTCGAAGTATCTTCAGCAGTTGGTGATGGAATCCCTCGGCAAGGAGCTGGACCTCGACGGCAAGATCGTCAATTCCGGCCTGAGCGTTTACGGCAACAAGGGCTCGACCGATCAGCACGCCTACGTGCAGCAACTGCGCGAGGGCGTCCCCAACTTCTTCGCCGTCTTCATCGAGGTGCTGCAGGATCGCGCCGGGAGCAGTCTCGAGGTGGAACCGGGCGCCACCAGCGGTGACTTCCTGAGCGGTTTCTTTTTGGGAACCCGGACCGCGCTTTACGAGAACGGCCGTCAAAGCCTCACCCTCACCGTGCGGGACACGAGCGCCTTCACCGTGGGGATGCTGATCGCGCTGTTTGAGCGCGCAGTCGGTCTCTACGCGTCGCTGGTGAACATCAACGCCTACCACCAGCCCGGGGTTGAGGCCGGGAAGAAGGCCGCAACCTCCGTGCTCACCCTCCAGCATCAGGCCGTGGCACACTTGGCGGCTAATTCCGGCCACCGCTTCACCGCCGCGGAGCTCGCCGCAGCGATCGGCCAACCCGACGAGGCGGAGACCGTATTCAAGATCTGCACGCATCTGGCGGCCAATGGCCGCGGAGCGAAGGCCGCCGGCGGTTCGGGACCTTCCACCAGCTTCACCGCTGCCTGACTGGCCGGCCGATCACAGACCGATCGCGGCGGTTGATTCCTAGCTGCGAGCCCGTCGGTTCCGCTCACCTAACGCCCGTAACACAGAGCGCTACGAAGCGGAAGACGCGGCGGACGAGGGAGGGGTTTTCTTCTAGGGGTTGCAGATCGGGCACCGCCGCCCCCTTTGGCTGCGGGAAGGCGATCTTCGAACGGACCAACAGGGTGCCCAAGCAGAGGTCGGCCAACGGGAAAACGACGTTGAAGTTCTTGTGCATGTAGCGGTGATGCAGGATGTGGTGGCCGTTGAGCCGGAAGAAAACGCCCGACCGTTCCAGACCACGCTTGCGGGGCAGGTGCATGCACCAGTGCAGGTATTCGTAGGCGATGTAGTAGGCGATCCCCGCTGCCCAGGCACCGATGGCCAGGCTCCAATGTCCCAGCAGCCATGCGGTGAGGGTTCCCGGGGTCGCACAGAGGGCGATCAAGACGGGACCGTTCCACCACGCCATCGGGATGGTCTCCTTGTCCTTCTCGTGCTGCAGGTGGTAGGTCTCGTCGCCGCGGAAGATGCCGTGATGAACCACGGCGTGGGCCTTGAACGGGTAGTCGAACTTGCCCAAGGGCCGGTGCATCAGGAACCGGTGGACCGTCCACTCGATGAACGAGGTGACGATGACGGTGCCGATCAACCCGAGGGCGATGAACTGGAGCAAACTCACGGTTCGCTACGGTGCCACAAAACCGCCGTGGGTCCACAAGGCTGAATTAAAGCCCAAAACGCTTTTGAATGGGAGCAACTCTTTTGCTTTCTCCATTGAAGCTGATCATGTGGCAGTTCCTAATCGGCCAGTCAAAGGGATGCCCCGGTGCCTGGTCGGCGGTTTTGGAAGCCACCCTTGCAAATCCATTCTTGGTTTTGGACACCAAGTTGGAGGAATGCAATTCGGACACCGAGGTCTTGGTAACGCCCGGCTGTGCTAACGACGCAGCCGGGCTAATTCATTTCAGCTCATGCGCATCGGCATGATCACGTAGAGGAACGGCACACTGGCCTTGACGACCCCGGGGCTGAGCTCGTCGATCAGTTCAAAGGCCACTTCGTCCGTCTCCAACGCCTTGAGCGGATCCATCAGGTAGGCCGGATTGAAGGCGATCGCGAAATCCTTGCCCTTGTAGTTGATGGCCAGGTTTTCCCGCGCCTCGCCCACTTCCGGGGTGTTGGCCGTGATGGAAAGCTGGTTGCGGCTGAAGCCCAGTTTGACCGAGTTGCTCTTGTCGCTGGTCATCAGCTCCGCCCGCCGCAGCGCGCCAAGAAACTCCTCGCGCGGCAGCGTGATCCGCTCTTGGCACTCGCCGGGAATGACCTGCCGGTAGTTCGGATAGTTCCCGTCCACCAGCTTGCTGATCACGAGCACACCCATCTGGCCCTCGCCCGTCGTGGTGAACGAAACCTGGTTTTCGGAATACTTCAGCTCGACCGTGCCCGACGTGGACAGCAGGCGGTTGATTTCGTTGATGGCCTTCGTCGGCACGATGAAATCCGCCTGCGCTTCCGCGGCAATTTCGGTTTCCTCATCGGTCAGGGCCAGCCGCCGTCCGTCCGTCGCGACGAGCGTCACCTTGTGGTCCTTGAGGCTGAAAAAGATGCCGTTCAGCACGTAGCGGCTCTCGTCCGTTGAGACCGCGAAGTTGGTCTTGCGCAACATCGCCTTGAGCTTCTCCTGCGGCAGTGAAACCGCCCTGGCCTGCTTGAAGCTGGGAAGCGGCGGAAACTCCTCCGCAGCGAGCCCGTTGATCTTGAAAAACGAGGCGCCGGACCGGATGGAACAGACGGCTTTTTCATCCACCTCCAATTCGATTTCCGGGGCCGGCAGTTCGCGGGCAATGCCGAACAGTTTTTTGACCGGCAAGGTGGTCCGTCCGGTTCGCTCCACCGTGGCGGTCACCGAGCAGGAAATCGTTACGTCCAAATCGGTTGCCGTCAGTTCCAGGTGGCCTTCCACGGCTGAAAGCAGGACATTTGAAAGGATCGGCAGCGTGGTGCGGCTCCCGACCACGTTTTGGACTGCCTGCAGACCGGCGAGCAGGTGCTCTTTGGCAATCGTCAGTTTCATTGGCGCCCTTAGTATTGTGTTCTTTCAAGGAGAAGGAAGCTATTAGTAGGGGGTGTGAGCAAGTCGAACAACTACGGGCGGTGGCTGTTAAAACCGGGCAAATAACCACATTTCGTTTGTGAAGAAGCCCCCAGGAAGTCCGCACAAGTCGCCTGAGCCTCCTCCTGAGGGCAGTTGTTGGGATCATTCCGACTGAGGCCGGCCAGTTATCCAGAGGCTGCTGGGGCTAGCGAACCGAGGTTTAACTTTGTCGATGCTTTGCCGATAGACAGGCAAACCCTAGGTGGTTGAATCATGCCTTTCCTTAGGAATCTGTCCATTGAGCGGAAGCTGATCGTCCTCGTTCTCGGAGTGAGCCTGGTGGTGGTGAGTGCCTTTGGCGCAACCCTGTTGGTGCTTCAACTCGGAGTGTCGGGAGCGGGTCAGGCGCCCAATTTAGCGCCGTGGAGCGCCAGGGGCCTTGGTGTGGCCACCGCCGTCGGGTTGGTGGTCCTAGCCGGCTCCAGCCTCGTCAGTTTGCGTTTCATCCGCCGGCACCTGGTCGAGCCGATCAGCGCATTGGTGGCCACGGTCCGTGAAACTGCCCAAAAGCAGGACTTTAGTCAGCGGGCGATAGAACCAGGTGCCCGCCAGCTCGGGGAACTTGCGGTGGCTTTAAATGGTTTGATTGAAAAAGCCCGCGCCCAGAGGGAGCACGAAAAACAGGCGGAGCAACGGCGCCAGCGCCTGTTCGACGGGTGTCCGCTGCCGCTCTGGCAGGTATCCCCCGATGACCAACGGATTTTGGCGGTCAACGAGGCAGCGGTGGAGCATTACGGGTATTCACGGGACGAATTCCTTGCGCTGAAGCTCACTGACCTGGACGACCGAACGGCGGTTTCCGGCTCGCTTCAGCGTCCCACCGGCCGGCAAGGCTCTGCCTTCAGCGAGGAGCGCCACCTCCGGAAGGACGGGTCCTCCATCGCGGTAAAGCTGATGCTCCAGGCCAATGAACACGCCGGAAAACCGGCCCTCCTCGTGCAGGCCGTGGATGTCACGGAACAGCGAAGGGCCGAAGAGGCATTGCGCTTTAGCGAGGCCTGCTTTCGCGCCGGGGTCGAGAATCTAGCCGAGGGACTGATCCTGCATGATTCGTCCGGGCGGGTGCTTTTTGGAAACAGCCGGATGGCCGAACTGGTGGGCTGCGATCCCGAAAAGCTGGAGCACCGCAATGCGCCCGAAATCTTCACGGACCAGCAAGCGGCCGGTTTCAACCCGGGCCGCCGGGAGTTTGAAACGGAGCTGACGCGCGGCGACGGATCGAGGATCCGGGTTGCGGTCACGCGTTCACCCCTGCTCCAGGCGACGGGTGAACAGATCGGCACCGTGTCGGTTCTGGCCGATCTGACCGCCCGGAAGAAGGCGGAGGCGGAAATCGCCGAAAGCCGGTCCAAGCTGATCGAGGTCTCGCGGCTGGCGGGAATGGCCGAAGTGGCGACCGGGGTGTTGCACAACGTCGGCAACGTCCTCAACAGCGTGAACGTTTCCGCGAACATCGTGGCCGACCGGCTGCGGCAGTCGCGGCTCAGCGGCCTCCAGCGAACGGTCAAGCTGCTCGAAGAGAACGCGAACAATCTCAGCGGCTTCTTCGCCGACGATCCCAAGGGGCGGCTGGTTCCCGAGTATCTGCGCAAGCTGGCTTGGCAACTGGAGAGTGAGCGGACCGAGTTGGTGGATGAGCTGGCCGGGCTGACGAAAAACCTGGAGCACATCAAGGAGGTGGTCGCGATGCAGCAGAACTACGCCCGGGTCGATGGCGTGCGGGAAGACATCCGTCCGGCGGTGCTGTTTGAAGACGCTTTGCGGATCAATGAGGAGGCGCTCGTCCGGCATCGGGTGACCGTCGAACGCGATTACGACCCTGAAGCCCCGAGTGTTTCGATCGAGAAGAACAAGGTCCTCGAGATCCTGATCAACCTCATCACCAATGCCCGCCATGCCGTCTCCGAGGTGGAACGCCCGGACCGCCTCATCCGGCTCCATGTCGGCCGCGCCCAGGAAGGCAAGGTCTGCCTGGAAGTGAGCGACAACGGCGTGGGCATATCCGAGGAGAATCTGGTCAAAGTCTTTCAACACGGTTTCACCACCAAGAAGAACGGCCATGGCTTCGGCCTGCACAGCGGCGCCTTGGCGATCCGCCAGATGGGCGGAAGCCTGACCGTCCGTTCCGACGGGCCCGGCCTGGGCGCAACCTTCCGGCTCGAATTGCCGGTGTCCGAGGCGTCTCCGGCCAACAACTGAAACGCCCTCCGCCAACGCGAACTCCCTTTTTCCCATGAGCTTCCAAGAATCCTGCCGGCTGCTGATCATCGACGACTCGCCGGCGATCCATGCCGACTTCCTCAAGGTGCTGGGTGAAAATCCCAAGGGCGCGGACGATACCGATGAGCTCGAGTCGGAGCTGTTTGGAGACGCCCCAAAGAAGCGAAGCGGGGTGGCCTTCGAGATCGACACCGTGCTGCAGGGAGAGGCGGCGCTAAAGCTCGTCCAACAGGCCGAGGCGATGGGCCGTCCCTATGCGCTTGCCTTCGTCGACGGGCGCATGCCTCCGGGTTGGGATGGACTGGAGACGATCGAACGGCTCCGCCAGGTCTCGCCGGACATGCAGTTTGTGCTCTGCACGGCCTACTCCGACCACACGTGGGAGGAGATCGTGAGCCGGGTCGGCCAGAGCGACGATTTCGTGATCCTCAAGAAGCCGTTCGACAATCTCGAGGTGTTGCAACTGGCCCAGGCGCTGGCCCGCAAGTGGATTCTGGGGCGGATGGTCCGCAGCCAGTTGGAGGCCTTGGATGACCGGGTTGGCGAACGCACTGAAGAACTCCGCTCGGCGAACGAGGAACTCGCGCGCGAGATGAGCGAGCGGCTCCTCGCCGAAGCCCAGTCGCAACAGATGGCGGAGCGGTTCGTGAAGGCGTTTGATGCCAATCCGATGCCGATGTCGATCCTCTCCGCCGGAGAACTGAGATATCAGGAAGTCAATGAGGGCTTCCTCCGCCTGTTCGGTCTGCGCCGCGACCAGGTCCTGCAACATACGCCCGCTGAGCTCGGGCTCTGTGCTGACCAGGAGCTCCGGACCGCGGTGCTGGAACCGCTCGAAGCCCGGAAGACGGTGCGGAACAAGCAGCTACGGTTCCGTCATCCCACCAGCGGTGAACGCACGGCGGAGGTGTCGGCCGACCTCTTTGATTTCGGCGACGAACCCTGCGTCCTGATGGTCACGCAGGACATCACCGACCGGCTGGCGATGGAGGGAAGGCTTCGGCAGGCCCAAAAGCTGGAGGCCGTCGGCCAGTTGGCGGCTGGAATTGCGCATGATTTCAACAACCTCGTGACGATCGTCATGGGGCACGCGGAACTGCAGCTCGCGACGGCCGACCTGACGCCCGACCTGCACGACTCCCTGCAGCAGATCAACGCGGCCGCCCAACGGGCCAGTGGACTGACCCGGCAACTGCTGGCGTTCAGCAAGCGGGACGCGGGCAGCACGGAAGTCCTCTCCCTCAACACGCTGATCGATTCCGTGGCCCGGCTCGTGGGCCGCCTGCTCGGTGAACACATCGAACTTCAGGTGACCTGTCCCACGGACCTGCCCCAAATTGAGGCGCAGCCGGGAGAAATCGAGCAGGTGCTCATCAATCTGGCGGTCAACGGGCGCGACGCGATGACCAATGGCGGTCGCTTGCGCATGGTGGCCAGCACGGTGACGGTGGACGAGTCGTGGGCGGCACGAAATCCCGAGGCGATTCCCGGACGCTATGTCTGCCTGAGTGTCATCGACCAGGGGACCGGCATGGACGAAGCCACGCGCAAACGGATCTTCGAACCGTTCTTTACCACGAAGGCGCCCGGCAAGGGCACCGGCATGGGCTTGGCCTCGGTCTTCGGCATCATCCAGAAACACCGCGGCTGGATTGAGGTCGATACCGCGTTGGGCAAAGGCTCAACCTTCCGGGTGTATCTCCCGGTCAGTCTCAAGGCGGCCAAGAAGGCGGGCGGTGGGACCGTTGAGACGGTTGCGGGAAAAGCCGGCGCCACGGTGCTGCTCGTGGAGGACGAGGCGGAACTCCGGGCCTTGGCCCACCGCATCCTGACCCGGAACGGTTACACCGTCCTGGAAGCCCAGGATGGTCCTGGGGCCCTGGAGATCTCTCGGAAATGCGTCGGTGAGATTGACCTGGTCCTGACCGACGTGGTCATGCCCGGGGGAATCTCCGGCGTTGATCTGGCCAACCAACTCCGCGAGCAACAGCCCACCATGAGGGTCATTTACACCAGCGGACATAACGAGGACCTCATGGGTTCGGCGGTGACCTTCACCGAGGGCATCAACTTCATCCAGAAACCCTTCTCGCTGGGCACGCTGCTTAACACGCTGAACCGCGCCCTGGCAGCCGAGGCATGACGGTTCGGTAGCCGGGAGAACCGCCAACAGCGCTGGGTTGAACTCCCCGGTTGCTCGGTTCAGCTTCCGGCCATGCTTGCCCTGGTTCCCCGGATCGCGCGGTGGCTCGTTTGCAGCGCACTGTCCGGCTGTCTGGCCCTTTTGCCTGCTCCGTTTCGCGGCGAAAGCATCACCCTCGGCGACGCCGGACCGAAGGCCACCCTCGACCTGCTTTGGAGTCCCGGGAGCGCCGCTCGGCACCCGGTGATCCTCATGCTGGGCGCGCTCGACTCCAACGCGCCACCCGCGTGGAGCACAAATCTCATTCAGGAGGGCTGGATGCTCTGCGCCTTCTCGGTCGCGCATCCGCCCGATCCCGATCCGGCGAAGCGGCCGCAGTGGCTGGTCTTCGACGAACGCTTCGCGCACAGCTACCCGCTCGGTGCCCAACGCGCCATCGCCGACAGCCAGCGCGTGGTGGCTTACCTGCGCTCCCGCGCCGACGTGAACCCCGACAAGCTCGGCTGGTTCGGCAGTTCCTCGACGGGCATCCCCGGTCTCGCCGTGGCCACGCAGGGGCCGCGGTTGGCGGCGGTCGTCGTATTCGTCAGCACGGGTGCGTATCGTGCATGGCTTGAGATCTGGCAGCCGAACGGGCTGTGGCGCGGCGGCACCAACGGTCTCTGGCCCGAGACCGAACGCCTGCTCACCATCATGGACCCGGTTCTTCATGCCTCGAACCTCTGGCCCACCGCGACGCTTCTCGTCAACGGCGGCGACGACCAGGTGGTGGACATCCGCTCCACGCGTGCCTTCGTCGAG
Organism: Verrucomicrobiota bacterium; assembly: GCA_043755815.1. Lineage (GTDB taxonomy): Bacteria > Verrucomicrobiota > Verrucomicrobiia > Limisphaerales > UBA9464 > CAIWAH01. The sequence goes on from JAYUSF010000116.1 coordinate 10,487, forward strand.
GCGGCCCGGCCCGCATTCACCAACGATCCCGCGCGTCTGCGGTTGGTGAACTACGAAGGCTTTGCCCACAACCTGCCGCCGGATGTCGTGCGCGATTACGCCGAGCGCTGGTTCCGTCTCTACCTGCACCCGGTCAATCCCCCGCCCGGCCCGCCGGTGCCGATCCACTCGCTCGCCGAATCCGCACGGCAGACGCAGATCAATGCCGTTGCCCACGCGTCGATCGTAGGCGCACGCGTAGGAGACGAGGTAACGAGGCTCACTTCTGAAAGCGAGAATAGAGACTTCTCACGTCGTCTCCTACGGGATCAGGAACCCGTTGCCATCGGCTCCCGCCTGGAGTTATTCGCGGACGACCTGCTGATCGGGCGGCTCGAAGGCTGTTCGCTCAAGCTGCACGAACCGCGCCCCGCGAATGTCGCGCTGCGCTTCGATGCGCCATGGGAGGGCCCCTTCAGCGGCTACGTGACCGTGCTGCACGAGGGCGAACGTTTCCGCTGCTATTACCGCGGCAATCCCATCGCCGGTCGAGACGGCTCGGACACCGAGGTCACCTGCTACGCGGAGAGCCGCGACGGCATCACCTTCACCAAGCCTGCGCTGGGACTGTTCGAAGTCCACGGCAACCGCAGCAACAACGTGGTGCTCGCCGGCCAGGCGCCGTTCTCGCACAACTTCGCGCCCTTCCTCGACTCGCGCCCCGGGGTGCCCGCCGCGGAGCGCTTCAAGGCGCTGGCCGGCACGTCCGAACGCGGCCTCTTCGGCTTCGTGTCCGCGGACGGACTCCGCTGGCGCAAGCTGCGCGAAACGCCGCTGATCACCAAGGGTGCCTTCGATTCGCAGAACGTCGCGTTCTGGTCCGCGAGCGAACAGTGCTACGCGCTCTACCTGCGCACCTGGACCGGCGGCGACTTCACGGGGTTCCGCACCATCAGTCGCGCCACTTCGACGAACTTCCTTGATTGGTCCGCGCCCGTGGAGATGAGCTTTGGCGACTCGACGCGCGAGCATCTCTACACGAGCCAGACGCATCCCTACTTCCGTGCGCCGCATCTCTATGTCGCCACCCCGATGCGGTTTCTGCCCGGCCGCAAAGCGCTCACCGCCGAACAGGCCCGCACGCTCGGCGTGGACCCCGGCTATGCGAGCGATACGGCGGAAACGGTCTTCATGACCTCGCGGGGCGGCCACCGTTACGCGCGCACTTTCATGGAAGGCTTCATCCGGCCCGGTCCCGATCCTGGCAACTGGGCGTCGCGCGCCGGTCTCTCCGCGCTCGGCATTGTCCCGACCGGTCCGGCCGAAATGTCGCTCTACAAGCAGGCCCACTACGCGCAACCGAGCGGCCATCTCGTCCGCTACACGCTGCGCACGGACGGATTTGTCTCGGTGAATGCGCCGTTCGCGGGCGGTGAATTCGTGACGAAGCCGCTGACCTTCACCGGCAGTGAGCTGGTGGTGAACTTCAGCACCGGCGCTGCAGGCAGCCTTCGCGTAGGGGTCGAAGACCCATCCGGTGCGCCGGTGCCGGGACTGACCCTGGCCGATGCCGTCGACCAGCTCGGCGATGAGGTGGAGCGGGCGGTGGCTTGGAATGGCGGCCGTGATGTCAGCCGGCTTCAGGGGCGGTCGATTCGCCTGCGCTTCGCGATGAAAGACGCGGATCTCTACTCGCTGCGGTTCCGGTGACCGCCAATTCCGCCGGCTTGCCCCGAGCGGAGGGAGGTTCAGACTCACCGCATGAACCCCTTGGTTCGCCTGATACTTCGCCTGCTGGTAATGCTCGCCTTGGGCGCTGGGATCGCGAAGGCGGTTCCGGCTGAGGGCCACTTCCTCTATGTCGCCGTGCCGGGCGTCCGGAACTATCTCGAGCATGGTGGCCATGGGGTGCTCGTCTTCGATCTGGATCACGAATACCGCTTCGTCCGGCGGATTCCCGGCGCGGGACTCAACGCCGAGGGCAAGCCGATGAACGTGAAGGGCATCGCCGCCAGTGCAGCCACGCAACGGCTTTACGTGACCACGCTCCAGAAGCTGGCCTGCTACGACCTGACCACGGACAAGCTGCTCTGGGAGCGAGCCTACGAGGGCGGCTGCGACCGACCCGCGCTCACGCCCGACGGCGCGACGTTGTTCCTGCCGTCTCTGGAGCAGTCGTTCTGGACTGCGGTCAACGCGGAGAACGGAGACGTGGTGAAGCGCTTCGACGGCTTCAAGTCCGCGCACAACACCATCGTCAGCCTGGACGGCCAGCGAGCTTATTTCGCGGACCGTCACAGCGTTCGCCTGGGCGTGGTGGACGTGGCGACGATGACTGAACTTCCGCGCGTGGGACCCTTCCTGAACTTCATCCGGCCCTTCACCGTGAATGGCAGCCGCAGCCGGGTCTACGTCTGCGTGGACGACGTGCTGGGCTTCGAAGTCGGCGACGTCAACACCGGGAAGAAGCTGCACCTGGTCAAGGTGACCGGGTTCGAGAAAGGCCCGGTGAAACGGCACGCGTGCCCGAGCCACGGCGTGGGTCTGACGCCTGATGAAAGGGAAGTCTGGGTCACCGATGCGTTCAACGAACGCATGCACATTTTCGACAACACGGTCGAACCACCGCGGCAGGTGGCGAGCGTCAAGCTGCGGGACCAACCCGGCTGGATCACGTTCAGCCGCGACGGTCGGCATGCCTGGCCCAGCACCGGCGAGGTGGTGGATGTCGCGGCGCGCAAGATTGTTGCGACGCTTTCCGACGAAAACGGGTCGGCCGTGCAGAGCGAGAAAATGGTTGAGGTCCACTTCCGGAACGGCCGCGCGGTTCTGAACGGCGATCAGTTCGGTCTCGGACGAAAGCGCTGACTCGGGGGCGGGGACCGTTTAGCCTCCTTGCATCATGGCTCCAGAGTTCTGCCCCAACTGCGGTGCGGAGGTTCCCGCACGGGCCAAGGCGTGTCCCGACTGCGGTGCCGACGAGGAAACCGGCTGGAACGACCGGGCAACCGAACAGAAGCTCGGCATCAGCGACCCGGACGACTTCGATCACGAAGCGTGGGAACGCGAGGAATTCGGCCAGCCGCGACGGCGCGGGTTGGCGTGGTATTGGGTCGTGGCGGCAGTGTTCGTGTTGATCGGGCTGCTGTGGTGGGCCGTCCGCTTCTGAGGCGACGTTGCCAAAGGGACTCGGAGAGTGGCGGTTAGATTTCCAGCGCAGCTTTGACAAATCACCGTGGCCTGCGACTTGAACCCCCGTCGTTAGTATGATTCCGCTGAACCGAAGGGTTGTTTCGCTGACCGCCGTCATGGTCGCTGGCATTTTGATGTCTGCCGGTGCCATCCGGGCGGAAGGGGCACCCGGCACAGGCTGGGCGCTGGCCGGGTTCAGGGCGGCGGTGTCCGAAGATCCCCAGGTTCGCCAGGTGGAGGCTTTTTCTGACTGGCGGCTTCCCTGGTCCTGCGATCTGGGCCTGGGTTTTGGGGTTCGAACCTACCTCACGGGTTCGCTGGGCTGGATCGGTGATGATGACGACGACGCCCCCATGGGTTCGCTTGGGACCTCCTTTCGGCTGAACCACGACAAATTGCCGGTGGCTTTCGTCTGGGGCAGTTCGCCGACATTTCTGGGCCGAAACCATCTTGGGGGGCGGGACATGGGCTGCGCCCTGCAGTTCACCAGCCACATCGGCCTGGCGTGGGAGATTGTCCACCACGCAGAACTGGGTTACCGGTTCCAGCACATGTCGAACGCGGGCATTGGCCAGGACAACCCCGGCCTCAATTCGCACGTGGCCTGGCTCGGCTGGCGGTTTTGATTTTCTTGCCGTTTCCGAATCCATTTCCAACCCCACCATGAACCCCGCCCCCAATCTCACCCAACGTCCCCCGCGCAGCCCGCGCGTCCGCCTCGGTGGTTACGTCCTGCTGGCCCGCATCCTTGACAAGGGCCGGGCGGCGCTGGCCGGAACGGCGGGCGAATACAAATACAACAACCCGATCGACCGGCATTGGTTCCGGTTCACCGGGATCACGCCCGAGGCCTTGCAGGCTGAACTCGCCACCGGGAAGGGCGACGGCGAAATCCTCGCTTGGATCCGGGAAAGCGCCCCACTCAAGCGCGAGCCATGGGAAATCCAGCAGTGGAGCGCCTATCACAGCGAGCGCGGACCGGACGGCGACCCCGAGACGCTCGAACTGTTTGCCAGCCGCGTCGGGGCCCACAGCCAGAGCCGCGAGGATGTGAAGACGTGGTTCGACTATCTCGACCTCGACGACCACGTGACCTTTGGCGGTCGGGCCTGAGGCGCGGTCGTGGGTGAAAAGCTGGGCAAGTTTTCCGGAATGTCCCGCCGGTCCGCCGACTCATACGGTAAACTGAACTCATGAATGCGCCTACCGCCCCGCCCACCCCGTCCGCGCGGTCAGGGCCCCTGAAACTCTGGCTGGTGGTCGCGGTGATTGTCGGGTTGGCGGCCGTGTTCGTTTTCCTGAAGCCGCATCAGAACCTGGCCGCGGCGCGTGAATGGCTGGCGCAGCTCGGACCGTGGGCCCCGGTGATGATCGTCCTGCTCTACGTGGTCGCGTGCGTGTTGCTGCTCCCTGGGTCGGCGCTCACGCTGGCGGCCGGGGCTTTGTTTGGCCTCGTGCAGGGCTCACTCCTGGTTTCAATCGGGGCAACTCTTGGGGCCACTGCGGCGTTTCTGGTTGGCCGTTACCTCGCCCGAGGTTGGGTCGAGGCGCGCCTGAAACCGTTTCCCCGCTTCGGGGCGGTTCAGACGGCGGTCGCTCGCGAAGGGTGGAAAATCGTCCTGCTGACGCGCCTGTCACCGGCGTTTCCCTTTTCGCTCCTGAACTACGCCTACGGGCTGACGCGTGTTTCGCTGCGCGACTACGTGCTCGCGTCATGGATTGGCATGCTGCCGGGCACCGTGCTCTATGTTTATCTCGGGTCCGTGTCTGGCGCGGTGGCGGAGGCCGCGGGCAGCGGACGGCAGCGTTCGCCCTTCGAATGGGCGCTGCTCGGCGTCGGTCTGCTCGCCACGCTGGCGGTCACGGTGTTCGTCACGCGCGTCGCGCGCCGGGCACTCAATGAAAGAGTTGCCACGCCATGAATCTACCGGTCACTCCGCTCGATGCCTACAACCGCGCCCTGCTCAGTGAAGTGCGTCCCCCCGACTGGCGCAATCCCACGCCCGCGGCCCAATACGACCTCGTCGTCCTGGGTGCCGGGACGGCGGGACTGGTCACCGCCGCCGGAGCCGCCGGCCTCGGGGCCAAGGTCGCGCTCGTCGAGCGCCACCTGATGGGCGGCGACTGCCTCAATGTCGGCTGCGTGCCGTCCAAGGCGCTCCTCCGCAGCGCCCACGCCGCGGCCGAAGCGAGGCGGAGCGATGAATTTGGAGTCCGTCGCGAGGGTGACACGACTGCGGACTTCCCCGCGGTCATGGAGCGCCTCCGCCGGCTGCGCGCCGGCATCGCCCCGCATGATGGGGCCAAACGTTTCACCGAACTCGGCGTGGACGTCTTCCTGGGGGAGGGACGCTTCGTGGATTTCCAGCACGTTGACGTTGCCGGAGCGAAGCTGCCGTTCCGCCGGGCCGTGATCGCAACGGGCGCGCGCGCCTTCGTGCCGAATGTGCCGGGTCTGGCGGGCGCGCGGCCGCTGACCAACGAAACCGTCTTCAACCTCACCGAATTGCCCCGCCGGTTGGTCGTGCTCGGCGGCGGGCCGATCGGCTGCGAACTCGCCCAGGCTTTCCGGCGGCTTGGCTCCGAGGTGACCCTCATCCACAACAAGGCCCACCTGCTTGACCGCGAAGACCGCGACGCGGCGACCGTGGTCCAGCACGCCTTCATCCGCGAAGGCGTGACGCTGATGCTCGGGGCCACGGTGGAGCGCGTCGAAGTCGCCGGCGCCGTCAAGCGCCTGCACGTCCGCGTCGGCGACACCGACACCGTCCACGAGGCCGACGCGATTCTCGTGGCCACCGGCCGGGCCCCCAACGTCTCCGGGCTGAACCTCGAAGCGGTCGAGGTCGCCCACGACGGGCGCGACGGCGTGGAGGTGGACGACTTCCTCCGCACGACCCAGCCGCGCATCTACGCCTGCGGCGACGTGGCCTCACGCTGGAAGTTCACCCATGCGGCCGACTTCGCCGCGCGCATCGTGATCCAGAACGCGCTCTTCGCGCTCGGCCCGTTTGGCCGCCGCCGCGTGAGTTCGCTCAACATGGCGTGGTGCACCTATACCGATCCCGAGGTAGCCCACACCGGACTGACTGTCGCCGAGGCCGCGCACCGGGGCCTGGCGCTCGATACCTACACGCAGCCCTTCGACCGCGTGGACCGCGCCATTACCGAGTCCGACACCGAGGGATTCGCCCGCATCCACACCCGGCGGGGCACCGGCGAAATCGTCGGCGCCACGATTGTCGGGCGCGTTGCGGGCGACCTCATCAGCGAGGTCTCGGTGGCGATGGCGGGCAAGGTGGGCCTGGGTCAACTGGCTTCGGTCATCCATCCCTATCCCACCCGGGCCGAGGCCATCCGCAAGCTGGGCGACCAGTTCAACAGGACGCGGCTGACACCGTCGGCCGCCGCCCTCTTAAAGTTGCTGCTCCGGCTGGGCCGCCGGCTTTGAAACCGGCCAGCGGCTGCTGGACGTCCGAGCGCAAAGCTCCCACGCTTCGCGCCCCAATGAGCGTGCCAAAGATCTGCCGGGTGCTGGGATGGTTGAACTTGTTGACGGCCGGAATCCTGTTCGCGGCCGAACCGGTAGAATTCCGGGCCGCACGGTCGGTGCATCTCGGTTATCCGGCGCCGGAAGGGGAACTGTTCTGCACCGACATGGTCGTGGAGCAGTCGGTCAACGGCAGCTACTTCATGGCCTGTGGCTGGAACACCGGCTATTTCGGCATCCAACAGCTCGGCAAGCCCGAGGACAAGGTCGTCATCTTCTCCGTGTGGGATCCGACGACCGGCGACGATCCCGGTGCCGTGAAGGGTGAGGACCGCGTGGAACTGCTGCATGAAGGCGAGGGCGTCCGGATCAAACGTTTCGGCGGGGAGGGCACCGGCGGCCAATGCATGGCGCCGTTTCCGTGGAGGCTGGGCGAAACGAACCGCTTCGTGCTGCGTGGCGAAGTGCAGGAGCAAAAGACCTCCTACACCGCGTGGATCTGGCGGCCCGACCGGCAGGATTGGTGGAAGCTCGCCACCTTCCGCACGCGCACCGGTGGCAAGCCGCTCTCGGGCTACTACTCGTTCGTCGAGGACCTCCGGCGCGACACCAAGAGCGTCCACGAGACCCGGCGCGCCCGCTTCGGCAACGGCTGGGTGAAGACGACGAAGGGCGACTGGGTGACGCTGAACCGGGCGCGCTTCACGGCATCAGGCGCCGAATGGGAGTCGAAGGACAACATCGATGCCGGCGTGAATGACGGCTGGTTTTACCTCGCGACCGGCGGCGCGATCACGAAGTCACGTGAACTGCGTTCACTCATGGAACGGCCGGCGCCGGTGGCGTTGCCAGACTTTGGCGGAGAGCGTGGGAAGTAGTCCGTAATCAATGGGCCACACCGTTCTCCCTCGCCTGGTTACTGAACGCCGATTGCGCGCGCGTTGAATTCCCCCCGCGTAACCGCCCGGGCCGGCCCCGGGTTCCGGAGAAAGCTCCGCCCGGCGAGGAGACAGAAATACATGAGCCGCTCGATCTCCGTGAGGTGCTGTTCGTGCTCGGCGATCGCATCGTCGGCCCGGCAACCACGCACTCGTGCTGACCAGAAGCCGCAGGGTTCCTTCTAAGAAAGTTTGCCGCCGTGTGTCATGTCCCTAGAACTGCTTTCATGAAGCCTATTTCTGAACCCATACCCGCCCGGCCCAACCGCGTGGCCCCGTGGCTGGGCTGCGTGATGCTGGCCTTGCTGGCCTTGGCGGTGTTTCGGCAGGCGCAACGGTTGGACGCCCTGGAGAAATTCCTCGCAGCGCAAAAACAGTCGCTGACCACCTTGGACGAGACGGTCCGCGAAGTGCAGGCGGCACCCGGACGTCAGCCTCAGGTCGAACCGGTTCCCTCACGGGCTCAAAGCGGACGGCCCGAAGACTCTGCGCAATGGGTTTCACGGTTGGCCGCGGTGGAAAACCAGATGCGGCAACTCCGCCAGGCCAGTTCGGTCGCAGCCCGCGGCCCGGAAGTGCCTGAATATGATCCGGCTCAACCTGCCCCGGAGGAACCCGAACCGGAGCCGGAACCTGCTAAAAGAAAATCCTGGTCGGCCTGGCAGGCCAAGGGAATCCCCAACACACCCGTGGCTGGCGACGCGGCGACCGCGTGGGCGTCCCAAGGTCGGGATGACGGCCCGGAGTGGCTGCAGGTCAGTTTCGGGCAGGAAGCGGAAGTGGCCGAGGTGCGCGTGCGGGAAACCTACAACGCCGGGGCCATCAGCCGGATCACCGCGTGGGCAGGCGGGACCGAAGTCACGCTTTGGGAAGGCACGGCCACTCCGGCCAAACGCGTCCGCGACTTTGTCGTGCGTCCCGCCCCCGGCGTCGTAACCGGCACCATCACGATTCACCTGGATACCAGCCGGGTGCCGGGCTGGAACGAGCTGGACGCCGTGGAACTGGTGGGCCGCGATGGCAGCCGCCAATGGGCCGCCTCGGCCCGTGCCAGCAGCAGCTATGGCGCGGATCTGGCCGGCGAGTTTCAAGGTTCCCGGTCTTTACGTCGCCGTCTCACAATGCCAGCCGAAGCCGCTCCGTGACGTCCGGTCCTGCGACCGGAAACTGACCGCAGCAGCCTCGTTCAAAGTTCTGCTCACCAGGTTTGCCCGGGAGGAACCAGAAGCTTTCCTCCCGTGTTGCAGATTCAGACCGGCATCAGTAGGTCAGTGGATCGCTTCGATCTCCGTCAAATCACTGATTGCTGATTACTGCTCACTCCAGCCCTCACCACGGGAGCAGGCCGGGGCATGAATCCGCCCAGCACGCCCACCACGGCGCCCACCGCGTGTGCCAGGGTGGCGGGTTCGACGCCGGGCCGGTCGATGGCGGCAAAGAGGAAGCCACCGGTGGACGATTCGACGGCCAATTTGGCGACAATCACGACCAGCACGAGCAAGCCAACTGGCCTGGACGGCCCCCCCGCCTGTAGGTTATCCACCGCGGCCAGGGTGAGCACGGTGAGTGCAAGCCCCGACAGGCCCGCGTAACGAACCAGCTCTGGCTGCCAGCAGAACAGGGTGAAGGAAATTGCCCCCGCGCTGGCCGTCAGCGTCACGAACAGGAGTTGGGTTGAACAGCCCCGTAAAAACTGGGCGCCGACGAGAAGAGCCAACGCGTCAAACAGCAGGTGACTAACGGAGTAGTGGACCCAATGTCCGGTCATCCAGCGCCACCATTCGCCGCGGGCCAATGCGCTGCGGTCGTAGATGAGCCGCTCGCCCGCACCGGGCCACAGCGTGACGACACTGGCGGTCAGCACCATAATGACCATCAGATGGATCGGGCGCAGTTTCATGCGCGATGTTCCCGGCGCACCGACCAAACCAACAGTCCAAGCACGCTGAGCAACCCGACTTCAACCCGGCCAAAGGCACCCGCACCGGCGCGGTAGCCGGGTGAGCGGACGATCTTCACGTCGTCCGGCCGTTCCTTGATCCGTTCCTGAAACGCAGCGAGTTCCGCCTTCAGGTTCGTCACGAGATTGGTGGACGCGTCGCGGAATCCCTGCTGGGCGTCGTGACGGAGCTGTTCGGGGAGGTTCATACCCGTCGCGATTCCCTTCACCGTGCTCACACCGGGCGCGCGGAAGAGCAGCTTACGGCTGCTGACGTCGAAGACCGCCGCGTCGAGGAGTGTGGTCGTCAGGTTCTTCTCGGCCGGCACCACGTAGGCGCCGATGAGCGTCCAATAGGTGAAGGAAAGGAAACCTTCGTCGGTGCTCTGGGCCTGGTCGAACGACAGGAGCGCGACCACGTCCACCCCGAACATCTGGCGCACCTGTTCGAGATTCGCGAAGCCGCCACCAGGCTGGAGATAGGTGGTCGGAATGACTTCGATGGATTTCACAAACACCAGTTCGCGGAAGTGTTGGGCGACCTGCTGGATGAGTTCGGCCTTGAACGCTTCGGGCAGGCGGTCGTGTCCGTAGGAGGCAGCGACCGCGCCCTTCGCGGCTTCCGGCACAAACGCGACGCCAACCCGCAAGGGCAGCGTGAGCGTTGGGATGCCCGGACTTTCAGTGCGGTCCGTCTGACCCGGATACAGATACTGCATGAGGCTGCTGGCACGGCGGCTCTGCCGGTCGCCGTAGAATGAGGCGCAGCCGGTGAGGACGAGCGCGAGCAACGAGAAGGTGAGCAGGGGAACGGCACAAAATCGGCGCTGACGGAATGGAGTTTTCATAACTTGAAATGCCCTTGATGGGGCGACTCCTAGTCTGCTGTCCGTGAAGTGACTGCCATTATTTCTTCGAGTTTGGCGCGGGCGCGGGTGATTTTTTCCAGGATGGCGGCACCCTCGGCACGCCAA
>JAYUSF010000117.1:0-6196 GCA_043755815.1 Verrucomicrobiota bacterium
ATCGAACGGTTCCTGCGGTTTCACCGCCCGGTGGTGGCCATGGCGGCGGGCGGGGGCAAGGTGTGGGGCTGGCGGGAACCGGAGTCGATGGGGGCGGCCGAGGTGGCGGCGTTCCTCAGCGATTTGGCCACGCGGGGTCAGGTGGCGGCGGCGACGCAAAACCAGGCGTTGAACGCGCTGGTGTTCCTGTATGGGCAGGTGTTGCACCGGCCGTTGGGCGACCTGGGGCAAATGGCCCGGGCGGAGCGGCCGCGGCGGTTGCCGGAGGTGTTGGGGCGGGAGGCGGTGGCGCGCCTGTTGGACGCCATGGAGGCGGATTACCGGCTGCCGGCGCAGTTGCTTTACGGGAGCGGGCTGCGGTTGCTGGAGTTGTTGCGGCTGCGGGTCAAGGACGTGGACCTGGAGCGGCGGCAGGTCACGGTGCGGGCGGGCAAGGGGAACAAGGACCGCGTGACGGTCTTGGCGGAGGCGCTCCGGGAGCCGTTGGCAGCCCATTTGCGCCGGGTGCGGCTGATCCATGAGGCAGATCGGGCGGCGGAGTTGGGCGGGGTGAGGCTGCCCGGGGCGTTGGTGCGGAAGTTTCCCAAGGCCGGGGAGGAGTGGGGGTGGTATTGGGTGTTTCCGGCGTGGAAGCCGGCCCGCGATCCGGAGGATGGGGTGGTGAAGCGGCATCATTTGCTGGAGGACAACGTGCAGCGGGCGGTGAAGGCGGCGGCCCGGAAGGCCGGCTTGGGGCCGCGGGTCACGCCGCACACGTTGCGGCACAGCTTTGCCACCCATCTGCTGGAGGGCGGCACGGATATCCGGACGTTGCAGGATTTGCTCGGCCATCGGGACGTGGCCACCACGCAAATCTATACGCATGTGATGGCGAAGCCGGGGTTGGGCGTGCGAAGTCCGCTGGACTGAGAGCCGAGGAGCAGGGAGCAGGGAGCATGAAGCACCGAACACCGAGCAAGGTGCGGGGAGTGGGGAACCCGAAGCGAAGAGCAACGGGCAACGAGCGAAAACAGAACGACCGTCAAATTGAACCCTCTCGCCCCCGCCCCCTACTCCCTGCTCTGGGCTCCGAGCTCGCTGCCGGGATGGGGCCCCACTAATGGGTGTCACCCCGGATGATACCACCAAGGGTTGTGATCAACAATGAGTTGAGTCTGGGTCGGTCACGGGGGCAAGGTGGGGGCGGTATGTCACGTTCAGCGTTGGGTCGCGGTTTGGGGAGTTTGCTCTCGGAGAGGGAGGGACGGGGCGTGCCGGGGTCGGCTTCCGGGGTGGGGCGGCTGCTGAGGCCGGAATTGGCTTGGACCGGCGTAAAGGGGGAATCTGGGGAGGAGGCGACTCAGCCGTCGGCATCAAGCCCGGTGGGAGTCGGACCGAATCTGCGCGGATGGATGCGGTGGGCTCTGGGCGTGGCGGATCTGGTGTTGGTCGGATTGGGTTTCTGGTTGGGGGTGATTAGTCCGCTTGCCGGCGAGGTGACGGCTTTGGCGGCAGCCGGGGTGATGGTGGGGATAGGGGCTTTGCTGGGCGGGTTGGCGGCGGCATAATGCGAGGAGCAGGGCGACTGAAGCAGGGAGCGCCAAGCGGAACTCGGTGGGTGCGGAGTTCGCCCATTGAACCTTGAGGATTGTGCTGACCAGCCCGTTCACCGCGCCGGGTTGGTTCTGGAGCCGTAGATTCCCACCCCTTTCCGTTCTGCGCTCTGCGCTCCCTGCTCCCTGCTCCCTACTCCGAACCTCGCCGATGTTCCACGTGGAACACTCCTTGGCTTGGGCGGTCGTTTGATTACCCTGCGACCGTCCAATGTTTGTTTATCCAAAGCGTTATGACGTGATCGTGGTGGGCGCTGGGCACGCCGGAGTGGAGGCCGCATTGGCGGCGGCCCGGATGGGCTGTGAGACGCTGTTGCTGACCATCAATCTGGACACGATCGGGCAGATGTCGTGCAACCCGGCGATTGGAGGTTTGGCGAAGGGGCACTTAGCGCGGGAGATTGATGCCTTGGGTGGTGAGATGGGCAAGGTCACCGACTTGAGTGGGTTGCAGTTTCGCATGCTGAATACCCGGAAGGGCCCGTCGGTTTGGGCGCCGCGGGCGCAATGCGACAAGAAGGCGTATCAATTTCGGCTGAAGTGGATCTGCGAACGGCAACCGCGCCTGGACTGCAAGCAGGGGCAGACTACCAAGCTATTGACCGAGGACGGGGAGGTTTGCGGGGTGGAGACGTCCCTGGAAGTGCAGTTCCGGGCGAAAACGGTGGTGGTCACCACGGGAACATTCTTGCGGGGCCTCATGCACGTAGGGGCGAACCAGCAGAGCGGCGGTCGGGCCGGGGAGGCGGCGGCGATGGGATTGTCCGGATCGTTGGCGGGTTTGGGACTGGAGTTGGGTCGGCTGAAAACCGGCACCCCACCCCGGCTGGTGCGGCAATCCATCGACTTTTCCAAATGTGAAACCCAGGGAGGCGACGAGCCGGTGCCATGGTTCAGCTACTGGAAAGACGATGTCTGGAACGACGAATTGTTCCACATGGAACAAACCAACCCGTTGCCGGGAGAGGGGCGGTATCCGCGGGGTTCGATCTTGGCGCGGCAGGGCGGACAGCTTCCCTGCTGGATTACGACGACGACCGAGCGCACGCGGGAGCTGATTCTGGCGAATCTGCACAAGTCGCCGATGTATTCCGGGGTCATCGAAGGGATCGGTCCGCGGTATTGTCCCAGCATCGAGGACAAGTTTGTCCGGTTTGCGGAAAAGGACCGGCATCAGATCTTCCTCGAGCCTGAGGGGATCGCGACGGATGAAATCTACGTCAACGGCTTCTCCACGTCCCTGCCCTTTGAAGTTCAGGTTGAAATGGTGCGGACGATCGTCGGTTGCGAGCGGGCGGAAATCATGCGGCCCGCCTATGCCGTCGAATACGACTTCAGCCCGCCCACCCAGTTGGACCGGAGTTTGGAAACGAAGGTTTGCCGGAATCTGTTTCTGGCCGGACAGATCAACGGAACCTCTGGCTACGAAGAGGCGGGCGCACAGGGTCTGCTCGCCGGAATCAATGCCGCCCGGCGGGTGCAGGGGCTGGCGCCGGTCGTGTTAGGGCGGGATCAGGCTTACATCGGGGTGTTGATTGATGATCTCGTGACGAAAGGGACCGCGGAGCCGTATCGCATGTTTACCAGTCGCGCGGAGTATCGCCTCCTGCTCCGTCAGGATAATGCGGACCTCAGGTTGGCTGAACTGGGGCACGCCATCGGATTGCTCCCGGAGCGCAATTACCGGCGATTTGCGGCCAAGCGGGAGGCGGTGGAGCAGGAATTGGCGCGCCTGACCACCACCCGGAATGGCCCCGAAACTCTGGCCCAACTGCTTCGCAGACCGGAAGTTACGTATGCCAAACTGCCGGGAGCGAAGACGGATCTGGCGGCCGAGGTGAGCGAACAGGTGGAGATACTGATCAAGTATGAGGGTTACTTGGCGAGGCAAGAATCGGAGGTCGCCAAGTTCCGGGACTGGGAGGAGCGATGCATTCCGGACGGATTCGATTTTGGCAGCATCCCCAGCCTGCGACTGGAAGCCCGGCAGAAGCTGGCGAAGATCCAGCCTAGGACGTTTGGCCAAGCGGGACGAATTTCGGGTGTCTCCCCGGCGGATCTGAGCCTGGTGTTGGTGGCCTTGAAGAAAAGCGCGGGCACGGCGCCGGCGAACGGCCCGGAATCGAACCGTTGAAGCGGGCGATGGAGATGGCTCGGGCGGAATGAGCAACGTTTACATTCATAAACATAACGACGGACCGTAGCCGAGCAAAAAGGGTTGAGAAATTTTTACCTAAGGGCTTGTCAAGGAGTGGTCAGAGTGGTTAGACATCGCCCGTCTCCCTAAATTAAATCCCGTCGTGTGGCGGGATTGGCGGGCTTGGGCGGTGTAATCCGTGTGTCTCCCCCAAGCCCGCTTTTTGTTGCCCAAATCAGGGCTGGCTTTGGGCAGGCGGGTGATTACAACTCGGGAAGTTCCCCAACTTTACGCAAAGAATCATGAAACAGAATGCTTTGGTTCGCCACGCCCGGCGTGGCTTCACCCTGATCGAGCTGCTGGTGGTGATCGCGATCATCGCGATCCTGGCCGGCATGCTGTTGCCCGCCTTGGGCAAAGCGAAGTCCAAGGCGAGCGGGATAGCCTGCCTCAACAACACAAAGCAGCTGACGTTGGCGGCACACCTTTACGCGACTGATTTCCGCGATTCCATCCCGCCCAACTACCTCGGCGATACGAACGCATGGATTGGCGGTAACGTTGCCTCTTTGCCGGGTGCCACCAATCAGTTGGACATCAAGAACGGCCGGCTTTTCCCCTACAATGGTTCCCTGAAGATCTATCAGTGCCCCAGCGACCAGCTGGCTCTAAAGAGCGGTGCAAGGACGCTTACCGTCACGCGCGTCAGAAGCTATTCCCTAAGTGGAATGATGGGCATCAATACCGATTTTGCCATCACCTCAGTCCATCCGGGCATCCCAGAAAACAAACGATTTTCCGACGTGAACAACCCGGGACCGTCACAGGCGATGTTCTTCGTCGATGAACAGGCTCACACCGATCTAGCTCGGACTGAATTGAACAGCATCGACGACGGCTACTTTGCGGTGGATTCGCATCAATCAAGCCAATGGCGGAACCCGCCGGCCACCCGCCACGGCAACGGAGGCGTGCTCTCTTTCTCCGACGGACACTCCGAACTCTGGCGGTGGTTCGAACCGACAACGAAGAACCTACGCGGACCCTATCCCGCAGCCGGCAGAAACAATCGTGACCTGAGGCGTTTCCAGGCCGCGTCCTATGCCGAGGGGAAATTCAGGTGACCGCGTCGTGCGGGACTCGGCAGATTTCCAGCTAAACGCCTTTACGGGGAAGGCCAATTTTCTAGCCTCCGCCCACTGACACCATGAGATTCGGCATCAACTCGTTCCTGTTCACGTCCCCGTTCACGACGGCCAGCGTGAAACTCTTTCCGAAATTCAAGCAATGGGGCTTCGACACCGTCGAGATCCCCATCGAAGACCCCAGCCACATTGACGCCGCCAAGGTCCGCGTGGCGGCGGACAAGGCGGGCATCGCGGTGGGCAGCATCTGCGCGTGCATGGGCCCGGGGCGCGACTTCCGCGGCACGCCCGAGGAACAGCTCACGGCCATGGTGTATTGCAAGGCGCTGATTGATCAGGCGGTCGTGCTGGGCTGCCCGAGCCTGATCGGTCCGGTTTACTCGGTGGTGGGCAAGGCGGACGCGGTGGAGCCGGCCCAACAGAAGGTGGAATGGCAACTCGTCGTGAAGAACCTAAAGGAACTCTGCAAGTATGCGGAGTCAAAGGGTGTCCAGATCTGCGTCGAACCCCTGAACCGGTTTGAGACGGACTTCCTCAACACCTGCGACCAGGGCCTGAAGCTGATCAAGGCGGTCGGCTCCAAGGCGCTGAAGCTGCACCTCGACACGTTCCACATGAACATCGAGGAAAAAAACCAGGCCGCCGCGATCAAGAAGGCCGGCAAGCAGCTCGCGCATTTCCACGCCTGCGGCTCCGACCGGGGCACTCCGGGCGGCGACTCGCTCAACTGGAAGGAGATCGTCGCGGCCCTCAAGGGCATCAAATACAACGGCGACGTGGTGATCGAGTCCTTCACGACCGACGTGAAGGTCATCGCCCGGGCGGCGGCGATCTGGCGCAAGATCGAACCCAAGCGCGACGACATCGCCGTCGTCGGCCTCAAGAACCTCCACAGACTCTTCGGCAAAAAGTAAAACTGCACGGCATGAAACTGATTCCCCTTGGCGGTCTCCTTGGCCTTTTGATCGCGACCGGCGCCCTCGCCGGCGAACCGTTGAAGCTGAAGCCGGCGAATGACGCCAGGGCCAAAAAGATCACGGCGAGCGACGTCAGCGAACCCAAAGCACCGCCGAAACCCCGCTGGCAGCGACTGTTTGATGGCAAGACGATGGCGGGCTGGGCGGGCATGGCGGACCATTGGAAGGTCGAACACGGGGCTTTGACCGGCTACACTACCCGCGACAATCCGCTCAAGAACAACACCTTCCTGGTCTGGACGAACGGGACGGTGGGCAATTTCGAACTGCGGCTGAAATACCGGATGTTCAACGGCAATTCAGGCATCCAATACCGGAGCAAACTGATCGACGCCGAGAAGTTCA
>JAYUSF010000118.1:0-6187 GCA_043755815.1 Verrucomicrobiota bacterium
CCGGCAGGGCCTGTGTGGGGCAGGCCGTCAGGCAGCGGGTGCATGAACCACAGCGGTTTGGCTCCGGCGAGTCGGGCGCCAATTCCAAGGTGGTGAGAATTTCAGCCAGGAAGAACCAGTTGCCGAGCCGCCGGGAAATCAGATTGGTGTGTTTGCCCACGAACCCCAGGCCGGCCCGTTGGGCCAGGTCACGCTCCAAAATGGGTCCCGTGTCCACATACCACAGCGATCGGGTGCCGGAACCGCCCAACGAATCGAGCAACCCGGCCAGTTCCCGCAGCGGTGGGGCCAGCACGTCGTGGTAATCGTCGAACCTTGCATAGCGGGCGACCACACCGCTCGGAGCGTCGCCCGACGCCGGGCTCCCTGGCCGAGACGCGTAGCTGACCGCCAACATCACCACGCTTTTCGCACCGGGCAGGACCAGCTGTGGAGAAAGCCGCTTCTCCGCGTTGCGGGCCAGCCAGTGCATTTCGGCTTGCCGGCCCTCCGTAAGCGCTTCGAGGAACCGGGGCCCGCTGGCCGGAGGATCGGCGGACGCAACGCGGCACAGATCGAAACCAAGTTCGGTCGCGCGCCGTTGGATCAACGCCTTCATGCCGGAGCCCGGGCCAAACGTTAAGTCGCCGGCTGCGCCGCCGCGTGCTCGGCCCGGTAGCGGCGGAAGGCGGCGGCGATGAACCGCGCCGTCTCCAGCGGCGCCCGGAAGTCGACCCCGACGAGCAGGTCCGCCTGCTTGTAAAACGGCGCCCGGTGCACGAGCAGTTCGCGGATTCGGCCGAGCGGGTCCGGCGTCTGCAGCAGGGGCCGGTGTCCCTGATGCCGCACGCGTTCGTAGATCGTCTCCGGCGACGCCCACAGGCAGGCGACCAGCGAATGCCCCCGCAGGCTGACAAAGTTGTCGGGATTCAGGACCAGCCCGCCCCCGGCCGAGATCACCCGGCCGTCGGCCTGTTCGAGCTCGCGGACGAGATCCGCTTCCCGCTGGCGAAAGGCCGCCTCGCCGTCCGTCGCAAAGATTTCCGAGATCCGGCGGCCGGCGCGGCTTTCGATCACCTTGTCGGTGTCGACGAGTTCAAACCCGAGCAACTCCGCCAGCACATGGCCGACCGTGGACTTTCCGGCCCCCATGAAGCCCACGAGCGCGACGTTACGAAATTGGCGGTCAACCGACATGTGACGGAGCATGCCTCACTTTGGCGGAAGATAGAACCCGTATCTTTCCGGGGCCATGTCCGTCATGTGGCTGGAACATACCGCTGCCCCAGCAACGACGCGCCAAACAGCGTCAGGAACATCAGGGCGAATCCCGGTTCCGGCGTCACGGCCAGCAGGTCCACGAGGCAGATGCCAGCCAGCAGACCCGCCACGGTCAGCCCAAGGTTCCGGGGCCCCGCCATGAACGTCGGCCGCAGACACCAGCCGGCCCAGCCGACAAGAACTGAGCTCAGCACCAGTCCGCGTAAGCGCCAGTCGCCGTTGTTGAGGAGCCCGCTGAGCACCACCGGCAAGGCCAGGACGGCGAGCGGCCAGCGCTGGAATTCACCGGTCGTGCTTTCACGTTTGGCGACGTAACTTAGGCCGACGATCCAGCCAGCCAAGGCGAAGGCACTCCACAGCGCATAACCGGTCACCCCCCGTTCCGCCGCTGCCGCCGCCACTAGAAACAGGGAAAAACGGCACAGAGACATCAGCACGGGCGAAAAGGCGACCGCCTTGTGCGTCGCGTCATACACGACCACTGAGAGCGCCAGCAGCAGGGCGAAAGCCGCCGCGGTCCAGCCCAACGACGCCAGCAGCAGGGTGCCAAAACCCAGCAGGGTCCAACCGAGCTTCCAGACCACTTCCTCACTGATCCGGCCGGAAGGAATCGGGCGCTCGCGGCGAAACTGACGGTCAAAGTCCGCGTCGAATGCATCGTTCAGATACATCCCGCCGACATACGCCAGCGTCGCTCCGAGCCCGAGGACCAAGAGCCGCCACGGCGAACCGCCCCCCCCGAGGAGGTAGCCGGCCAGGCAATTGGACCAGACCGTGGGCAGATTCGACACCCGCCCCAGGACGAGCAGCGTGCGAAGATCTGGACGGGGCGAATCAGACACGCGGCGGAGGCTAGTGATGAGAGGCGGGAGGGCAACCTTGAGGTCATTCGACTGTAATCGCCCGCATGGCCGGATGCAGCTTGCCGTTGGCATCGGTCGCCTGCACACAGATGTAGTGCGTGCCGGTCGGCAGGTCTTTCGGCAGTGCGCCTTTCCACAGGTGCGGTGACTTGATCGGCTTGGAAAGTTCGCGGAAAGGCTTCGCCACCACCTTCGCCTCGCGCTCGACCGCGGCGACGAAGGAAGGGTCTTCCTCAAGCACCTTCGCCAGCTTGATCCACGAGCCCCGGTTGTTAAGCCGCATCTCGACCTTGGAATCCACGGAGCCGTTGAACACGTTGACGTGGACCACCGGGGCGTTGGTGGACGAACTCTTGATCTTGTCCGGCGCCATGATGTTCATCTGGTAGTTGGCCGGCCTGCGGGCGGCCTTAAAGTCCACCGTCACGCCGCGGTCGGCGAAGGTCAGCACCGCGTAGCCGTTGGGCGCGCCGTCGCGCATCGTGGTGTGGGGAATGCCCAGTTCGTCAGGCAGTCCCGTCCACCAACTGCCGCAGGCGGTCACGTTCACGACGTGATGGTGCGGCGTCGCGCCCAGCCAGCCGTCCGCACGGCGGAGGATGCGGTGCTCGTGCCAATGGGTGTGCCCGGAGATGCTGAAGCTGTAGGGCCGCTTCTCCAGGAGCCGATAGACTTCCGTGCGGTTCGTCATGTCGTCGAGCGGCACGTGCATCATCAGCACGACCAGTTGCTTTTCCGGCACCAGCGCCAGGTCGCGGGCGAGCCAGTCCACCTGCGCGGGCTCCAGGCCGGCGCACCAGGTCGCGGAGTTGGTTCCGCGTTCGGCCGGCGGCTGGAAGTTGATGTTGTTCAACGACACGAAGTGGACCGGACCGTAGTTGAACGAGAAGTAGCTGGGGCCGTAGAGGCGGTTGTAGCTGTCGTCGAACTCGGTCCGCGCCGGCGCGTCGGCGTTGACATCGTGGTTGCCGATGACGTTCCACCACGGGAGGCCGATCAGCGCGACGGCGGCGTTGTGCGGTTCCATCACGCTCAGGTCGTCGAACACGATGTCGCCCAGCGTCACGCCAAACTTCGCCTGCGTGGTGCCGATCAGCTCGTCGACGATATCGTGCTTGAAGTAGCCGACTTCGGTGAGGTCACGCGGCTGAGTGTCGCCGAAGAAAATCGCCTGGAACGTATCCGGCTCCTTCTGCGGCGCGAGCGCGAAGTCGATGGACACCGGCAGCGGGCCTGTCGGCGCCAAACCGGCATACTTGAGCTTGGGCGATCCCGCCGGCTTGTGGGTGTAGGCGAAACGCGGCAGGCGGTCGGCGTTCAGTGGCGGCGTAAAGCCGCGGGGCTTCACGACGAAGAAGGTCGTCTCGCCCTCCGGCAGCAGCGGGAGCCGCCAGCGCCCGTCACCGTCGGTGAGCACCACGTCGCGTTGGTTGGAAACGACGACGCCTTTGAGTCCGCGCTCGCCCGGTTCGCGCAGGCCGTTGGCGTTCTTGTCCTCGAACACCGTGCCGACCGCCACGTCGCCGGCCATGACGGACAGGTGGGACGCGAGCAGCAGCAACAGCAGCACGAGACGGAGCCGAAGTGTCAACATGGCCGCGAGGCTAGGCAGGCCGGACGCGCCGACAACGAACAAGTTCCGGAATTTTCCAAGGCTGTCGTGTGGCAAGGACACGGCTTCCCATGGCCCGGTCCAAGGCAACCGTATCGGAGCGGAGGGCTCCAGCCCGGCAGGGGCATCCCGAAACGGATCCACCGCCCCAACGTGTCGGGCATTTGGGCAAGGTCGGAGCCCGTCACTCCAAAATGCGTTCAAGCTTTGCCCGCTTCAATTCATCGCTACTCTCCGCCTCCGTGAAGCCCGTGAGTTTTTTCCCCCGCCTCCTTCCGCGCGCCGCCGTCGTCGCGTCCCTGATCCTGGGTCATTGGACCTTCGCCGCCTCGCCGGAGGACGAACTGGCGCTCGGCGTCCGCACCACCGAGCCGCTGACACCGGTGGAACAGCAGCGGAAATTCAAGCTGCCGCCCGGCTTTGAGATCCAGCTCGTCGCGAGCGAGCCGGACATCAACAAGCCGATGAACCTCGCCTTTGACGCCACGGGCCGGCTCTGGGTCACCACCAGCATCGAATATCCTTGGGCCGCCCCGACGAACCGCCCCGCGCGTGACCGGCTGATGATCTTCGAGGACTTCGGCCCCAATGGCCGCGCCCGCAAGGTCACCCAGTTCGCCGACGGCCTGAACATCCCCATCGGCATCTATCCCTTCCGTTCGCCTTCTTCCTTAGCCGCCGACGTAAGGAGGCGGACCCCAGATACTGGCGGGGCCTCCGCCTCGTCACCTCGGCGGCTACCAGAGGAAACGTGGAAGGCCCTCGTCTGGTCCATCCCCTACATCTGGCTGCTGGAGGACACCGACGCCGACGGCAAGGCCGACAAACGCACGCCGCTCTACGGCCCGTTCGACCACACGCGCGATACGCACGGCAACCAAGCCTCTTTCCGGCGGGGCTTCGACGGCTGGCTCTACGCCACGCACGGCTTCAACAACGATTCGCACGTCACCGCGCGGGATGGCAGCCACGTGGACCTCAACTCCGGCAACACCTACCGCATCCGCCTCGACGGCTCGCGCATCGAGCAGCACACGCACGGGCAGGTGAACCCGTTCGGCCTCGCGTGGGACGCGCGCGGCAACCTCTACTCCAGCGACTGCCACAGCGCGCCCATCTACCAGCTGCTCACCGGCGGCTGGTATCCTAGCTTCGGCAAGCCGCACGATGGACTTGGCTTCGCGCCCGTGATGCTGGAACACGCCCACGGCAGCACGGCGATTGACGGCGCCTTCTACTACAACGACGACCTGTGGCCCGCCGAATACCAGGACACGTTCATGATTGGCAACGTGATGACCAGCCGGCTGAACCGCGACAAGATCACCTTCATCGGCTCCACGCCCATGGCGACCGAACAGCCCGACTTCCTCACCACAACCGACCCTTGGTTCCGGCCCGTGGACAACATTCTTGGTCCCGACGGCGCGCTCTATATTGCCGACTTCTACAACCGCATTATCGGCCACTACGAAGTGCCGCTCACGCATCCCGGCCGCGACCGCGAGCGCGGCCGCCTCTGGCGCGTGGTTTACACCAACACCGTAGCCGCCGACGTAAGGAGGCGGGCGGATGACCCCAAGCCGGCGGAAAACCGCCTCGTCACCTCGGCGGCTACGTATCTACGTCCCGCCGCGCTGCCGAACGATCTCGACGGCCTGATCGCGGAACTGGGTTCGCCCAACCTCACGCGGCGCTTGGGGGCGATGGCGGAGATTGAGGATCGGTTTGGCGAGTCAGCCTCCGAACCGCTGACCAAAGCATTGGAGAAGCTTCGCGGAGTTGCCTCGTCGGGAGGCGAATCCAACGCCGCGTTGCAGCACGTGCATCTGCTCTGGATGTTGGAACGCCTTGGCACGGGCAGTGGCATGATGCTTGATTACACGGCGATGCGCGCGAATTCGTTCCTGCGCATTCATTCCCAGCGGATCTTGGCCGAGCGGGGACTCAAGGCCAAAGTAGCGGGTCCCAACTCAGCCGGCGATTTGGGCACAAAGCTCGCCCAGTTCTCCGTCCAGGACTTGAATCATCCCGATGCCCTTGTCCGCCGCTGCGCCGCCGAAGCGCTTGGAAACTGGCCGGCCATCGAGCACATCCGCCCTCTCCTCGCCGCCCTCGCCAAGGCTGACCCCGCCGACACCCACCTCGTTTACGTCCTCCGCAAATCACTGCGCGATAACCTAAAGGTTTCCGCGATCTTTGCGCAGGTGCTGGCGAAGAAGGATTGGTCCGAGGCCGACCAGCGAGCCTTTGCCGATGTGGCCGTGGCCGTGCAGACGCCGCAGGCCGCCACCCTGCTGTTGCGTCAGCTTTCAACCCTGCCCGAGACCGGCTCGCCGTCGCTGGGCGATGCGCTCAAGCACGCCGCGCGTTACGCACCCGAAACCGAATTGCCGAAGCTCGCCGAGTTCGTCCGCACGAAGTTCGCCGACCAGACCGACTTCCAGCTCGC
>JAYUSF010000119.1:0-20584 GCA_043755815.1 Verrucomicrobiota bacterium
CGAGTGAAGGAAGAGATGGTTCAGCCCAGCAATGGCCCGCCCTGCTCATGCGAGGCGCCAAGGATCTTTTGGGAATTGAGACCGCCGCCTGGGTGAACGGGAATTCCGACGTTGCGTTTGTGGCGCTCCAGAATGCGAATGGAGCCATCGGTTATCGAGATAGTGTAAATTGGCTAAACAGCGGCAAGACCGGCGGATCTTTGGTGGGTTGGAGCATGAATGGCAAGGCTCCGGGATATGCCCCTGTGGATAAGGCGATTGCCTACCTCGCCTCCCAATACTACCAGCAGGGCGGCTGGAATCCCCCAACGGGCTGGGCCGGCTATTTCTACTCCATGTATGGCATGAAGAAGGGGCTTTCACTCATGGGAGTCGAGAACCTTTCAACCACGAAGGGACCCCGAAATTGGTATAATGACGAGTGCTACTGGCTGCTGGGCATCAACCCCGACGCCACCCATGAAACCATCGGTGTCGGCCGACGCAGCGCCAGCTATGGATTCGGACAGAATGCCGCCGGCTCTTGGCAGGGATCTGATCCCTACGATTATCTCGGGCGGCAGTATGCGACCGCCAATGCCATCCTGATCCTGACTCCGGGTGTGACCCGGCCCGTGCCGGTGGCGGTGATTGATCCGTTTGCCGATGCCGACTCCCCCAATCCCGAAGAAGACGGCTCGAATGATATCTACGACGAGGTGAAGGCCGGCGTGAACGTCAATGTCTCCGGAGGCGGTTCCAACCACACGGGCGCCCCGGATTTCGGCCTCGATCAGTATCTCTGGATCCTGCGTCCCGACAACGGCTCCGGCAGCCCGGTCGGTGTCCTCAATTGGAACAGCCCCACCGGCTCGGGGGTGAACATCGTGCTCGACCGTGCTCCTGCCGATCCGCTCATCAATGGACTGCTGCCGGGCGTCTATCACCTGACCCTGCGGGTCCGGGACAATTCCAACCCGGTCCAGTATGACGAAACCACCAAGGTCTTCGAGGCGGTCAACAAGAACTTTCCGCCGGTGGCGGTTCCGATCCCACCGGGTCAGCTCAATTATACGGGCCAAATCCTTCCCGGCGGTCAGGTTATCGTGCAGTTGGACGGAACGCAATCCTATGATCCCGAAGGTGATATGATCGTGTCCTGGCAGTGGTCGGGCGGAGTTTTTAACAACGCCAACATTGCGACGCCGACGATTACCCTGAACTCAATTGGTGCCACCGAGGTCACCCTGCAGGTCTGTTCAAGAGATGAATTCAACGTGGTCAAGTGCAGCTCAAATCCGGCACGAATCTTGGTCGTAGCCTCTGATTTTGACCTCAAGGTGACGTCGATAACGGCGGCCAACCTCAACCCGACGGTGTCGGCGGATCTGTCCGTGCAATTCGGCAGCGACCTCACGGCGCCCGTTTCAAATGTCCAGGTGCAGTTCTTCAACGGGGTGCCGCCTCCCTACGGTGGCAGCGGCGTGGCCTTGGGCGCGGTCCAATTCGTGAACTTCACGGACAGCGGCGGGGGCGTCTATACGGCCTCGTTGGGGCCGGTCTCCCTCGTCTTGGGCGGAGCGACCGAAGTCTACGTCTGGCTCGACTCGAATCAGGCCTTGGCGGAATACGATGAAACGCAGCCCTCAAACGTGGGTCGGGTCAACGTCTCTAATCAGGCACCCAACGCCGTCGCCCAGAATGTGACGGTATCAGCCAACGGGGACTGCCAGGCAGTGGTGACCGCCGCACAGGTAAACAATGGATCCAGCGATCCTGATGGCGATGCCCTCACCTTCACGCTGTCCCCAGCCGGACCCTACGCTCTGGGCGACAACCCGGTCACGCTGACCGTCAGCGACGGCAAGGTTACCGCCACGGCGACCGCCACCATAAGGGTGGTGGACAACACGCCGCCCTCGATCGCCTGCCCGGGCGACATTGCGGTGCCCAACGACGCCGGGGTGTGCAGTGCGACCGTGACATATGTCGCGCCTGTCGGGACGGACAACTGTTCGGGTGCGACCACCGTGCAGACCGCCGGTCAGGCGAGCGGGACCGTGTTCCCGGTCGGCACGACGCTCAACACGTTCGTGGTGACGGACGCGGTGGGTCTCACGGCCGAGTGCAGCTTCAAGGTGACGGTCACTGACGCGGAAGCCCCGCAGATCACCTGCCCGGCGCCGATCACGGTGTCCAACGACGCCGGCAAGTGCGGTGCAGCGGTGACCTATGCGGCCCCGGTGGGCACGGACAACTGCCCCGGCGCGGTCACGATGCAGACGGGTGGCCTGGCCAGCGGCTCGGTCTTCCCGGTCGGCACGACGGTCAACACGTTTGTAGTGACGGACGGCGCGGGCCTCACTGCGACGTGCAGCTTCAGCGTGACGGTCACGGACGCGGAAGCGCCGCAGATCGCCTGCCCGGGTGACATTGCGGTGAACAACGACGCCGGGGTGTGCGGTGCGGTGGTGACCTATGCGGCGCCGGTGGGGACGGACAACTGTTCGGGTGCGACCACCGTGCAGACGGCGGGTCTGCCCAGTGGGTCGGTGTTCCCGATCGGCACGACGGTCAACACGTTCGTGGTGACGGACGCGGCGGGTCTCACGGCCGAGTGCAGCTTCCGCGTGACGGTCACGGACAACGAGAACCCGGTGATCACCTGCCCGGTGAACAAGGTGCTCGTTTCGGACTCGGGCTCCTGCAATGCGACCGGCGTCAACCTTGGCACGCCAATCATCTCGGACAACTGCCCGGGATCGACGATCGCAAACAATCATCCGTCGACGACCTATCCGGTCGGGGTCACGACCGTGATCTGGACGGTCACGGATGCGGCCGGCAACACGGCGACCTGCACCCAGACGGTGACGGTCGTGAGCTCGATCAGCCCGACTCTGAGCGGGTTCCGTCCGCCGCTGGCGGGCCAGCCGGTCGGCAACAAACTCCGGCGCGGCCAGGTGATTCCGCACAAGCTCGCGTTGGCGAACTGTGCCGGCCAGACGATCACCTCCGGGGTGACGG
Source organism: Verrucomicrobiota bacterium (assembly GCA_043755815.1). Taxonomy (GTDB): domain Bacteria; phylum Verrucomicrobiota; class Verrucomicrobiia; order Limisphaerales; family UBA9464; genus CAIWAH01. The sequence goes on from JAYUSF010000119.1 coordinate 3,007, forward strand.
TCTACCTCAACGTGCAGGGAATTGACTCTGCCACCGGCAACGTCTTTCAAGACGTGCTCGAAGACGCCCAAGGCGTGGGCACCGACGGGACGGGAAGCTCGGACGGAATCATGCGTCTGACCGACAGCCAGTATCACTTCAACCTCGATACGGGCAATTTCAGCGATGCCAACACGCTGGCAGGCACGCGGTTCTACCGCTCCACAGCCACCGTGGTGGACAACGCCACCCTGCTGGTGCTGGGCACGGTGACGATCAACCTCGAGACCTCCGCGAGGTAAAGCGGTCTTGCCAAGGGCGGGTCTGCGAGGCAGACCCGCCTTTTCTTTTTAAGGATAGAACATGAATCGACGCGCGTGGATCGGGTTGCTCGGACTGCTAGTCATGGCGGTGCTGTTCTGGGCGGTGGTTCGGAGCAGAAACCCCGCGCCGCCCCCGGCGGCGACGGCCCCGCCCGCGGCGGAGGTGGATCCGGCGCCGCCCACCGGGGACTTGGTTCGACCGCGGGTGGCGGTCAGGCCCTCCGCCGGCGATCCCGGTCCCCCGCCGGTGGTGCAGCCCGTGACGCTGGAGAACGCCGGGACGCCGGCCGAGTCGGTGCTGGTGAACCCGCAGCAGGTGCTGGGCACGGTCAACGGCGTCGCCCTCACGCTGAAAGACCTGATGCCGTTGCCCCCGGAAAAGGCCGGCCAGGCGCAGGTCATTTCGGTCGAACGGTTCGGATTCCTGCTGGACCGCGCGGTCGAGCGTGAGCTGACCCTGCAGACGGCGCGCAGCCAGGGAGTCGAGCTGTCGGCGGAGCAACGCCAGCGATTGGCGGAGCTTCGGGCCCGGAGCAACCAGACTGAGGAGGGCGTGTTCGACACCTTGCAGCACGGCGCCGAAAGCACGGAGTTCCAGCAACGGGACCTGGGGGCCATGGCCCTCCAATATTCCCTCGCGGAGAAGGCCGGAGTGCCTTCGCCCCACGTCACGACCGAACACGTCGTGGCCTATTATCAGCAGCATCACGCAGAATATCGCGCCTTGCCGCCGGAACCGGCGGAACGAGAGGCGGCTTGGGAGGTCATCGACCAGGACATTCGTTCCAAGCTGGCGCCAGAGATCCGGGCCCAGCACGAGTCAGCCTTGAAGAAGTTTCTCGACCAGTTGCGGGCGTCAGCGCAGGTCGCCGTGACCAAACCCTGAGCTGGGGCCATCCGTGAGGGCTGTCTCGGATTGAATTGCGCCAGCACGGCGGCACCTCCCCGGCGCCGTCGGGAGTCGGGTCCAAGCTGATAGGGGGGACTGCCGCGAGGGGAAAGCGGAGCCCTGTCTTCGCGGGTCAGACCGCCATTTCGTCGGGCATCCGGTGCGGTCCGCTTGAAGGGATTGAGATTCTGCCCGAGCTTGGCGGCGAAATGTCTCTTCTCCGCCTCGTCGTCGCCGGCCTTGCCGGCCTGGGCTGGATCACCTTGGGCGATCCGGCCAATCCGGTTTCATCGCCCGCCGTCTCGCCCGATGCCGTGGCGGCGGCCAAGCGCCTTCAGGTTGCGCCGGGCCTGCAACTCCGGCTCTGGGCGGGGGAACCGTTGGTCCAGAACATCACGAGCGTGAGCTATGATTCGCGGGGCCGGGCCTACGTGGTGGAATCGGGACGCCGCCGGACCAGCGTGTTCGATGTGCGGAATCTGGGACCTTGGCTGGAAGACGACTTCTCGTTCCGCACCGAAACCGATCGGGCGGACTTTCTGCACCGTGTGCTCACGCCGACGAACGCCGCTTACCCGGCCTTTCTCGAAGCGGTCAACAAGGGCGGCAAAGGCGGCTTCCAGGACTTCAATCGCGACGGCGTCATCGACTCGCGTGACCTGGAGGTCGAATCGGAACGCATCCGGCGCGTGACCGATCGGGACGCGGATGGTTTGGCCGATGAAGCGGAGACATTTGCCGACGGGTTCAACGGGATCACCAGCGGCGTGGCCGCCGGCGTTCTGGCCGAGGGCACCAACGTTTGGTTCACGTGCATTCCGGACCTGTGGAAGCTGCCCGTCAGTGACGAGTGGCGAGTGACGAGTGACAGGGCCAGCCCACCGCGCAACGTCGAACCCCGTCACCCGTCACTTGCCACCCGTCACCCACTGTTGACAGGCTTCGGCGTTCACATCGCCTTCGGCGGGCACGACCTGCATGGCCTTATCAAGGGGCCGGACGGGCGCATCTATTTCACCATCGCCGACCGCGGGACGTGTGTGACGAACCGCGAGGGCAAAGTCATTTCGCTGCCCGACACCGGCGCCGTGTTCCGCTGCGAGCCCGACGGGTCGAACTTCGAGGTCTTTGCCCAGGGACTGCGCAATCCTCAGGAGCTCGCCTTCGACGCGCTCGGCAATCTCTGGACCGCTGACAACAACGGCGACGGCGGTGACAAGGCCCGCTGGACGCTCGTGCTCGAAGGCGCCGACTACGGTTGGACCCTCGGCTGGCAATGGCTGCCCAAGATGGGCGCGTGGAATTCCGAACGGCTCTGGCACACCCGCGAAAGCAACACCGCGGCTTACCTCGTGCCGCCCGTCGCGCTCATCGGCCACGGCCCCGCGGGCATTGCCTACTATCCGGGCACGGGGCTGGGCGACCGGTTCAAGGATCACTTCTTCTACGCCGACTTCCCCGGCGGCGTCCGACATTTCCGCGTCGAACCGGACGGCGCGTTCTTCAAAGTAGGACAGGCTGCCAGCCTGTCCGTCGGGTCTGGCAATGTCGCCGGCGCCGACTCGTGGAAGTGGCTGGAGGACAACTCGGCCGCCAACATGACGGGCAAGCTCCTCTGGGAACTGTCGCCCGTGGACGTCACGTTTCCGCCGTTCGGCGGCCTGATCGTGGCCGACTGGGTGCAGGGCTGGGAGAAGACCGGCAAGGGGCGCCTGTGGCACGTCACCGATCCCGCGCTGGCCGCCGACCCGCAGATTGCCGAAGTCCGGCGCCTGCTTGCCGAAGGCATGGGCAAACGCCGCGAAAAGGAACTGCTGGCGCTGCTAGGCCACCGCGACCAGCGCGTCCGGCTGGAGGCGCAATGGGAACTGGCCGGGCGCGGGCCCAAGTCGTTCGATGGGCTGAAGAAAGTGGCGTTCGATTCCAGGAACCAACTGGCGCGTCTCCATGCGATCTGGGGAGTGGGGCAGTTGGTGCGTGGGGATCGAAACCGTGACTTTGTTTCTGAACTCACCGAAATGCAGCGCCTCTTGTCCGACCGCGAACCACTGATCCGCGCCCAAGCCGCAAGGCTGATTGGTGGCGCGCGGTTGTTGAGCGCTCAAACTACGCTGCGGGGTCTTTTCGGAGACTCCGACCGGCGGGTCGTGGTTGCGGCACTATTTGCTTACCGTGATCTTTTTTCGAGTTTCAACCGAACGCCGCAAAGCCCTTCGCTTTTTGGTCGGAGCTGGCACGAGGAAACCTTGCGGCGGTTGCCGGATGTGGTCCGGCGAAAGCTTCCGCAGCCGGTTACGCCTGGATGGGTTTGTTGGCCCCAGGATGAGCTGCTGTTACTGCTCGGCGGATTGACTGAGACGGATACGCCTGTCGTCACCACAGCGGCGCAGTTGCTCGCCAAAATGAGTGCCGGGCCGGAGGGAGCGAAACGGCTCCCATTCCTAAATAATCACGCACCGCTGATAAACAGTTCGAACTCTATCACCCGGCTTTCCGTGCTGCTCGCCGCGCGGCTGCTTGCCTATCCTGACGTTGGTGTCTTTCTCGGAGATTCGCATCCAAGACTCGTCCTCGAAGCCGCCCGCGCCATCAACGACGTGCCCATCCCTGAGGCGATGCCGGCCCTGGCGGCGCTGTTGCGGCCGGGCGCGCTGGATCAGGTCCAATGGCCGGAGAAAGATGGTTCCAGCCCGCCCTCACCCCGACCCTCTCCCCCGGGGAGAGGGGGAAACGCTCCCGGCGCAGCCGACTCCAACAGCCCAACTCCGCTCTCCGCGCCGCGTGATTCCGGGAAGACTGACGCGCAGTCCTCGCGGGCTGCACTTGTGGGCGCAGCAACCGTCCAATCCGCATCTCCCTCTCCTCGGGGAGAGGGCCGGGGTGAGGGCGGGCTAGCCTCCTCGCGCAGCGACTCGCTCAACTTTACCCGCGACGAATGGCGGACCTGGGTGCTGCGCCGCGCGGTCAACGCCGCCTTCCGTCTTGGCGGCGAAACGAATGCCACGGCACTCGCCGAATTCGCCGCGCGCGCCGATGCACCGGAAAGCGTCCGCGTCGAGGCACTCGAAGATTTGGCCGATTGGGCGCAGCCGCCGAAGCGCGACAAGATCGTTGGCCTGCACCGGCCATTGCCGGCCCGTGAGCCGCAGTCCGCGCGAACGGCGCTCGCCGCTGTTTGGCTCCGGTTGGTGGCTGGCGAAGTGCCGACGGCGGTCTTGGTTGCGACGTTGAAGGCGGGTTCGGCCCTGGCCGTTCCAGACTTGGCTGAGACCGCGGCGGCCGTCAGCGGGCATCGCGACGAAACGGTGCAGGCGGAGCTGGCGCGGATCCGGGAAGCCACGGGCACCGCCACGGTGGACGATTTGCTTGCCCGCCTCGGCGAGGGAACCATCGGCAGCCAACAGGCGGCCTTTGCCCGGTTGGGTTCTCAGCCGGACCCCAAGGCCGCAGAGTCACTCGCGACTTGGGTGGCCAAACTGACCGCCGGCCAGGTCGTGCCCGAGCTCCAGACCGATCTTCTGGACGCGGCCCAGAAAACCGCTCAGGCGCTGGCTGGAACTGCATCGGCCGGGCAGTTGTCGGCGGTCCTCTCGGCGTGGACGAACGCCTTGCCCACGGATGACCCGCTGGCCCCGTATCGGGTTGCGCTTGCCGGTGGAGCTGCTGCGGTCGGCCGAAAACTGCTGGCCGAGCGGGCGGACTGGGGCTGCCAACGCTGCCACAAGCTGAATGGCGAAGGCGGCGACGTCGGGCCGGACCTGACGGGCCTCGGGCGCGCCAAAGGCAGGGAATATGTCCTGCGAGCCATCATCAGCCCCAATGCCGAGATTGCTGCCGGCTACGAGACGGTGCTGCTGGAGAAGAAGGACGACACAACCGTCGTCGGCGTCTTGCGCGGGGAGACGGCGGACGAACTGGTCCTCATGACGGCGGAGACAGGCCGGGTCGTGGTGAAAAAGTCGGACCTGAAGTCACGGACCGGAGTCCAGTCGGCCATGCCGGAAGGTTTGGGCGATCTCATGACACGTCGTGATCTGCGGGATGTGATTGAGGCGCTGAGCCAGTAATACCAAATGGGTATGAATCCTGGCAGAACTGTGGGCGAGCGGGTTGCCCCGCAACCCGCTCGGCTTGCAGGGCAAGCCGCCCACCTCTCGAAGTCGAGTTTTGCCAGAATTTATCGGGAGTTGGTATAAGCGGTGGCCCCGGCTGAGTGTCCGGAGAGTCGCGATCAACGGCGGCAGGCAGGCGCGCGGGCACGAAAAAGCCCACGGCGGATTGCCGTGGGCTGAGTGAATCCAAGCAAGTGGTCCGCCGGCTCAGTATTCCGTCTTCTTGTTCATGCCGGGCTGGGGAACCGGATAGCGGCCGTTCTCGTCGGGCATGACGGGCGCCGGGCCGTCGAGCGTGAGTTTGTCCACGTTGGGGGCGAGCTCTTCGGTGCCGTTCCAGATTTCGTCGAAGGTGATTTTCTGGCCGGTGTGAGCGGCCTTGCGACCCAGGACGCAGGTGAGGCTGGCCTGCACGGCGCGCTTGACCTCGCTGTAAGGCGTGTTGTTCCGGATCGCGTTCACGAGATCCTGCCATTCGACCTGGTAGGGATCGAGTTCGGGACCTTCTTTCGGCGAGCGCCAGGCGATTTCGGAGTTGGTCATCCTCTGGCCCTTGTAAATGCGGGCGGTGGAGGGCCAGTGGCCGTTTTGGGAGATGACCGCGAGCCCCTTGCTGCCGTGGGCGAAGCTGGCGAACTCGTCGTTGCAGCCGGCCATGCAACGGCCGTAGAAGAACAGCTTGGCGCCGTCGGCGTAGGTGTATTCGACGGAATAGTTGTCGAAGTTCTGGTCCACGTTGTCGCCGCGGAAGTGGCGTCCGCCGGTGGCCTGCGCTTCGACCGGCCACGCGTCTTTCATCCAGCAGCACTCGTCGATGTTGTGGATGTAGTAGTCGCTGAAGCAGCCGCCGGAAGCCCAGATGAAGCTGTGAAAGCGGCGAATCTGGAAGAGGGTTTCGTTTTCGCCCTCAGGCTTGCGGGTGGAGAAGGCCGAGGCCACGGGACCGTGCATGCGGTAGGCACGCAGGGCCACGATGTCGCCGATCTGGCCGTCCTTGATCCGGTTGAACAGTTCCTGACGGGTCTTGCAGTGGCGGATCATCAGGCCGACCCCCACCTTGAGGTTCTTGGCCGTGGCCTGATCGGCCAGATCCACCATCTTGCGGCCGGACGGTCCGTCCACGGCGATCGGCTTTTCCATGAACACATGCAGGCCGCGTTCGATGGCGTATTTGAACATCACCCAGCGGAACGCCGGTGGCGTCGTGAGAATGGCGATGTCCTTGCCGGGACGGAGGCAGTCCATGGCCTTTTTGTAGGCGTCGAAGCCGACGAACTTGCGGTCCTCCGCCACGTCCACCTTGTCACCGAACTTGTTCTTGAGGCCCTCGTAGGCCGACTTGATCCGGTTTTCTGCCACGTCCGCCATCGCGACGAGCTTCATCGGCGCGGTTTCGACCTGCAGGGCGTTGGCGCAGGCGCCGGTGCCGCGTCCGCCCGGGCCAACGACGGCCAGTTGCATGGTGTTGTCTTCCGCCGCAAAGACATGCGGCAGCGTCACGCCGGCCAGCGCGCCGGCGGCGGCGATGGTTCCGGACTGCTTGATGAAGCCACGACGTGACGTGGCTGTCGGGGAAGGGGAATCGTGCATACGGGGCGAGCTTCCATGACGTGGCCGCGTGGCGTCAACTTCGGGCTTCGCGCAAACTTTGCTGAAACCTCGCCCTCGGCTGCCGGGTGGTTTGACCGGCTAACTCCGATTGATCCTGACCGCAGTAAAGATTCAAACCTATGAAGACGCACCTCCACCGCCTCCTGGCCGCCGCGCTCGTCGTGGCCACGACCATGACCACCCCGTTTGCCGCCGAGCCACCGCCCGGCTACGTGGACTTCGGGAAGTTCACCCCGTCCAGCGGCGGCGGCGAATTTGTGGAGGTCAAGCTCGGGGCGGGCCTGATCCAGATGGCCGCGAAGCTCACCCGGAAACACGAGCCAGACGTCGCGGACCTGCTCCGGAACCTTCAGTCCGTGCGGGTCAACGTCGTGCCGCTCGGTGACGACAACCGGGACGAGACCCGGAAGAAGGCGGAGACCCTCCGGAACGAGCTTGCCGGCCAAGGCTGGGAGCAGGTCGTCAGCGTGCAGGAGAAGGGGCAGGACGTGGCGATCTTCCTGAAGACCCGCAATGCCGAGACGGTGGAAGGAATCGTGGTCACGGTTGTAGAATCGTCCAAGCAGGCGGTCTTCGTGAACGTCGTGGGCGACGTGAAGCTCGACCAGATTGCGAAGCTGGGTGACAAGCTGAACCTGGAACCGCTGAAGCAGGTGGGCGAAGCCATTGGCCGGGACGCCGGGGCCAAGCCGGGCAAGAAGGAATAGGCCGTGGTCGCACCGACAAGATGGATCCGAGACCTCAGCCTTCCTCCGTGAACTCATCCCCCGCTCAAACCGGCGTGCTCGGTCCCGTCGCGAAACGCCGATTCAAATGGCGCTATCTGTTCCTGGGCCTCTTTTCCGCCGGCGCCCTGTTCGTCTTGGCCCTCGTGCTTTCGCTGCTGCCGGGGAGCGAAGTCCGGCTCATCCGCAATGCCGTGGCGGGTGCCCATTCGGGCCAGGCGAAGACCCGGGTTTCCTTTGGCGTCGGCTGGGTGGCGCTGGAACTGGCGCGGGTGGTGACCTCCTTCACGCGGCTCGACGCCGATGCCAAGTCGGTGCTCCAAGCCGTTCGCAAGGCCGACGTCAGCATCCAAGAACTTTCCGGCAAGCTCGCCCCAGGCGAACGGAACGCGGTCCTGGATTCGACGGATCAGGCGATGGCCCGCAAAGGCTGGGAACGGGTGGTCGGCGTCGTCGAGGGCGACGCCCACATGGGCGACGAGGTCATCGGGATCTACGTCCCGGCCAATCTCAAGCCCGAGGATGAACTCCGCGTTGCGCTGTTTGTGCTGGAGGGCCGCGAACTGATCACGGTTGCGGCGCGCTGCCGCCTGGAACCGCTGCTGGAGTTGGCCGAGCGCCACGGTGCTTTTCGGAGGCGGGTCGGAGAGTGACCGGTTGCAGCGGCGGCCGCACTTCCGTTCAATTTGGTGCGGCCGTTCCCGGCATTCGAACGACGATGCGCGGGGCGGGCGCGGACGGGTTGGGCGCGCCCGCCTCCAGCGTGCGTTGCTCCAAGGTCCAGAGCTGTGAACTCGCGCCGAAGGCATGCGTCGTGCCCGGATATTCCCGGAGGATCTGTTCCAGCAGCTTGCGGGCGGCGGATTCATCGTGGCGGAACTTGAGCTGCCAGGTCGCCAGATGGGACAGCCAATGCGGCACGCGCTCGGCCGGGCGATCGGGTCTCGCGAGCAGGGCTTCGATGCCCCTCATGCCGCTGATGGCGTCGCCGAGTTCCTCGGCCTGCAACACCGCGATCCGTTCGAGCAGCGCGACGTCGCCAGGCTGCAGGCCCAGCCGCACATGCAGCCGGTCGATCTCCTTGCGGGCCTCTTCGCGGCGCTCGCTGCCGCGTTCACCGGGCTGCGCCTCGACCGCACCGTCGCTGAGCGAGGGCAGGCGGATGCGCTTGGGAGCCCGTTGGGCGATGAGTTCCTCGCGATCCAACGGCAGTTGCGCGAGGCGGTGTTCGGCGGTGCGCGCAAAGGGAGTTCCCTCGCAGCGCACGATCAACTCCTTGAGCGACGCCCGCGCGGCCGGCGGATTATCGCCCAGTTTCAGTTGCCAGTCGGCGAGCCGGTTCAGCGCTTGGGAAATCTGAAACGGGGTGAGGTTGGGCTGCTCCACGAGTTCGCGGATGGTGGCTTCGGCCTGGTCCAGTTCGCGGAAGCTCTCGGCATAGAGCGTGGCGAGCATCATCCAGCCTTCGACGTCGTCCTCGCACCGTTCCAGTTCCTCGATCACGGCGGCCTCCGCATCGGCGTATTTGCCCAGCTTCATCCGGCCGACCGCCTTGGCGTAGGACAGGAACACCTTGGGCTTGGGACGTCCCAGCACCTGCAGCACCGGAACCATCAGAATGACGGCCGCAAAGCCTGCGGCGGCGGGACCCACCCACCACAGCAACAGGGCCGCGGGCGGCACAATGAAGACGGTGTAAACGGTCAGCCAGACCTTGAGGTCGGAGCGGAAATCCTCCCACGGCAGCCGTGGCAACAGGCGCCCGAGCGCAAACGCCGACCAGAACGAACTCGTGAGCAGCAGCGTAATGCCCACGCCCACCGCGAATAAGGGGCCGAGCGCCGCATATTGGCGCGTGGTGATGATGGCGCCGGGCATCAGGGGCACGACCCGCTGCAATACGCCCAAGAGGACGAGCGCGTTCCAGAGGACCAGGAGCAAGACCGGCGTCGCCAAACCCCGGAGCGCCCACGAAACCAGTTCGCGCCGGGCGGCCGCGTTGTCTTCGCCCCAACTTCGCAGCCAGTAATGGATCGTTACGGCGACCAGCAACGCGGCGAGCGCGATTCCCGAGCCGAAGATGGCGACACCCGTGGGCACGCCGCCGATGACACCACGCCCGGGGGCGGGCTCAAGCCTGTTTCCGCCAGCGCCGACCTATGGTTTGCACCCGAAAACGGAACGGGGCGCCCGCAGGCGCCCCGTTGAACCGATGCGATGGCCGCTTACTTGCCGCCTTCGATGGCGAGCAGTTCCACCTCAAAGACCAGCGCGCTGCCGGGCCCGATCTTGGGGCCGGCACCCTGATCGCCGTAGGCGAGGTCGGAGGGCAGGAACAGCTTGAACTTGTCCCCTTCCTTCATGAGCTGAAGGCCTTCGGTCCAGCCCGGGATCACGCCGTTCAACGGGAAGGAAATGGGCTCACCCCGGTCAACCGAGCTGTCAAACACGGTGCCGTCGATCAGCGTGCCATGATAGTGAACCTTCACGGTGTCGGTCGCCTTCGGGCTCTTGCCTTTGGCATCACCGGACTTGAGCACCTGATATTGGAGTCCGGACTTCGTCGTCTTGACGCCTTCCTGCTTGGCGTTGGCCGCGAGGAACTCCTCACCGGCCTTGGCGTTCTTGCCGCCCGCCGCCTTCTGCTCGGCCCGCATCTTCTCGGCGGCCTGCTTTTGGAGATTGCCGATCGCCTCCTGCTGCTCGGCGTCGGAGAGGGCCAGTTTGCCCTCGAAGCCGTCCGCGATGCCGGCGGCGAGCGCCTTGGAGTCGATTTCAAAGGGCTGACGTTTGAGGCTCTTGGCGATGTCCGCGCCGATGGCATAGCTGGCGCGGTTCTTGGAGTCCTTGAGGTCGATCGTGGTTTGGGCCATGGCGGTGGAGAACACGGCCGCAGCCGCGATGACAGGTAGCAGAATTGGTTTCATGTCTCAGAAACGTCTCGCCAGCGGGCGAAGCGCGGCGCGCACCCTTAAGAAGCCGTTCCGCCGGGTCAAGCGGCGGTGCACGCAAAGTGTTGTGCCTCCCGGGACGTGAAAGGCGGTGCCGATGCCCCGAAATCCTCCCCATTTAAGCCCGTCGGGAATCCGGATGGACCTTGGCCGTCCGGCCATTAGCCTCCGCCCCGTGCTCGCGATCTACTCGGAGATCACCAACCTGTCTTATCTGGTCAGCAACCCGTTTCTCTGGGTGGCATTGGCTTTCCAGATCTGGATGTTCATCGATGCCGTTCGCCGGCAGGAATGGATCTGGGTGGCCTGCATCTTCTTTTTCTCAATCTTCAGCGCGCTGCTCTATTTTTTCCTCGTCTACCGCCAGGCCGGACCGGCGGGGGGCGGGGCGTCGCGCGGCTTCGAACTCCCCGGGGCCGGAGCGCGGCGCCGGATCAAGGAGCTGGAGGGGCGCATCCATCACCTCGACAAGGCCCGTGACCACCTCGATCTCGCGGACATCTACTTCTCGCAAGGCAAGCTCACGAAGGCCGAAGCCAGCTACCGGGCTTCCCTTGAACGGGACCCCAACGATGTGGATGCCATCGCCCATCTTGGCCAGTGCCTGCTGCGACTGAACCGGCCGGCGGAAGCCCGCCCGCTCCTGGAACAGGTGATCACCGCTGACCCGAAACATGATTACGGCCACACGCTGATGGCGTTGGCGGAAACCCAGACAGCGCTTGGGGAGAAGGATTCCGCGCTCCTGTCCTGGCGCCGCGTGCTCGGCAGCCACGGTTATGCCCGCGCCAAGGTCCAGTTTGCCGAACTGCTGCTCGAGCGCGGCGAAAAGGCCGACGCCCAGCGCGAACTCCGCGAAGTGATTGAAGACGACCAGCACGCGCCCCGGTTTCAACGCCAACGTGAGAAGGTCTGGGTCCGTCGTGCCGACTCGCTGCTGCGGCGCCTTTGACGGCCCGTCCGGGCATGAACACCAACGCGCCGCACCAATACCGCTGGTTGCCGACCGGCCGGCAGTTTCTCCGGCGCCTGCTGGCCGCGATCCGCCAGGCCCGCCTCTCGGTGCGATTGGAAGCCTACATCTACTCGCCGGACCATACGGGCCATGTCGTCACCGAGGCGCTCATCCGGGCCGCCCGCCGGGGCGTGCGGGTCCGGGTGCTGGTCGACGCGCTGGGTTCGGACGCCTTGCCCGCCGGCTTTTGGACGCCGCTCCGGACGGCGGGCGGGGAAGTGCGCGAGTTTAACCCGATTGAGTTCCGCCGATTACCGATCCGGAATCACCGCAAGGTGGTGGTCATTGATGACCTGCATGCCGGGGTGGGCGGCTTCAACGTGGCCGACGAATACACGGGCGACGGGGTCAAGCGAGGCTGGGCCGACGCCGGGTTGGCCGCCACCGGCCCGCTCGCGAAGTCACTCGCCGTGGAGTTTGACCGGACTTGGGCGGCGGTGAACCAGCCACAGAACTGGTTCGCCCGCCTGCGACGGGGCCAGCGGCCGCCCGCCGTGATCGTTTCGCCCGAATTGCAGCTCCTGTTGAACGGACCGGGGCGTTCGCTCAGCGCGTTCCAATACTGGCTGCGCGAAGATTTCCGCACCGCGGGCCGCATCGAGATCGCCTCCGCCTACTTTCTCCCGACCCTGCGGCAGCGGCAGTTGCTGCGGGCCGCGGCGCGGCGCGGCGCCACGGTTAGGATCATCGTCCCGGGCAAGACCGACGTCGCCCTTTCCCAACAGGCGGCCCGGCACCTCTACGCGGGCTTGCTCCGGGCCGGCGTGGAAATCTACGAATACGAACCGCAGGTCTTCCACACGAAGATCATCCTCGTGGACGGCGCGGTTTACGCCGGTTCATCGAACCTCGACACCCGTTCCCTGCACATCAACTACGAGGTGATGCTGCGCGTGACCGAGCCCGACGTCGTGTCCGAGGGCCGGGCCCTGTTTGAACAGTTCCGTTCCCGCTCCCGGCGCATCGATCCGGTCGCGTGGAAGCAATCCCGATCGTGGCTCCGGCGGATCCGCGATGGCTTCGCGTTCTGGCTGCTTGCCCGGGTCGATCCTTACGTGACCCGCTGGGTGGCCGCCGGTCCCCGCTGATCGTCGCCGGCCTCCTGGCTCCGCCGGCGCAACTGCCCGCACGCCGCGTCGATGTCCTTGCCGCGGGAGCGGCGGAAATGCGCAACCAGTCCGCGCGCCTTGAGGATCGCCGCAAACGTCTCGGCCACCGTTTCCGGTGACGGTTCGTAAGCGATGCCGCGCAGGCTGAGCCCCGTTGGATTGTAGCGCAGCAGGTTCACGTGCATCCGCCTGGAGCCTAGCAAGTCCGCAAGCCGGTGGGCGTGTCCGGCGGAATCATTGACGCCCGCCAACAGGCAATACTGGATCGTCACCGGCCGGCCGCGGTTCGCCTGAAAGCGGTCCGCCGCCGCGAGGATGTCGGCGAGGGGAAACCGTTTGCCCATCGGGAGCAGCTTTGCGCGGGTCTCGTCGTCCGGCGCGTGCAGCGACACGGCGAGGTTGAAGTTCAGGCCGGTGGCCGTCAGCGCGTCGATGCCGGGCACGATGCCGACGGTGGACACGGTGAGCTGCCGCCAGCCCAGCGCGCCGAGCGCGTTGTCCGCGATGCGCCGCACCGCCGGGAGCACGGCATCGAGGTTCAACAACGGTTCCCCCATCCCCATGAAGACGACCGTCTGCAGCTTGCGCCCGGCGGAGTGCGCTTCCCGGCGCAGCGCAAGGAACTGTTCCACGATCTCGCCCGCCGTCAGGTTGCGTTCAAAGCCCGTCTTGGTGGTCGCGCAAAAGTCGCATCCCATCGCGCAGCCGACCTGGGACGAAAGGCAGCCGGCCGCCCGGTCGGGACGGAAATCCGGCATCAGCACCGACTCCACCGTGCGGCCGTCGGCGAGGCGGAGGAGCAGCTTGGTGGTTCCGTCGGCCGCGACCTGCCGCACCGCCAACGTTGCGGCACTCGGAGCGAACTCGGTCTGGACTCGTTCCCCCAAGCCTTGCGGCAGTCGCAGGGCAGGGGAGTTGGGCGAGCCAAGCCCGGTGTAATGCGCCCGGAGCACGCGCGCGGCGTGACCGGGCTTAAATCCCCAGTCCATGAACTGCTGCGCGAGTTCCTGCGGTTCAAAGTCAGCGAGAGCGGCCGGCACGGGTGAAGCCACGCAGGGAACGGCATGGAAGCCAAGCAAACGCTCCGTCCGGAAAGGGCCAGGCCGCGCCCGTGAGCGCGGCCTGGCGGAGTTGACCTGTGTGGACGGCCTAAGCCAGCACCCGTTCCAGCAGGGCGTTCATGCGCTTGAGGAGCGCGCGCGGGTCTTCCATGACGCCGGCGGCGACGCGGGCCTGGTCGAGGATTGTTTCGGCGATGTCGGCGGCAAAGGCTGCGTCCTTCTGCCGGGCGGCTTCGAGCCGGACGATGATCGCGTGGGCGGGATTGATCTCGAGGTCGAGCTGGGTCGGGGCGACGGCCTCGTCGTCCTTCTTCATGGCCTTGAGCATGCGGCGCATGCTGTTGGTCATGTATTTGTCGGCGTCGACCACCACGGCGGGGCTGTCCACGAGGCGTTGCGAGACGCGGACCTCACCGACCTTGTCGCCAAGGGTGGTCTTGAGCCATTCGGCGAGGGACTTGCCGGTGGCCTCGTCGAGGGCGCCTTCCTTCTTCGGTTCATTCAGGTTCAGGTCGGCCTTCTCGGCGGCCTTGAGCGGTTTGCCGTCGAACTCGCGGAGGTGCTCCATCACGAACTCGTCCCACGCGTCGTAGAGGAACAGCACCTCGAATTTCCGTTCGCGGAAGACCTCGTAATACGGGCTCGCCTCGGCCGCCTCGCGGTTCGGCGCCTGGAGGCAATAGATCTCCTTCTGCTCGGACGACATGCGTTTCACGTAGTCGGCGAGCGAGGCGGTCTTGCCCTTCTCGGTGTGCGAGGACTCGTAACGCACCAGCTTGCCGAGGGCTTCTTTGTGCGTGAAGTCGGTGACGATGCCCTCCTTCAGGAACCGCTGAAATTCGGCGTAGAACTTCTCGTAGGTCTCGGGCTCCTTTTCGGAGGTCTCGTCGAGGAACTTGAGGAAGCGCGTGGTCAGCACCTTGTTGAGCTTCTGCATCAACGACGTGTCCTGCATCGTTTCGCGGGAGATGTTCAGCGGGAGGTCCTCGCTGTCGACGACGCCCTTGAGGAAGCGCAGCCACTCGGGAAAGAGCCCCTTGGCCTTGGCCTGGATGAGCACCTTGCGGCAGTAGAGGTTCACCTCGGATTCGACGCGGCCCATCCCCATCGTTTCCAGGTTGTGCTGGGGCACGAAGAGCAGGGATTGGATCGCGAGCGGGGCGTCGGCGGTGAAGTGCAGGCGCAGCAGCGGCTTTTCGTGGTCGTGGCCGATGAACTGGTAGAACTCGTCGTATTCCTCCGCCTTGATCTCGTGCTTGCTGCGGGTCCAGAGGGCCTGGACGGTGTTCACCTTTTCACCGTTCAGTTCGATGGGGAAGGGGACGAAGCTCGAATAGCGCCTGATGATGCGCTCAAGAGTCGACTTCTCCGCGAACGACTTCGCCTCGTCCTTCAGCTCCAGCGTGATCCTGGTGCCACGGGGGACGTCGCCGGTGGCGGGCACAAGCTCGTAGCCGCCGGCGCCTTCGCTGATCCATTGGTGGGCGGCTTCACCGGCGACAAAGGAACGGCTCTCCACCGTCACACGTTTCGCCGCCATGAACGCCGCATAGAAGCCGACGCCGAACTGGCCGATGAGGCCCACGTCCGGTTTCTTGTCCTCGGCGAGCTGCCTAAGGAAGGCCTTGGTGCCGGAATGCGCGATGGTGCCGAGGTTTTTGACCAACTCGTCGTGGGTCATGCCCACGCCGGTGTCGGTGATCGTGAGCGTGCCGGCCGCCTCGTCGGTGGTGAGCGTGATGGTTGGCGCAACGTCGGCCTGATGGACGGCGGTGCCGGACGCCTGGGTGAAGCGGAGCTTTTCGCAGGCGTCGGCGGCATTGGAGATCAGTTCGCGGACGAAGATCTCTTTGTCGGTGTAGAGCGAATGGATGACGATGTTCAGCAACTGCTGAATCTCCGCCTGGAACGTGTGCTTTTCGGTCGAACTCATGATGCGCGGTTTTCTTAGAACGCGGTGACGATCCGTCAAGGGGAGGGTTGGATTCGTCCGGCACACCCGCCGGCAGAACGGTCGCTTGCGGATCGAGGACCGGCCGAGGGGCGGAGGCTCCGAGGTAACTGCAGCTCGGGCTTAGGTGCGGCCGCTGCCCACCGGTCGGCGCACCGGAGCGAAATCCGGCTTGGTGCGCCTCCGTTTACTCCTCGCCGTCGAAGTAATCCAAGGCCTCCGAACGGAGGAGACGACGGGCCGGTGAACGCACCAGCCACTTGCCGCTGTCGGGGTAGTGGCAGCTCTCGCCGATCGGATTGTCGGCAACGATATAGAGGACGAGATCTTCCGCGCTGTCGCTGATGAGTTGGTGCGGTTGCCCGGGCTCGAAGAGGAACGCGTCCCCGGTTTCGATCGGTGAAATCCCTTCCTCGTGGCGAACCTGCCCCCGCCCGCTCACCACGTGATAAAACTCCCACTGCGCGCTGTGCGAGTGATAGGGGCACATGGCCTTGCCCGCGGGAATCCGGCACAGCTCGACATCGAACGGGTGTCGCTTCCGGAGATCGGTGGAATCGGGGTCGCGGCCAAGCGCCTCGGAGATTTCGCGGTCGTGGCTGGCGAACTTGCCCTTGGGTGAGCTCCAGGCGTTTTCGGCAAGGTCGCGGAGGTTGATCTTTTTCATGTGGCGGGCGCGCGGGTGGTGGTCGTTTGCAGGGTAAAATGGTTCCGCGCCAGGACTTCGCCGTTCACGAGCAATTCGACGGCATGGCGTCCGGGATGATGCCGGCGGGTGGTGAAGTCGACCAGGCGTTGGCGCTTGGTCAGCTCCAATGTGGCCTCAGGCGCCAGGGTCAGCTCCTTCCACTTGAAGACCTTGGCCGCGGTGGCGCCGGACTGTTTCACGTAGTGGACGGCGTAGTCCACGACGAGCTTCTGTGGGCCCGGGGAGCTGGAATGAAGCCGGGCGGTGAATTCCACAGATTCGCTGAGCCGGACGCGGTTGGGTGCCACCCGAAACGTGACGCCATCCAGCTCGGCCTGCCGCCCGGCTCCGATCATGCCCAAGGCACGCCGGTCCCCGCGTTTGATGAGCGTGCGGAGAGCGCGTTTGGCGATCCAGGCGGTGGGTGGAACGGATAGGTCCCAACCGGCGAGGCGGTCGAGCACCCAGTCGGGATGATCCTTGGTGATGTCGTTGAGATGGTTGGCGACGGATTTGCGGACATAGAGGCTGGGGTCGGCACGCAGGCGGTCGAGAATCGGCGCGACGGGCGCCGGATCAGCGATGAGCGCCTCCAACCTGAACGACCAGGGCAGCCGCGGCCGGCACCCTTCGCTGGCGAGCCGCCGGACATGTGCGTCCGGGTCCTCCGCCCAGTCGTTCAGCACCGCGAGCGTCCGGTGCAGGTCAAGGCGGAGAAACTCGCGCACGGCAAATTCGGACGAACCAAACGGGGTGAAGAATTTGAGGGCTGCCATGGAGCGTTCGAAATCGGCGCGACCGTAAAGGCCGACATAATCTGGCAGCACCAGCGAGACGAAGCCGTGGCGAAGCCTCGGGGCGAGTTCGCGCAACACACCCAAGGCGGTCGGATAATCCGCCGGCAAGGTGGCCCGGAGCGCCTCGGTGGTGCGGCGGAGCCGTTGGAGGAGGGAAAACGTGTCGAGGTCCGGCAAGGTGAGCGAAAGGAAGCGCCCGGCGTCGAAACCGGGATGCACCTCCCGCAAGGCAGCCGCGATCTGCCGGTAGCGTTCGGCGTTGAACCATTCCTTGAGTTGGGCAGGTGCGCTCATCGGGTTGGCCAAGAGGTTCATCACTTGTGGATCAACTGCTGGAGTATTCCGTAATGATCCAGGAGCCGGAGGA
>JAYUSF010000120.1:0-20485 GCA_043755815.1 Verrucomicrobiota bacterium
GCAATGGGACCGTCGTGGCGTGGGGTGATGGGAGGGAAAACCAACTTGGAGTGCCTGCCGATTTGAGCGAGGTCGTGGCTATCGGGGCGGGTGGTTACCACACTCTCGCCCTGAAGAAGGACGGGACCGTCGTGGCGTGGGGAAAAGGCAGCCAAGGAGAGACGACGATTCCGGCCGGACTGGACAACATCGTCGCGGTTGCCGGCGGGGAATACCACTCGCTCGCTCTCAGGCAGGACCAATCAGTAGATGGGCGCGTCATCGCATGGGGATATAACGCCGGCGGACAGGTGACCGTTCCGGGCGGGCTGAGCGGGATCGTAGCAATCGCGGGGGGCGCAAATTACACTTCAGCTTTGAGGGCAGATGGCTCTGTGGTGGTTTGGGGCAATAACGGGACTATGGACGCACCTTCGGGGTTGAACGGAGTTGTCGCGATCTCTGGCGGGTGGATTCATTCGATGGCCTTGAAGGATGACGGCTCAGTGATGGCTTGGGGATCAAATGGGAGCAGTCAAACCAACGTTCCGGTTGGACTCATCGAAATTGTCTCAATCGCTGCGGGCGAGGCGCATTCCGTGGCTCTTAAGTCCGACGGCTTGGTCGGCCCCAACGGCGCCACCGGCAAGGCGCAAGTGGTGAACGGATTCATGGTCGGCGTCACCGTTGTTCGCGGCGGACGCGGCTACACCGAAGCGCCCTTGGTGCTCATTCGCGGGGGAGGCGGTTCTGGCGCTACCGCCAAGGCCATCATCGCCGACGGTTCCGTGGTCGGATTCACGGTCACCAATCCGGGCAGCGGTTACACCAGCCTGCCCACGGTCAGCATCGCCTCGCCGCCGTCGTCACCGTCGCTCGAAATCGTCGTGAGCCGGGTGAACGTGAACCTGAAGGTGACGCTCGGCCGGAAGTATCAGGTGCAGGCGACGAAGGATTTCAAGGTCTGGTCCCTTGTCGGCTCTGACTTCGTGGCGGAATCCGAAAGCATCACCCAAGAGTTTGTCGTGGCCGATACCGGCACCTATTTCCGCGTGGTGGAAGTGCCTTGAGGCGTGGCTGACGCTCACACGCCTTGGCAATGGCAGTTTTCCGGCAACCGCTTACGTTTTTGAGATTCTAAGAAGGTTCGGAGTTCTGGCGCTAGCCTGAGGGTTCTAATCGTCACCAAAACCGAGCGGCGGATAGTCGGGGGAATTCGTCTTCGCGCTCAGGGCGTCACCAGCCGCAGACCGGCCGCCGCCGCCAGCGAACCTTGCCGTGCATCGAACGTGACGAACTGCTCCGCCCCCAGCACGAGGGCCGAAGCCACGTGCAGGATGTCGAGACTGCGGGTGCCGAGGCGTTCGGAATGCCCCGCGCTCAGGCGTTCCGCTTCCATCAGGACTTCCGGCCAAGCCGGTTCTGCATGGCCAAACACGTTGGACGCCAGATCGGAGAGCATGGCCTGAATGGAAAGCTCGCGCTGCTCAGGGGTGATCTCCTTGCGAAAGACCCGCAGCCGAAGGGCGTTGCGGAATTCCAACCGGTGCAACCCGGTGAAGGGCAGCGGATGCCGCTGGCGTTTCAGCCACGCCACCACCTTGGCCGAATTGGCGTCGGGAGCATGCAGGGAGCAGATGAACCCGGTGTCGGCGTAGGCGTTCACCGGTTCCCCCGCTCTTCGGCGAGCAGGTCCGTTGCCGTGACCGCCAGCACCTGGTGGCCGTAAATGGATTTCAGCCGCGCCATGAAGTCGGGTCGCTTCGAGGCGGCCGGCTTGGGCTCGGGCCGGCTCAGGATCGCCACCGGCTTGCCACGCTTCTGGATTTCCACCCGTTCACCCGCTTCGACCCAGTTGAGCACGGTGGTCGTGTCGTGCTTGAGTTCGCGGATGCTGGCCGTTTTCATAGGTGACACATTGCGGTGCTACTTGGCGTCCGTCAACGGCGGTGGAGGCCGGCGGGCCGGCGGCGCTCGCTCACGTTTGTGCATTAAACCGAGTTTCGGAGGTCTGGCGCTAGCCGTTCCGTGGGCGTCGTCACCGGAACCGGACGGCGGACGGTCGGGAGGGACCCGCGGCCTTGCGTTGCTTTCGGCAGCCGGGCGAGGCGTCGCAGGGTGCCGGTTGTGGGTTTTTTCCGTTTCTGACTTCTCATAGACGCTCGGTGCCCCGTCATCACCCGGAATGGAAAACGGGGTTAAACTAGGGTTCCCGTGAGATTCCTTGGCGGAAGCTGGCGGGCAGTGGCGGAAGCTGACGGCAGGTTCAAGTCCTGCCGGGCGCACCACCCCTCGCAGCCAAGCCAAAGACGTTCGCTCTTTGGTTTCGCCAAATGGTTGGTCTTCCCCGGAGGAAAAGGGTGATGCCCACCGGCTCCGGGCTTGACGGGTGATTCTCCGGGCGGGAAACCAGCGCAACCAAATGCGATCGCTGCCTCCGGATTTTTACGAGTCTTGGTGCCATCGGAACACCCCCGCGAGCGGAGTCGTCCATGACGGCGGCGCGCTGCCCCCCGAGCGATGGCTCCAGCAGATTTGGCGGCACCAGCGCCTGCGGCGCGGCGAACTCACCGGCTGGGACGGCCGCCCGGTGCGGGTGCTCCATCCCGGATTCTGGAACCGGGGTCCCGGCCCGGATTTTCAACGCGCGGTGATCCAACTGGGGGACGAGCCGGCCGTGAGCGGTGACGTGGAAATCGATCTCGGCGTCGGGGGCTGGCGCAGTCATGGCCACGATCGCAATGACCGCTATGGCCAGGTGATCCTGCATGTGGTTTGGGATTCTCCCACGCTCGATCTCCAACCCCCGGTGCTGGCGCTAAAGCCCTTTCTCGACGCACCGCTCACCGAGCTTGGCGCCTGGCTGGAAGAGGAGGCGAGTTCGGTGCTGCCCGCCGAAACGCGCGGGCAATGCTGCGCTCCGCTTGCCGCCGTGGACGCCGCCACGCTCGCGGAACTCCTCACCCAGGCCGCGCGGGTCCGTCTCAAACGCAAGGCCGGCGAACTGGCGATCCGTGCCCGTCAGGTCGGCTGGGAGCAGTCGCTGTGGGAAGGGCTATTCGCTGCGCTCGGCTATCGCCACAACACCTGGCCGATGCGCCGGTTGGCGGAGCTCGCCGAGGAGGTGGCGGGAAAAATGGGAACGTCCGTCCTGCCGGCCGCGGCCGACCCGAACTGGGAGGCCCGCTTCCTCGGCCTCGCGGGCCTGCTGCCGGCCCAGCTCCCGCGCGGTGACAACATGGCGTTTGCCAAGTCGCTTTGGGACGCGTGGTGGCGGGAACGCGACGCGTGGGAGAATCTGATTCTGCCGCCCGAAGCGTGGCAGTTTGCCGGGCTGCGGCCGGCGAATCATCCCCAGCGCCGGCTCGTTTTGGCGGCGCGGTGGTGGAGCGCCGGCGACCTGCCACGCCGGATTGAGGAATGGCTTGGCGCCATGTCCGGCAACACCTCCCATCTCGCAGCCCAACTCCTGACGGCGCTGTCGCCGAGGAACGGGGCGGATGATTTCTGGGCTCATCACTGGACGTTGCGATCCCCGCGCCTTGCCCAACCGGTGCCGCTGCTCGGCGCCGCACGGGTGACCGATCTCGCCCTCAACGTGATCCTCCCCTGGCTCCATGCCCGCGCGACTACGGGCGGGAATGACCCAATCCGCACCGAAGTGGAGCGACGCCATTTTGCCTGGCCCGCCGGCGAGGACAACGGGGTGCTGAAGCTCGCCCGCACACGGTTGTTCGGCGGCACGACCCGCAAGCTGCCGCGCACCGCCGCCGCCCAGCAGGGCTTGCTGCAGATCTCCCGCGACTTCTGTGACCGGGCGGATGCGCTTTGCACTGGGTGCCGGTTTCCCGAACTCGTCCGGGCGCTTCGGGCGGCCTGAGCACCACCCGGCGCGGCGGGCCCGCCCACCGCCCCGGTTGCATTCCCCTGAACATTCCCCGACGGTCCCGTTCAGCTTTTCCACGACCATGAAACGCCAACTCCAGTTGCTCCTATGTCTGCTCGGTTTCGTGGCGGGCGCCGGCGGGAGTGCGGGCGCGGTGGCCGGGACCAATTCGCCATCGCTCTTTGGATTCACCAATCTTTGGACGGTTCAGCTCACGATCACGCCGAAGGACTGGCAGACCCTCGGTTCCCGGGGCGTTGCCCGGCGCAATTACGGAGGCGGCGGCCCGGAAGGCGGCCCGCTCGAAGGATTCCTCCGGGGGGTCTTCGGCGGCGATAATCAGAGGCCGTCCGGCACTCCAGCCGGTCCCGACGGCTCGGCCCGTTACCCGTGGACCGAGTGCACCTTCGCCGCGGCCGGACAGACGTTCACCAATGTGGCCGTTCGGATGAAGGGGGTGAGTTCCGTGGCCCGGGCCCCGAACGGTTACAAGCGTCCGCTGAAGCTTGATTTCAACCGCGGTGCCAAAGGCCGGAAGTTTCTTGGTGTCGAGGAACTCTACCTGAACAACAACGTGAATGACGCCACGCAGATGCGCGAGGTGCTGGCGTATGAACTGTTTCGCCGGGCCGGACTGCCCGCCCCGCGGACGGCGTTCGCGCAGGTTTATCTGACGATTCCTGGCCGGGCGGAGCGGCAGCATCTTGGTCTCTACACGCTCGTCGAGGCCGTCGAAGACGGTTTCCTCAAGCGGAGTTTTGGAGCGAAGGAGGGGCTGCTGCTCAAGCCGGAGATGATGCAGGGGCTGCCCTACCTCGGACCGAACTGGAACCGATACCTGGATCGCTACCTACCCAAGTCCGACGCGACCCCGGCCGACACGGCCCGGTTCATCGAGATGGTGAAGTTCATGGGGGAGGCATCCGCCGCGGAGTTTGCGGGAGGCATCCGGAACTATCTCGATCCGGAGGCGTTTCTGCGTTTCGTCGCGCTGAATTCCATCTTGGCGAACGTGGATTCGTTCATCGGCAACGGCCACAACTACTACCTCTTCCTCGGCACCGCCTCCCGCAAGGCGACCTTCATCCCGTGGGATCTCAACGAGTCCTTCGGCATGCACCCGGTCTCGGGGCCGTCGCGGTTTCAAATGCAGACCAGCATCCTGCGGCCGAACGCCGACCAGAACCCCCTCGTCGAGCGGTTTCTGGCCGACGCCACCTACGGCCCAAAGTATCGGGCCATCTGCGCGGAGCTGCTCACCGACGTCTTCGTGCCAGCGAAGCTGACCGCCGACATTGACCGCCTCGCCGCCGTGACGAAGCCCGTCGTTTTTGCCGAATCAAAACGAGCGCGCGCCGATTTCGAACGCACGGTGCTCGGCACGCTGAAGCCGGAGGAAGGCGACACCGACCAGCCGCGGTTCGATTCGGAATACGCGAAACTCGGCTTCCGTCCCTGGTCATTCCCCGACCAGGTCGAGATCGACAACCTGCCGCTCAAGGCTTGGATCAAGGGCCGCCAAACCAACGCGCTCGAACAGCTCGCCGGCAAGGTCAAGGCCCCGCGGTCGAGGCCCCGCCTGTAGCCGCCAAGCTGGCAAGGCGGATCCGGCCAGAACTCCGGCGGCACTTTCCCGGTGATTGCCTCGGACTTTCCCCCGCGCCAACGTTCGCGTCGTGAAAGCGTTCCTCGCCGTGCTCCCCATTGCCTTGGTTACTGCGTTCGCGCAGGTCCCCGACAACCTCGTCGTCGAAGGCGTGCCGGCGGCCCCGCCGGCGTTGCAACGCGAGGTCGGCCGCTACCTGGAGTTCCGCACGACGGCCTTCCAGTCGTGGCATCCGCGCCGCCGCGAGCTGCTCATCACGACGCGCTTTGCGGACACCGCGCAGCTGCATCTCGTGAAGACGCCAGGCGGCGCTCGGCGCCAGCTCACCTTCCTGAATGAACCCGTAAGCGGCGGCAGCTACCAGCCCAAGGACGGCAACTACGTCGTCTTCACGCAGGACGCCGGCGGCGGCGAATTCTTCCAGCTTTACCGTCTCGATCCCGACAGCCGCGTGACGCTGCTCACCGACGGCAAGTCGCGGAACATGGGTGCGCGGTGGGCCGAGTCCGGAAAGCAGCTCGCCTACACCAGCACGCGCCGCACGGGCAAGGACACCGACCTCTACGTGATGAACCCGGCCGACCCGAAGTCCGACCGGCTCGTGGCCGAACGGAAAGGCGGCGGCTGGTCCGTCACCGGTTGGTCGGCCGACGAATCCAAGCTGCTGGTCGCTGAATACGTCTCGATCAACGAAAGCCACCTGCACGTGCTCGACCTGAAGTCGGGCCGGTTCACGCTGCTCACCCCGGCCGGCGAAACCGGCGTCGCCTACGCCGGCGCGCAGTTCAGCGCGGACGGAGCCTCGGTCTTCACCACCACGGACAAGGATTCCGAATTCCGCCGCCTGGCCCAGATCGACGTCGGCAGCGGCAAGTTGACCGTGCTGACGCCCGCGCTGAACTGGGATGTGGAAGCGTTCGAGCTTTCGCCCAACGGCAAGACGCTCGCCTATTCGGCCAACGAGGACGGCGCCAGCGTGCTTCACCTGCTCGATGTCGCGAAAGGCGCCGAGCAACCCGCGCCCCGGCTCCCGCTCGGCGTGTTGGCCGGCCTCGAATGGCATTCCAACGGCCGTGACCTAGGCTTCTCGCTCGCGCACGCCAATTCCCCCGCCGACGCCTATTCGCTCGAAGTAACCACCGGCGCGCTCACCCGTTGGACCGAGAGCGAAACCGGCGGGCTCGACGCGGCCCAGTTCCGGCAACCCTCGCTCATCCGCACGAAGTCCTTCGACGGGCTTACCGTCAGCGCCTTCATCTACCGGCCGGATCCCGCGAAGTTCCCCGGCAAGCGGCCCGCGATCATCCAGATCCACGGCGGACCCGAGTCGCAGTCCCGGCCCGTCTTCCAGGCCCGCGACAATTACTACCTCGACGAGCTGGGCGTGGCGCTGGTCGTGCCCAACGTCCGCGGTTCCGCCGGCTACGGGAAAACCTTCCTGACGCGCGACAACGGCTTCCAGCGCGAGGATTCGGTGAAGGACATCGGCGCCATCATCGACTGGGTGAAGGCCCAGCCCGATCTCGACGGCAGCCGCATCGCGGTCACCGGCGGCAGCTACGGCGGTTACATGACGCTCGCCGCGCTCACGCATTACAGCGATCGCCTCAAGTGCGGCGTGGATGTCGTAGGCATCTCCAACTTCGTGACCTTCCTGGAGAACACGCAGGACTACCGGCGCGACCTGCGCCGCGTGGAATACGGCGACGAACGCGACCCCGCGATGCGTGCGCACCTGGAGAAGATTTCACCGACGACCAACGTGAAGCGGATCGGCGTGCCGCTGTTCGTGGTGCAGGGTAAAAACGATCCCCGCGTGCCCGTGACCGAAGCCGAGCAGATGGTAAAGGCCGTCCGCGCCAACGGCGGCGCCTGCTGGTATCTGATGGCGAAAGACGAGGGCCACGGCTTCCAGAAGAAGAAGAACGCGGACTTCCAGTTCCTCAGCACGATCCAGTTCTGGCAGCAGCACCTGCTGGCGGAGAAGGTGAATTGAGGCACGTCATAGCTTATACCAAACGACGCTTCAGATGTTGCTCGACCGAATCGCTGGCCACTCTGGGCCGCTCTGCTCGCCTTGGGCTTCGGGTTGGCGCTGATAGGTTGGTTCAAACGCCCAGCCGCTGTGTCCAGTCGGCGCCTACCCGGATTCAAGCTCACCGCGGACGAATACGGATGGGCGGCGAAACTTCCCGTCGGAAGTCCCCGCCTTCTTGGACATGAGATTGCCGTCAAACTGGACACGCGGGAGACGCCGGACGAACCGTGGATACTGCCTCCGGTCAGGGAAGAGCAGGCCCGGCTGCTCCGGCGCATCCTGCCAGCTCTGCCGGAACTGGTGCGGAAAGC
This sequence comes from Verrucomicrobiota bacterium, assembly GCA_043755815.1. Lineage (GTDB taxonomy): Bacteria > Verrucomicrobiota > Verrucomicrobiia > Limisphaerales > UBA9464 > CAIWAH01. The sequence continues at coordinate 7,821 of JAYUSF010000120.1, forward strand.
GGAAGCCGAACTGATCGCTTACGACGATGAAATGAAGGACCCAAAATTTTGGCAGGTCCTCCGGACAGTGGACATTTGGTTTCCGGCCAAGCCGGATAGCGATGTCCATTGGATGCTTGTGGCGGAACGGTCGGACATACCTTCTTTCGGCTACCATGTGGAGTTTTCCGGCCTGGAGTTCCAAAAAGTTTGGGCGGCCGACTGATGCGGAAGGCACGCCTCTGGACAGTATGGCGGCGGGAGCGCGGCTCTCTGAGCCGCGTGTCAGGTCTATCTTCCAAAGGCAACATGACTCGCGACTCAGAGAGTCGCGCTCCCGGCCGTGCCGAAGCGACATGCCCACGCCTGGCCACCCAATTGACCGGGGTTTCGTCACCAAGCAGGGTGAGGCGCCCGCACTAGCGTCCAGCCGCCTCCATGTTGCCTCCAAACCTGTCCGCCGCTGCGCCGGCTACGCACCATTACCGAGCGCCGTTCGGAACACCGGCAAGCTCGCCACCGCATTGTATCCGCCGCCGCTAACATGCTGGCGCTTGGTCACGACGGGGGGGGCTACGGTTTGCATCGGTTGCTGGTTGTTGGACTGCCACTCGGTGATTCCCCGAAAAATGCCAACAGCGATCGTCCCAAACACGAACACAAAGACGAACCCGATGAAAAGCGGCACGAACGTGGGCAGGAGATTCGTTAGGACAGGAATTCGGACCGAAGTCAGAAGAGCAAGAACAGCTCACACAACCCCGAAATCAGCTCGCCGCCAAGTTCCAGTCCCACTTCCAGGATTTCGGCCACGGTCCCCAGCCTTTCCTTGAGCGGTTCGGACTGATTCTTCAAATCCAGCGGATCAAACGGCGGCATATGTTTGGGCGAGGTTCGGCAACGCCCAGCGACCTGCACTTGGAATTCGAAGGTGAGATTCAAGCCCGTGGCGGCGCGCGGTCCTACGGCAGCAACCGCACCTCCACCGTCCGGTCAGGCCCGGAGCCGACCCCAGCTTCTTGGCGAAGTCGCTTGGGTTAACGGCGAAGGCGAGTTCCACCAGCGAGTTCTGGAACCCCAGCGGCTGGCCTTCCTTAACCTCGTAAAAGGTTCCGGCAAACGGGGCTTCGCCGGCGACCACTTCACGGCCGCCCTATAGGAACCGGAGTCGAACCCGCACGCCGGGCTTTTTGCCAGCCGCCTCAACGAGCGGGCGCAGCAGATTCGACCATCCGTTGCCAAAGTTCGGATTCAGCACCGTGACGGTTCCCAGCAGGAAACCGCTGGTGAGTGCTGGCGTTTGATAGGGCCGGCGCACCGGTTTGTTGTTCGCGCGCGAACCGAGGGCATGAAACAGCACGGCCCCACCGGCGAGCGAACCGGGGTGATCGCACCGACGAACAGGAGCGCCGGCCACCGGCGGCTCATGCAAGGAGCCTTCACTGCGGCGATTGTAGAAAAGGCCGGGGCTCCTTCGGGGCGCAGCACCTCAATTGGTCGGGCGCGCCGCACCGAAAGCCATCCGGGCGGAGAACAGGATGCCGAATCCGCCGAGGAAGCACGCCGCGGTGTCGGCCATGAAGGGGAGCGGAGCCAGACTGAGTCGCACGCCATGCGCCAAGAGGATGGCCCCTTCCGCGAGCATCAACGCGCCGAACCAAGGAATGATCGCCCGGTGCCGGTCCGGATCAAAGGCGAGCACGGCAAACAGGCAACCGACGAGACCGAAAGCGCCCGAAGCCATCCGCAACCAATAGTCCAGCATCGGGTCCGTCGGAATCGCACCTGCACCCAGGCCCTGCAGCGCCGTCACAGCCTCCGACCAGCTGACCAACACGCCGTAGAACGCGACGCCCCACGCGATGGCGGCGAAACCGAGAAAGACGCGCAGCAGGCGACGGGGTCGGGCGCGCAAGTCCGGGAGTGCATTCATCGGCGAATTGGACCCAACCGGAGTCGATTTGGCACGCCGGAGTTCTTGCGTCAGCAACCGGTCGCCGAACACTCAAACCCATGTCAGCCGTCCCCATCCGTCTCGCCATGGCGCAGATGCTCGTTACCGGCGGCGCGTTTCGGGCCAACCTTGATCGGGCCTGTCTCCGAATCGCTGAGGCCGCAGAAAAGGGAGCGCAGATCGTGGTCCTGCCCGAGACGCTTGATGCTGGCTGGACCCATCCCGCCGCAGCGGATTTGGCACAGCCCATTCCAGAGGGCGAAGCCGGTGAAATGCTTCGGGCGGCGGCCCGCCAGAACCGCGTGTTCGTCTGCGCTGGCCTGACGGAACGCGCGGGACCAAACGTCTTCAATGCGGCGGTGCTAATTGATCCGCAGGGCAACCTCCTGCTGCATCACCGCAAGCTCAACGAACTGGAGATCGGCCATGCCTGCTACGCCCAAGGCGACCGATTGGGGGTCGCCCACACGTCGTTGGGCACGATCGGACTGATGATCTGCGCCGACGCCTTCGCCCGTGGTCAGATGGTCGCGCGCAGCCTCGGGCTGATGGGGGCCGACCTGATTCTTTCGCCCTGCGCGTGGGCGGTTCCAGCCGACCACGAGCAAGTCCGGGAGCCCTACGGCCGACTTTGGCGCGACTGCTACGGACCGGTGGCGCGCGACTTCCGGTTGTGGATTGCGGGCGTGAGCAACGTGGGCGCGATCACGGGTGGTCCGTGGGCCGGCCGCAAGTGCATCGGCTGCTCCGTGCTGGTCGGTCCGGACGGCGAACCCAAAACGGTGGGGCCTTACGGCGAATCCGCCGAAGCTCTCTTGCTCACCGACCTCAATCTTGGGCCACGACCGGCGCGAGGTGACGGATGGGAGCGGCTTTGGAGCCCGGCGTAAGTTCACCCGGCTAGGCTGATTCCTGAGTTCGCAACCCGACGGGCAACGTGAAGAAGAAGGTCGCGCCCTTTCCGGGTTCACTCTCCAGACGGACTTCGCCGCCGTGGGCCTGGACAATGTGCTTCACGATGCTCAGGCCAAGGCCCGTTCCGCCGGCATCGCGGGAGCGCGCGCGGTCCACCCGGTAGAACCGTTCGAAGACCCGTTCGCCGGCCTCAGGCGGAATGCCGGGGCCATCGTCGTTCACCCAGGCCTCCACCGCCCCGGCGTTTAATCGCCGGGCGCCGACCCGCGCGTTGCCACCGATGCGCCCGTATTTGATGGCGTTGTCGACAAGGTTGAAGAGGACCTGCTGGAGCCGGTCGCCGTCGGCGCGCACGTCGAGGTGCGGTGGAACTTCGTTGAACAGCGTGACCTTCCGTTCCGCGGCACGGCTGGCGAGGTCATCCACCACGGCGTCCGCCTGCCCACGCAGGTCGAGGATCTGGAAATTCATCAGCACCTGTCCGGACTCCAGGCGGGAGATGGTGAGCAAGTCCTCGATGAGAAAGGTGAGACGGTCGGCGTGTTTCTCGATGGTTTGCAGGAAGCGCGTGGCCACTGCGGGATCGTCCTTAGCACCGTCGAGCAGGGTTTCGACATAGCCCTTGATCAGGGAAAGCGGCGTGCGGAGCTCGTGGCTGACGTTGGCGACAAATTCCTTCCGCAGGTTCTCCAACTGCTTGATCCGGGTCAGGTCATGAAAGACGAACACCGTCCCGGCATGGGCGCGGTCGGGGTCGCGAAAGGTGGAGGCATTGACCTGGAGCACACGCTCGTGCAGCCCGGACAACGTCAGTTCGAAGCCGGTGACGCGACCTGTGTCCAGAGTCTGTTGTGCGAGGTCGTTCAACTGATGGGACCGCAACGCCTCCAGCAGGGTCAGGTTGCGGATGTCAGGACTGACGCTGAAAAGCCGTTCGAGCGCGGGATTGGCATACTGAACGCGGCCGTGTTCATCCAGGATCAGCAGGCCTTCGACGAGGCCATTAAAGACGGTCTGCTGTTTGGTCTGTTCTTCCGTCAGGGCGGTGTGTTCGGCGCCCCGAACTCCGGCCAGCTCAAGGTGAGCCTGCCGCAGCTGTTCGCGCGCGGCGCGTTCGCGCCGGAGCACCCAACCGACGGTTACGGCACCCGCGATGACCGCGAACAGAGTCAGAAAGGGCCACAACATGGGGACGGAAGAACTGCCCAGTGGCGGTCAGTTCTCGACGAAGCGGTAACCGACCCCGCGCACCGTGTCGAGGTAACGGCACGCGGCTCCGAGCTTCTCGCGCAGCCGCCGCATGTGGGTATCCACCGTGCGGGTGTCGATGAGGTTGTCGTATTCCCAAACGTCACGGAGCAACTGCTCGCGGGACTGCACGCGTCCACGCCGCGACGCCAGCGTGGTCAACAGCTTGAATTCGGTGGCCGTGAGATCGACGCGCTTGCGGCAGACGGTCACCAGGTGACGCGGAACGTCGATGGAGAGGTCACCCACGGAGTAGTGGTCCGGCTTTTCCTCGCCGCCCTCGCGGCGTTTGAGGAGGTTCTTCACGCGCAGCACCAGTTCCCGGGGGCTAAAGGGTTTGGTGACGTAGTCGTCCGCGCCGAGTTCGAGGCCAAGCACCCGGTCGATTTCGCCCGCCTTGGCGGTGAGCATGATGACCGGAATCGTGGCGGTGGCGGGATCGCGCCGGAGCAGCTTACAAACCTCAAGGCCGTCCACTTCGGGCAGCATGACGTCGAGCAGGATCAGGTCCGGGACGTGTTGCCGGGCTTTCTTGAGCGCATCGTTGCCGTCATCGGCCGTGACGACTTCGTAGCCGGCCGACTTGAGGTTGAAGCTGACCAGCTCGAGCGCATCCGGTTCGTCATCTACGACGAGTATTTTTGCCATGACACGCGCTTTGGTAGGCATGGCGAAAGGCTACGTGATGACAGGAAGGTTACAAGCCGGTGACAAGGGGGTCCCACCCGCCAGATTTCCCGGAAGGAAAGAGGATGCCACCGCCGCCTAAACGGGCCGCCGTCCGACACCGATCCGGTGAGGATGCCGGGATCGCCTCAAATGATGGTCCCGTTGGGGATGACCATGCCCTTCGGGATGACGAGCACGCCGTCACGGATGTAGTAGAGCGGATGGTCCACCTCGTCCGGCTTGCCGGCCGGGGACAAGCTGCAGCCCTCGCCGATTCGGGCGTTCTTGTCGACGATCGCATGTTCGATCCGCGTGCCGGCCCCGATGCCCACGGGCACGCCCTGGTTCTCCGGCTGCGAAGCGCGGGCGTGAGAATCGTAGTAGTCGGCGCCCATCATCACGACCTTGTTGAGGTAAGAACCCTCCTGCAGCACCGATCGGATGCCGATGACGCTGTTGAGGATGCGCGCGCGGGTGATGATGCAGCCGTCGGAGATCGCGGCGTGGTCGATGGCGGCCCCGTTGACCTTCGAAGGTGGAAGGTAGCGCGGCCGGGTGAAGACCGGCGGATCAAAGAAGTTGAACTTCGGCAGATCGGCGGCCTGGTCGAGGCTGGCTTCGAAGAAGCTGCGGATCGTTCCAATGTCTTCCCAGTAACCCTGGTAAACGTGCGAGAACACGCGCTTGTTCTCAATGGCGCCCGGAATGATGTGTTTGCCGAAGTCGGTGAGGTTGTTGTTCAGCAGTTCGAACAGAACCTCGCGGTTGAAGACGTAGGTCCCCATCGAGGCGAGGAACAGGTCGTCGTGGCTGTGGATGCCCAAGGGTCCATAGCTGGCGCGATCAAGCTTGAGGGAATCCAGCACCTCCGGCTCCTTCGGCTTTTCGACAAACTTGACGATCCGGCGCTCGGAGTTGATGTGCATGATGCCGAGGGCCGAGGCGTCCCGCGCGGTCACGGGAATCGTCGCGATGGTCAGGTCGGCCGAGTTCGCGGCGTGGGCTTCCAGGATCTTCTGAAAATCCATCCGGTAGAGCTGGTCGCCCGAAAGGATCAGGGCGTAGTCGAACGGCGTGTTCTGAAAGTGCATCAGGTTCTTGCGCACGGCATCGGCGGTGCCCTGATACCAGCTCGTGCTCGTGAAACTCTGCTCGGCGGCGAGCAGTTCGACGAAGCCGTTGCCGAAGTGGTCGAACTTGTAGCTCTGTGACACGTGCCGGTGCAGGGAGGCGGAGTTGAACTGCGTGAGCAGATACATCCGCATGATGCCGGAGTTGATGCAGTTCGAGATCGGGATGTCCACCAGGCGATACTTGCCCGCCAGCGGCACCGCCGGCTTGGCACGGTCACGGGTCAGCGGAAAGAGGCGGGTGCCCTGGCCGCCGCCCATGATGACGGCAAGCGTTCGGCCCGGAAGGTTGGATTGTCGGTTGGGGGTCATGGCTGGCAGCGTAAGATTTTGGCTGACGAAAAGAGTTTTAGGCCCGGTGGCCCAGGGCCTCAAGCCGGGAACGGGAACAAATCTTGTCAGGGATAGAGCGGCTTTGGCTGGGCGGCCTGCCATTCGGCGGCCGAGACGTTTTTCGTGACGTGGGTGAAGACGTAGACTCCGTGCTTGTTGCCCACGAGGATGTCGGGTTTGCCGTCACCGTTGTAGTCGCGCGCCTTCACCTCGGTGCCGGTGCCGCTAAGGTCGTCCACCTGGTGCGGAACCCAATCCACCGATTTGTCGGCGTGGCGGCGGAGCTGGAACCAATAGAGCACCGGTGCCGCGATGGGCTCGGGATCCCCGTCCGGCCCGTGGGCCCAGAAGCGTTTGCCGGTGACAATGTCCTTCAGTCCGTCGCCGTCAATGTCCACGAGGTCAAGGGCGTGAAGCTGGCTGAAATGGGCGCCATACTTGTTCTCGGCCGGCAGCTTGTTCATGAAGTTGTGTTCCTTGAACTTGATCTCCGCGCCCTCCCGGACCTGCTCAAACCAGCTCAGGCCATAGCCGTGGGCGGACAGGCTGGTAATGACATCGTTCAGACCGTCGCCGTTGACGTCGTAGGCATACATCTGGGCGCCGCCCACCCCGAAGGTCCACTTGTGCTGCTTCCAAACCGGGTCGCCGGCACGGGCGGCAGGCTGTTCCCACCAGCCATCCTTTTCGAGCAGATCAAGGCGGCCGTCGCCGTTCACGTCGCCCACGCCCATGCCGTGGGTGAACTTGTGGTAGTTGTTGTTCGGGGTAATGGCATGCCATCGGAACAGCGCGGTCGGATTGGCCGCACTGGGTTCGGCGTAGCCGTAAAAGCCTTTTGAGGAACAGACGATCTCGGGTTTGCCGTCGCCGGTGATGTCGATGAACTGCGGCGATTCGTTGTCCGTGACCTCCAGCGCGACGTGGCGTTTCCAATGACCGGAAGCACCCTTTGGGTTCTCGAACCACCACGAGTTCTCGCCGGGGAAGCCGAGGATCAGGATGTCCGTCCAGCCATCGCCGTTGAAGTCGTAGGTGTGGGCGAAGAAGTTGGCGGAATATTCGTTCTCGCTGCCCAAACGCCCCTTGTAGCCGCGGAAGGAAACCTCCTGACCGTTCTTCTTGCTCTTGGAAACCTTGTCGGCCGGCATGAATTCGTGGCGCGTCTTGAAGTCCGGGCCCTGATACCAGAACGGCCCGGCCACGACGTCCTGCTTGCCGTCCTTGTTGAGGTCGCCAAAGGCGGCGCCCTCGCTCCAGAACTCATCGGTCAACTGCTGCTTGGCGAAGGTGTGGAGCACGTTCTTGCCGCCGGAACCGGCAGCATGGGCGAAGCAGGCACCAACCAGCAGGGCGGCCGCCGCAAGAGACAGGGATTGCATGGGACAAGTCTTCGGGAACGACCGCCGGACGGGTCAAGGAGCGAATGGCCCAAATCGTCGCGCCGGAGGATTTTCCTGACCTTGACGCCGGCCAGTCACTCCGCGACGACTCTTGTCCATGAAGCTGACCTGGAAGGACCACGAGGAGATCGCCTGGGCCTTGATTGACAAGTTTCCGGATCAAGACCCGCTTCGGCTCAGCTTTCCAAAACTCCATGCGATGGTCTGCGAATTGGCCGACTTCGGCGACCGCCCGGATGCGTCCAACGAGAAGATTTTGGAGAACATCCAGATGGCATGGTATGAGGAGAAGAAGTAGACCTTGCCTCCGAGACCACCCCCTTCCTCCGGGCCCATGCCAAAGCTTGCCATCAATCCTGTCGGAGCCCCGCCCGCTCTCGGCCCCTACACCCACGCCATCCGCTTCGGCAACTTGCTCTTCTGTTCGGGGCAGGTGCCGATTGACCCGGCCAAGCCGGGCGGCGCTGTCGAAGGCGACATTCGCGCCCAGACCCGGCGGGTGCTGGAAAACGTGAAACTCATTCTCGCCAGCCAGGGACTGGGATTCGGGGCGGTCGTAAAGACCACCGTGTTCCTGACCAACCTCGCCGAATTCCAGGGCATGAATGAGGTCTACGCCGAATACTTCCCGGCTCCCTACCCGGCGCGCTCCACGGTGCAGGTCTCCGCCCTGCCTCGCGGTGCTAGCGTGGAAATTGAGGTCGTCGCCGGGTTTGAATCCGAGTGACGGACGGACGGCCCGCAGAATTTTCCGCACATTACCCTCTGCAGATTGCCGGCATGAATCCCTCCCGCGTCTCCCGTCGCACCGCCCTCAAGGGGCTTGCCGGTGCGGGCGCCGCGGCCGCCCTGGTGGGTTGCGTCGGTTTGCCCCGTTCGCGGCGGAAGCTCGTCGCCGAAGAGAATGCGAAGCCTGGAACTCGAGACTGGATGCTGACGAGCACTCGCGTGGACCCGGCAACCAAGTGGCGCTGCCCGTGGATTGAAGGTTACTGCTCCCACACCCGCGTCCGCGCCGGCGAGACGATCCAGTTCTTTGTCAGCACGAATCCGGCGAGCGCCTTCACGGTGGAGATTTATCGCCTCGGCTACTACGGCGGCACGGGCGGACGGCTGCTGCGGACTTACGAAGCCATTGCCGGCAAGGCCCAACCGGAACCACCCATCGGGGCCAAACGCGTCCGGAACTGTGCCTGGGAACCCAGCCTGTCGCTGAAGATTCCCGCCGACTGGCTGAGCGGGGTCTATCTGGGCAAGCTCACCGAACTCCGCGGCGGCGTGCAAAGCTACGTGATCTTCATCCTGCGGGACGACCGGCCGGCCGACCTGCTGTTCCAATGCAGTGACCACACCTGGCAGGCCTACAACCGCTGGCCCACGCAGTTCTCGCTCTACGACGACGGCAAGGACCAGTGGTATTGGGGCGGCGGCGTGCAGGTGGGCTTCAACCGGCCATACGGCCGCTACTGTCAGATCTTCGACGCGCCCCTCTCGCAGGGTTCCGGCGAGTTCCTGCTCTGGGAATTTCCCGTCGCCTACTGGCTCGAACAGCACGGCTACGACGTCACCTACTGCTCCAACCAGGACACTCACGCCGATCCGCAGGGGTTGCTGCGGGCGAAGGGCTTCCTCTCCGTCGGCCACGACGAATACTGGACGCCCGACATGTTCCGGAACGTGCAGGCGGCCATCGCGTCCGGGGTGAACGTCGCCTTCCTCTCCGGCAATGCGGTGTGCGGAAAGATTGCCCTTTCACCGGATCAACGGGCCTTCGAACGCATCGGCGTCTTCGGCCCGCCGGGCGGCACGCGCGACTTCATCGCCATGAAGTCGCTGCCGCATGAGCGGCCCTACGCCAACGAACTCGTCGGCGCGCACAGCACCGGGCCTGTGACCGGCGGGGCGGACTGGACCTGCGCGGCCCCTGACCACTGGCTGTTTGCCGGCACCGGCATGAAACGCGGCGACGGCATACCTGGCTTGGTCGGTTGGGAATGGCATGGTGATCCGGCGCCCATACCGGGACTGGAAATCGTCGCGTCGGGTCCGACGCAGGACGCGCCCGGCAAACCGAACGGCGGCCAGTTCACGGCCACGGTCTATCCCGGACCGAAGGGTAACATCGTCTTCAACGCCGCCACCATCTGGTGGGGCGACGGCCTGTCCGCGCCGCCCGGTTACATGCGTCCCAGCGTTTACACCACGCCGCAGGGACCTGACCCGCGGCTGCAGCAGATTACCCGGAACCTGCTGGCGCGGATGACGGACCGGGCCTAGAGCGCCGCACCCGCGTCCCCGCCCGCACCGGCCGGCGTCCCCGCCTCCGCCGCCTTGAGCCGCTGGCGTTCGGCCGCCTTGGCAAACGGCCAATACACGGCCATCGCAATGACGATGGAAAATGCGCCCCAGACGGCCGCCTTCCAGTCGCCGCCGGTCACGAGGTAGTGGCCGATGATCGGCGGCGTTGTCCACGGAATCTGCACCCAAGGTCGGCCGATGAGGCCAAGGTCCATCAGGAGGTAGGTGCCGGCGGTCAGCAGCAGCGCGTTGGCTACATATGGGATCATTAGCAGCGGGTTCAGCACGATCGGGATGCCGAACATGATCGGCTCGTTGATCTGGAAGACCTGCGTGGGCAGCGACAGCCGGGAGATACGGCGGAAGCCCGGTTCCCGGGACTTCACGAGCACCAACGCCAGTGCGATCGTGGCGCCGGTGCCGCCCACGTTCACACAGGTGGAGAAGAAACCATTGGCGGTGATGTAAGGCAGGGGGAGCTTGGCCTGCACCGCCTCCGCGTTCGCCGCCAGCATCTGCAAGAACACCGGCGCCACGATGGCGTCGAGCGCGTTGTCACCGTTGATGCCGACGGACCAGAGCAGCGTGACCAGAAACGCATAAACGAGGATGCCGTGCAACGTGTTCAGCTCGTTCAGCAACGGTTGGAACGTGGACTGGATGACGTGGTTCACATCCACTCCCAAGACGAAGCGGATCAGCCAGAACAGTCCCAGCAGGAAGGCCATGGGCACGAGCGAAAGGAAAGATTCCTGCACCACCTTCGGCACGCTGGCCGGCAGCCGGACAACCAGGTTGGCATCCGTGAAGAACTTCTGCACGGGCACGCAAATCAGTCCGACGATAATCGCGGTGAACAGCCCCGCGGAGCCAAGCCCGGCCATGTTCAACACCACCTCGGGATGCTCGCCTTCCGTAAGCCTCAGTTGCAGCAGCAGGAAGCACAGCGCCGAGATGGAGGCGCCCGTCAGCGGATCCTGCTTCAGCCGCTGGGCCAGGTCATAGGCGATCGCGAACGCCACGAACACGGCGAGCAGGCCAAACGTGGCGACGAAGGGGTAGTCCAGCAGGGTCTTATACGGCGCGATCAGGGTTTCCCAACTCGGAATTCCGAACCGGGTCCAGCCTGTGAATGGGATGTTGGCGATGACCATGAACAGGCCGCCAAGGATGGTGAGCGGCGACACCGCGACCATGCCGGCGCGGATGGCGGACAGGTAGGTGTTGTCGCTCACCGCGTTCAGCGGCGGCACCACGCGGCGGTTCAGGAAGTCGGTGAGACGGGTCATGGGGCCTCGGAGAAAAGGCGGGGCGCGGGGTCGGGAAGTTCGCTTGGAAAGGGCCGCATCATGTTTGTTGCAGATCGAAACGCCATGAACGCCGCCCTCAGGTTGACCAGCCGGCCGGAATCGTAATTGGGGGAGCTGTTCATTCCACCCCACCCATCCAGCGCTTGACCGGCTTGTTCAAGAGCAGGAGCAGCACGCCCGCCACGCCGACCACCCCGACGACCTGGAGAAACTTCGCGGACATCGCGGCCGTGTTGTCACCGGTGACCTCGCCGGCGAACAGGCCCGCGATCAGGTTGCCCACGGAGGCCGCGAGGAACCAGATGCCCATCATCTGGCCGACGAGCCGCGGCGGGGCGAGCTTGGTGACGGAGCTGAGGCCGACCGGGCTCACGCAGAGTTCGCCGAGGACATGCAGGAGGTAGGTCAGCACCAGCCACGACGGCCAGACCGGTCCGTGGGCCAGGGCGCGTTTGGCCGCCAGTGCCACCACGAGGAACCCGGCCGCCAGCAGCAGGAGTCCGAGGGACATCTTCACCGCCAGCGACGGATTGCGCCCCCGGCGTCCAAGCACCACCCAAACGGCCGCGGCGACCGGCGCGAACGTGATCACAAACACCGCCGGCAAAGTCTGGAACCAGCCGGTCGGAATCGTCCACGTGAGGGCGCCGATGAGTCGTTGCGTGTGCCGTTCGGCAAAGAGGTTGAGCGACGAGCCGGCCTGTTCGTAGCCGGCCCAGAACAGCGCGGCTGAGACAAACAGGAGCGCAATCACCCCGAGCCGGCCCTTCTCAACGCGGGTCAAACCGGCAAAGAGGAACGCCCAGAGGAAATAGGCCAAAGCCAGCCCGACGAGGACCACCGTGGTATTTTGGGCCAACCAGACCGGGTTGACCTTCAACACGCCGCCGAACGCGAGCCCGATGACGACGACCGCAACGCCCACTGCGAGCGAGAGCAGCGCCCAGTCACGCCGCGTTGCGGCACCCCGTTCCTCCGGCACCGCCCCGGCACCCCCGAGGTGATGTCGTGTGAGGCGAAACTGGATCAGACCAAGGATCATCCCGACGCCCGCGGCGGTGAAGCCGTAGTGCCAGTTCAGCTTTTCGCCAAGGGCGGAACACACGAGCGGACCGATCGCCGCCCCCAGGTTGATTCCCATGTAGAAGACCGTGAAACCCGCGTCACGCCTCGCGCCGCCTTCGGGATAGAGCGAGCCGACCAGCGCGCTGATGTTCGGTTTGAGCAGACCGGTGCCGGCGACGACGAACAGGAGTCCCGCGAAAAAGAAGGTAGTGCTCGGCACCGCCAGCAGGAAGTGACCGACGGCTATCAGGATGCCGCCGATCCAGACGGCGCGTTGGGCGCCCAGGAGGCGGTCGGCAATCCAGCCGCCCGGCAGCGCGGCGAGATAGACGCCCGCCGTGTAGAGACCGTAGATGGCGGT
>JAYUSF010000121.1:0-20480 GCA_043755815.1 Verrucomicrobiota bacterium
GGGCGCATCTTTTCATCGTGGCTGGGAGTGAGTAGGGTTTGGGGCGAGCCGGGCGTCCCGCCCAGTGAGCCGGCCGGCCTTAAGCCATGAGCAAGCACACACCGGATTCTGGGCGGGTTCCCTCGCTGGAGGAGATTGAACTGGAAGTCGAGGCCGAAGGGCGCGAGTGGACCCGCCGCCGCCTGCAGGAACGCCTCCAGCAGCTCGCCGACATCCACGGCGCCTTTTTCCCCTCAGGACGGCCGGCGGCTGCGCCAGCCCGAGCGGCGCGCCCGCACCCTGCGCGGCCTGAGCGGCGCGCTGGCGCTGACCCTGCGCTACGGCCGTGATCCGCGCGACGGGCGCTGGTGCTGTCCGCTGCTGGAAGCCTGGGGCGTGGGGCCGCACCAGGAGTTCACCCCCGCCGTGCGGCGACGGCTGGCCTTCACGGTGAGCGCCAGCGGCACGTATGCCGAGGCCGCCGAAGTGGCCACCGAATGGGGCGTACCGGTGGCCGACGCCACCCTGCACGCGCTGGTGCAAAACGTCGGCGCGTGCGCCGAGGCCCAGACCGCGCGGCGGCTGGAGACCCCGGCCCCTGAACGCGAAACCGGGCGCGCGCCCAGCGAACTGGCCGTGCTCATGATCGACGGCTGCCAGTTCCGCTACCGCGGCCCCGGCTGGGGCAAGGTCAACCCCAGGGAACCCCGCGTGGAATGGCACGAACTCAAGCTGGGCGTCTTTTACCGCGAAGAGCAGTCGGGGCCGACGGCGGGCGGGCGCGGACTGCTGAGCGACAAACGGATCGTGAGCTGGCGGGGCGAGGCGGGCGAACTGGGCCGGCGCCTGCACTGGGAGGCTCAGGCCGATGGGCTGGGCCGGGCCGTGCGCGTGCGCAGCGTCAACGACGGCGCGCCGTGGATCTGGCACTTGGTCGGGGACCGGTGGCCGCAGGCCGAGCCGGTGCTCGACTTCTACCACGGCAGCCAGCACCTCCACGCGCTGGGGACCGCCCTGCACGGCGAAGGCACCGCCGCCACGAGCGCGTGGGTGGCCCCGCGCCGCAGGCGACTGCGCCGGGGCAACGCCGCCAAACTGCTGCGAGAACTGGGCGGGCTGGAACCCCCGGCGGGCGAAGCCGGCGCGGTGGTGCGGCGCGAACAGAACTACCTCGCGCACCACGCCGCCCGGATGCACTACCGGGAACTTTCGCTCAGCGGCCCCATCGGCAGCGGCGCGGTGGAATCGGCGTGCCGCCAGCGGCAATGCCGCTTCAAGCGATCCGGACAGTTCTGGAGTGACGCTGGCCTCAGGCACCTGTGCGCCCTCCAGGAAGCCCGCCGCAACGACCACTGGGAGGAACTCTGGAACCCCGCCTTCCAGCCACGGTGAAAAATTGCGCCCCCTGGCGTCGGGTCTCGATGGCGGCCGGTTCCGCTTGGCGAACTCTTTGAATCGCTTCGGACGCGCTAAGGCCGCGGCGAATGAGGTAGGCGGCGAGCATGGATCCGGTCCGACCCAGGCCGGCATGACAGTGAACACCACGGCACCGTTCCTTTCGTGGATGGCTTCCACGAATGCGACGAATGCGTCCACCTGCTCGACGGTCGGAGGATGCCCATCGGGAACGGGGAGGCACAGAAACTCAAATCCGACCGCAGCGTAAACCGCGCGGTCGGACGGCGAGTTCACCAGCGATACGACGCCACGAATGCCGGCCTGTTGCAGCAATGCCAGATCATCTTCGAAGGCTTCCAGCGGCGCGCCACCCGCAAGCCGGCGCTCGGGATGCAGGAACGGAAACGCCATGCCAGCCAGCTTGCCTGGAACGACCCAGTAAACGGGCGCGACGGATTTCATGGGTGCTCCATTTCAGACGGCAATGTTTATCGCTGCGGCAGCACCGGAATGGACAGCATCCGGCAAATCTTCTTCGCCAGGAACGAATCAACCTCGGTATGCCGCGGCACCGGTTGAATCTGGCCGGTCAATGGGTTCTTCCAGATCGAATGAGGCCCGCTGTCACGGGCCAGAAAGCAGCCGTTGTCCTCCAGATGACGGACCAAATCGCGGCGTTTCATGCCATCTGCAGCTCACGCCGTTCTGTGCCCGCTGCGAGCTTCGCGAATGCCTCTTCCCGCCGGTAGTCGAGGAGGCTTTCGATGGAATCCTCCAGGTCGCTGACGGCGCCATCTTCGGTTTCGCCCTGGCCATGCGCCTCGGGCACCTCGGGGCAGGTGGCGACGAAGAAGGATTCGCCCCGCTGGATGATAGCCGTGAACCGAAGTTTCATGGCGGCACGCTAGGCTAAATCTCTGCGAGAAACAATCCCGGGCAAGGCAACGGCGAATTGCCCGGAAGGTCGGTGGCTGCACGATCCGAGTTTGAACCGTTGTCTCTATGGGAAGTCGTAGGTATCGCTGCCCTGTGACTTTGAACTCCTCTCCGAACCGGCGTGAACGACGCTCGTGCGTGGCGTCTGGATGGTTGGCGCTGGTCCTGTCCGTGCTGGCATTGGCATTGGGCGGGTGTGCCGGGGAAAAATCCGAAGAGGCCCAGCGGGAGCGACTGTTTCAGCGGTTCATCGCAGACATGAACACGAACTTGATTTCTACAACCGGTGTCTCCGCAACAAACAACCTGAGGATGCTCCGACACTTCTTCGATGGGATGGTTGTGCATCCCTCTTTTGGGTTGAGGTGGGATGAGGTTCCTCCGCCAAACGTCACCGGTGCGAGAGCCATGTCGGCAGTGGAATCGTTTGTCGCGCAGAATGGCTGGCAGATGCAATCCGGCGGCCTCGTGTTTACCTATTGGGACGTTCCGACCAAGCCGCTCCGGGGCTTACCTTGGAAGGAAATCAAAGACCGTGAGTTCCCAGCCATCACCCACCGCGGGGTTCTTTATGTCGTGCTCAAAGCCTGGCATCACGACTGTCATGGGATCGCCTACAATCCGAATACCAACACTTTTGCGCCTGCCATCAATGGCTTCACGCCACTTGGCTCGCACTGGTATGCTTGGGCACAGACTGAGATTCCCGGGCGTTTGAAACAACGCTACGAGGGGCAGGTGACCAACGCGCCAGTGCCCAAGAAACCCGACTGATCTTCGTTACTTTGGAAACCGCTTGTCGGGATACTTCGGCGCGGGGACCGCTTCCGCGATTTCGAGTCCGGCTCGAAATTCGAGAAACCATTCGCTACTCGCCGGGGTGGCGGCGAGACTGTCCGGCTCATGCAGTCGCCCGAGACGTCGGTTCAAGATCACGCCGCCACGCCCGCCGCTCCGGTGCGGAAGGTGACCACGCCGGATTTTTCCGGAACGCCGGTGCCCATTGGCCAACTCACCGAACGGCCGGACTGGCCCCAGTGCGCTCTGGGCGTCTTCGTGAGCATTCATGGCTTCGAAGGGGTGGTGGTGGAACTCATCAACCAGTCCTTCAAGGTGGTTTCCGCCGAGCGCATCACGCAGCGCTTCAACGCGAACCGCCTCAAGACGCTGTTCACGCCCCCCGACCGCTCGACGCCGGTCCCGTCCAGTGAGCCACCAAAACGCATCACCCCGCCGGTGGCCGAAGAGGCCGAGGCAGAACCCGAAATGCCCGTGCGGCTCCACATCACCAACCCGGATTTCACCCAGCCGATGCGGGCGATCCGGACCTACGTGAGTGAGACGGACTTCCCCAGATGCGCCTATGGCAAGCACGTGGACATCTCCGGCTACTCAGGAGTGGTGGTGGAAATCGTGAAAGGCTCGCTCAAGGTGCAGTCGCAGGAGGGAACGGTTCGCAGCTACAACGCGATCACCCTGAAGAAGCTCTACGGCCAAGGCTGAGCAAGCCCGGCCGCAGCCTAGGATTCGCCGTGGGATTGGAGCGGCTTCCGTTTTTCCAAACGCAACCGGTTCTGTTCCGCGAGCGCGGCCAGACGTTCTTCCTCGGGCAACGAAGCATCACTCAGGGTCGCGGAAAGGCTCGCCATGGTGGCGTCGTAGGCGGCGTTGCGCAGGCGCAGGATCACGTCGGCGAGCTGCTTCTCGGGCTCTGGAATGGCGCGCTGCTCACTGGCGCATTCCGTGATGAGCGAGCGGGCGAAATCGTCGCCTTCGAACTGCGAGATCAGGCCCGCCACGTCCGTGCCCATCGAGAAATGGACCGCGGCGATGCGGCGCACGGTCGGGTGCATGATCCAACTGGGGTCCAAGTGGTCGGCCGCGAAGTGAGAATGCTCGGGCGCGAGCAGCAGCAGCTTGAGCAGCCAGAGTTCGGTTCCCGACGGACGCGGCAGCGCCTCCGGTTCGGCCGAATCTTCAACGGGCGGTTCCTGCGCCTCGTCGCGCGTCGGAGCCGCGTTGAGTCGGGCCTTGCGGAACTCCGTGCGGACCGAATCCACGTTCACGCTCAGGCGCTGGGCGGTCTTCTGCGCATAGGTGTCGAGCAGCACGGCGTTACCGGTCTTCTGCGCGGCTTCGCCCATCGCCCGGACGATCGCCATGCGGCCACGGTCGCTCGTCGTGTCGTTTTCCAGCGCGAGGTGTTTCAGCAGAAAGTCGAAGTAACCCTCGGCGCGGTTCAGGATTCCGCGGAAGGTCTCGGAGCCGTGGGCCTTGATGTAGCTGTCGGGATCGTCGGGCGGCGGAATGGTCGCCACGCGCACGGCCAGCCCGGAACCGAGCAGTCCGTCGAAGGAGCGGATGCTGGCGTTGCGGCCGGCCTTGTCGCCGTCGAAGCACAGCACCACCTCGTCCACGTAGCGCTTGAGGATGCGCGCGTGTTCGGGCGTGAGCGCGGTGCCCTGCGGGGCGACGACGTGCTTCAGGCCGTTCGCGTGGCACGCGATGGTGTCGAGCTGGCCTTCGCACACGACGGCGTGGCCGGCGTCGAGGATGGCGCGCTTTGCCTTGTCGAGCGCGTAGAGCACCTTGCCCTTGGTGAAGATCAACGTCTCGGGCGAGTTCACATACTTCGCCGTCTTCTCGTCGCCCTGGAGCACGCGGCCGCTGAAGGCGATCACCCGGCCCTGTTCGTCGCAGATCGGGAACATGAGCCGGCCGCGGAACCGGTCGTAGTGCCGGCCGGTTTCCTCCTTCCGGATGATGAGCCCGGCCTGTTCGCACAACTCGGCGGGGAAGCCCTTCGCCTTCGCCCAGTTCACGGTGTCGTCCCAGGCGTCAGGCGCGGCACCGAGGCGGAATTCCTTCACCGCCTCCGCCGACACACCGCGCTTCGCGAGATAGTCGCGCGCGACCTGGCCGGCGGCTTCGCCGGCGAGACAGCTTTGCCAGCGCAAACAGATGGCCTCGTGCAGCTTGAGCAGCGAATCCTTGAGCCCGCGGGCCTGCTGGGCGGCGGGGTTGTCCTCGTATTCGGGCGGGATGTGTGCGCGTTCGGCCAGGCGTTGGATGGCTTCGGGAAAGTTGATGTTCTCGTAGTCCTGCACGAACCGGAATACGTCACCGCCCTTGTGGCAGCCGAAGCAGTGAAAGATCTGCTTGCCCGGGTTCACATTGAAGCTCGGCGACTTCTCCTTATGGAACGGACAGAGCGTGACGAAGTTGGCCCCGGCGCGCTTGAGCGGCAGGTAGCCGCCGATCACGTCCACGATGTCGCTCGCGGCGCGGACCTGCTCGCGGAAATTGTCGGAGAACATCGGCATGACGGAAGCGGCGCGAACGGGCGGAACGGCGGTTCAACTTACCGGGGCCGGACCAGCATCTCCTCCACCACGACGCGCGGTGGCAACGTGGCGCAGAACACGGCGCAGTCGGCGATGTCCTCGGGCTTCATCATGCGCTCGCGGGCGGTGGCATCGGGCACGACCGGGCGCTTGTTCAGCAGCGGCGTGTCGATGTCGCCGGGGAAGATCGCGATGGCGCGCACGCCCCGGGCGCGTTCCTCGGCGTTGATCGCCTGGGTCAGCCCGGCGAGGCCGAACTTGCTCATCACGTAGGCGGGACCGGCCTTGGGCGAAGCCTGTTTGCCGGCATCCGACACGATGTTGACGATGGTGCCCGAGCCGCGCGTCCTCATGCCGGGGAGGAACGCCTGCACGCAGTAATACGCGCCGTTGAGGTTGGCGTTCATCATCGCGTGATAGTCGGCGAGCGAGAGGACTTCGAGGGCGCGCTGCGGGGCGTTGGTGCCGGCGGCGTTGACGAGCAGCTCCACCTCGCCGAACGCGGCGAGAATCGTCCCGGCCGCAGCCTCAACGGCAGCGGCGTCACCGATGTCGCACGGACACACGAGGAATTGCCCGGCCAACGGACCGGCATCCGCGACGGTTTGCGCCAAAGCCTCCGCCCGGCGACCGATGAGCGCGACGCGCCAACCCAGGTGCGCGAGCTTGAGGGCGGTGGCCTGGCCGACACCGCTGCCGGCGCCAGTCACGACTGCATGCTTTGACATGGGCGGATTATGCAGGGCAGTCGCGGGACGAGGCGAGAATCCATTGCTGACCGAAAGGTGCGGCCTTCCGCCGTGAAGTTTGACACGGCGGGTTTGGCTCCGTTCTTTGGGCGCGTGAATGACTTTCCCAATCCGAGGACCGGTTCGCGCTGCGTCGCATTGGTCGCCGCGGCGTGTCTCGGCGTGTCCGGTTGGGCCGGTGAAACCAACGGTCTGCCCAGGAAGTCCGTGGTTGTGCTCGGGGATTCGATTGCGGCGGGCTATGGAGTGGAGCCCAAGGAAGCCTACCCGGCCCTGCTCCAGCAAAAGGTGGACGCAGCGGGACTGCCCTTCACGGTGGTCAATGCCGGCGTGAGCGGGGACACCACGGCAGGCGGCCTGCGCCGGCTGGACTGGGTGTTGCGCCAGCCGGCGGACGTGCTGGTGCTCGAACTCGGTGGCAACGACGGCCTGCGCGGACTCGCGCCCGAGGCGACGCGGTCGAACCTCGTGGCCATCATCGGCAAGGCGCGCGGGAAGAATCCCGAGACCAAGTTCGTGCTCGCCGGCATGGTGATGCCCGACAACATGGGCGAAGCCTACAACCGGAAGTTCCAGGCGATCTTCCCCGAGGTGGCGCTGGAGCAGAAGGTGGCGCTCATCCCGTTCCTGCTCGCGGGCGTGGGCGGCGTGCCGGAACTGAATCAGCCCGACCAGATCCACCCGACCGCCAAGGGACACGCACTGGTGGCGAGCAACGTGTGGGTGACCTTGGAGCCGGTGCTGCGGGAGGCGAACACAGCCAAGGAAACTTCCGGCCCGGCGCGGCGTTGAATTCGGGAAACGGATCAGCTGAAGGAGTCATGCGTTTCCCGAGATCGGCAGTCATTGGGTTAGCACTTTCGCTCTTGGCGTTGGGCAACAGCTTGGTCTTGGTCGCACTCCTCATGTGGCAGGGATTACTGCTGTCTCGGAGTGAGGAACAAATCCAGAGGCTTGGAGTGCGGGTGCAGTCCGCCCCCGCTCCGACAAATGAAGAGCTCACTCTGGAACTGCGGCAGATGTCCAAACATATGGTGTTCGGGCAGGAATGGATTCCCCCGCTGGCCCTTGCTGGCGCCGCATTGTCCGTCATTGGCGTTTTGCTGGCGGTAGATCGGCTCCGGGAAACGGTGCGCGCCGGGAAACTTCCTCCCACCCGATGAAAAAGGTGGAAGGCCCCACTTTGACCGTTGTGACGTTGGTCGATCGGATTCGGTCGGGATTCTGGCCGGAGGTTTTCCTCGTGGGCTCGGTCATTGTCGGACTTGAACCGTTCACCGTTGGGTTGTTGGTCCGTCACTTGAGTGACCAAGCGTGGTTGGGCCCAGGGGTGTTTTCCCTCCTTTGCTATGCCTGTCTGCAGGACCTTCCATGGCGCCAACGGTTTCGTTGGATTTTGCTTGGGGCCGGAGTTGCAACCGCGGTCCTTACCGCGGCGGTTGTCTTGGTGAGCCCGCTGGCATTGGCGTTCATGCCAGCGCCGGGTTGGTTCCCGTGGCTTCTGCTCTGGGGCATGCTTCCGGCAGCGTTCGCACGGATAGGAAAACGCTCTTCCCTGGTGGGGCGCGCACTGTCCGCGGTCGGAGTTGCCGCCGCCGCTTACGTGATTTCCGGACTGCTCTGTTTTGTGCCGTGGACTCACACATGGCCTCCCGATGTTGAGCATCGCGACGAACAGGGGCGCCAGCCCGCCTTGGGCCCGGGAGTATCCTGGGTCGGCCGCGTCGTCTGCGTTCCCCAAGGCCCCTCATCGATCCTCAGTCGTGACTATGGTGGCAACGAATGGCTTTGGACGGTTTACCGCCCGCTGGTTCGCTTGTGGTTCGCCCGCCCGTCCGCACGGTATTTTTATCCCTATTCCACGATGCCTCCGAACTGGTGATTGAATCGTCACCTCGCCGGCTTGCCACGGCTTCCTTCAACCGCAGACTCCCCGCGTGTCCAAACCTGTGCTCGTAACCGGCGGGGCCGGCTTCATCGGTTCGCATCTCGTCGAGCGGCTGCTCGCCGCGGGCGAATCCGTGGTGGTGCTGGACGACCTGTCCACCGGGCGCCGGGGTAACCTGGCCGCAATCGCGGCGCATCCCCGGCTGTGTCTGATCGAGGGCCGGGTGTCCGCCTTGCCGGAGTTGACTGCTCTGGTGGGTGACTGCGGGTTCGTGTTTCACCTCGCGGCGGCGGTGGGAGTAGAACTGGTGGTCAATTCCCCGATTCGGACGATCGAGACCAATTTGCGGGAGGCGGAGGCGATCCTCGGGGCCGCTAGCGCCGGTGGGGTGCCGCTCATCTTCACGAGCACCTCGGAGGTTTACGGTAAGAGTGCCAAGGCCGTGTTCCGCGAGGACGACGACCTGCTCATCGGCCCGCCGACGTTGGGCCGGTGGAGTTATGCCTGTTCAAAGCTGATGGATGAGTTTCTGGCGCTCGCCCACATGCGCGAACGCAACCTGCCGGTGACGATTGTCCGCCTGTTCAACGTGTCGGGTCCGCGTCAGACTGGACAGTGGGGCATGGTGTTGCCGCGCTTCGTGGAGGCGGCCAGGGCCGGAAAGCCGCTGCGGGTGCATGGCGACGGCGAACAGACGCGGTGCTTCTGCCACGTGGCGGATACGGTGGAGGCATTGCTGCGCTTGCGGGCGTGCCCGGCGGCCCGCGGCGAGGTGGTCAACGTGGGCAATGACGTGGCGATCACCATCGGTGACCTGGCGCGGCGGGTGATGGCCGAGCTGGGTTCCAGCTCCCTGGTCGAAACGATCCCCTACGAACAGGCGTATGCCGCCGGGTTCCAAGACATGCGCCATCGCCGCCCGGACTTGGCGAAGCTGGAACGGCTCACCGGATTCCGGCCGCGCCGGGAACTCGGAGAGATCATCCGGGACCTGGCAGCCTGATTCGCGGTTGAACTCGGCGGCCGGGTTCGTAGCGTCGCGGCATGCAGCATTCGCCAGGATTTCTCAGCCTCGTCAACGACGCCAAGTCAAGGGTCCGCGAGCTCAATGTCGCCGAAGCCAAGGCCCGTCTCGCGGCGAACCCGGAAGCGCTGTTGCTCGACGTGCGCGAAGAGAGCGAATGGGCAGCCGGTCACGCGAGCGAAGCCAAACATCTGGGCAAAGGCATTTTCGAGCGCGACTTGGAAACCAAGTTCCCCGAGAAGGACCGCGAGCTGATTCTCTATTGCGGCGGTGGGTTACGCAGCACGTTGACGGTCGACGCGGCGCAGAAGATGGGTTACACGAACGTGTGGTCCCTCGACGGCGGCTACAAGGCGATGGTCGCCGCCGGTTGGCCGATGGCGCGCTAACCTGCGGAATGCCGAGGACCCCTAGCGTCAGGCCTTGTCCTGAATCAGCTCCATCTTCGCCCCGCTCAGGAACCGTTCGACGAATCCGGTGTTGTAATGGCCGCGCCGGAAGTCGGGATCCTGCAGGATGGCGAGTTCGAAGGGGATCGTCGTCTTGACCCCGGTGATCATGTATTCGGTCAGGGCCCGGCTCATCTTGTTCATCGCATCGGTCCGGTCTTTGCCGACGGTGATCAGCTTGCCGATCATCGAGTCGTAGTAGGGGGGGATCGTGTAGCCGGCATACGCGTGCGAATCGACCCGGACGCCGCCGCCGCCGGGCGCGTAATACATTTCGATGCGGCCGGGGCTCGGGCGGAAATCACCGAAGGGATCTTCCGCATTGATGCGGACCTCCATCGCGTGGCCCTTGAACTGGATGTCGCCCTGGCTGAGCGTGAGCTTCTCGCCCGAGGCGATGAGGATCTGCTGCTTCACCAGATCAACGCCGGTGACTTCCTCGGTGATCGGGTGCTCGACCTGGATGCGCTTGTTGACCTCGAGGAAGTAGAAGTTGCCGGCGTCGTCGACGATGAACTCGACCGTGCCGGCGTTCGTGTAGCCGGCGGTTTCGGCGATGCGGAGGGCGGCTTTGCCCATCTTGGCGCGAAGACCCTTGAATTCCTTCCGTTCCAGCATGGGCGACGGGGTTTCCTCGATCAGCTTCTGGTGCCGGCGCTGGATGGAACAGTCGCGTTCGCCGAGGTGGATGATGTTGCCCTTGTTGTCCCCGAGAATCTGGAACTCGATGTGGTGGGGGTTCTCGATGAACTTCTCGATGTAAACCCCGCTGTTGCCAAAGGCCTTTTCGGCCTCGGACCGGGCCGTGTGGTAGCCCTTGATGAGCGATACGTCGTTGTGGGCGGCGCGCATGCCCCGTCCCCCGCCGCCGGCAATCGCCTTGATCATGACCGGGTAGCCGATCTTCTGGGCGATGGCCCGGGCTTCCTGCTCGGATTCGACCAGGCCTTCCGAACCGGGCGGAGTCGGGACGTTGGCCCGCTTCGCGAGCAGGCGGCTGCTCGCCTTGTCATGGAGCGCGTTCATGGCCGCCGAGCGCGGGCCGATGAAGCGGATGTTGCAGCTCTCGCAGACGTCGGCGAAGTGGGCGTTCTCGCTCAGGAAACCGTAGCCGGGGTGGATCGCGTCGACATCGGCGATCTCCGCCGCGGAGATGATCCGGTCTATGCGGAGATAGCTGTCCGTGCTGGGCCCGTCGCCGATGCAGATCGCTTCGTCGGCCACCTGCACGTGCATCGAGTTGGCGTCGGCCTTGGAGTAAACGGCGACGGTTTTGACGTTGAGCTCGCGGCAGGCACGGATGACCCGCATGGCGATCTCACCTCGGTTGGCGACAAGAATCTTTTCGAACATGGCGAAGGACGGTGCCCAGGCGGCCCAACCAAATCCGGGTCCTCACGGAACCCGGAAAGGCAGGCGCAGCCCGCAGCGAACGGTTAGAGCGGCCGGATTTTGAAGAGGGGCTGGCCGAATTCGACCGGCTTGGCGTTCTCAGCGATGAGGCCGGTGATGACGCCCCGGGTTTCGGCCTTGATTTCGTTCATCACCTTCATCGCCTCAATGATGCAGACGACCGTGTCGGGGCCGACTTCCGAGCCCACTTCGACGTAGTTGGCCGCATCCGACGACGGCGTGCGGTAAAAGGTGCCAATCATTGGTGACTTGATCTCCGCTTCACCAGCATTGGTCGATTGGGCGGCCTGACTGACCGGCGCCGGGGCGGGAGTCGCGGGCCGGGAAAGGGGGGCGAAGGCGGTCAATTCCGGATCATCAACCGGGGCATAGGCGGAGGGCGCGGAGGCCGCGCCGATGGGGCGCTTCAGCTTGATTTTAAAATCCTTCTCTTCGAGTTCGAACTCCGAGAGGGAGTTCTTTTTCATCAGGTCGATGATCGATTTGATTTCTTTGAGATCCACGGTGCTAAGATCCGAATTGTTGCCGGCCAGACAAAACGCCGACGGTTGAGGTCACGGGGAAGCAGGCGGAATAAAGGGGCTGCTTAGTTCCCAGTCGCAAGATGCGGCGGACGTTAGGAAGGGGGTGGGGAACGGTCAAGCCCGCTGTCCGATCTTATTTTCTGCGGTAAATCAGATTCAAAAACCAAGTTTACGAAGCTCCGTTAAGGCTAACGGCCGCTTCCAGACCCAAGCAGTAGGATTTTGCTCCAAAACCGCAGATTTGGCCGCGGCAAACCCCCGCAATCAGCGACCGGTGTCGGAACTCTTCGCGGGCGTGGATGTTGGAGAGGTGCACTTCCACAACGGGAACCCCGATCGCGGCAATCGCGTCCCGGAGCGCCACGCTGGTATGGGTGTAAGCGGCGGCGTTGAGCACGATGGCGTGGAACTGCCCCTTCGCCTCGTGGAGCCATTCCACCAACTGACCCTCCCAGTTCGTCTGGCGAAACTCGATTTCCACCTTCAGCTCGTCGCCGCGGACGCGAACCTGGCGCTCGATGTCCGCCAAGGTGGTGGATCCGTAGATTTCGGGCTGGCGGGTGCCGAGCAGGTTCAGATTGGGGCCGTTGAGGAACAACACCTTCACCGGGCGGTTGTGCCGGACCGGAGATCGGCTGTCGAGGGGAGTTAAGCTTCGCCGCCAGGTGACGATTTCGTGTCTGTCGGGTTGACAGTGGGTGACACGGATTGAACTTCGTATCCCGAACAGGGTCATTTGATCCGAGCATCAGCTGCTGGAATCCATTTCGGCGACCGGCGGGCGGTGCATGTCAAACCGGTGCATTATTGCCATGAGCAAGTCCACTGACCTCCTCGCAGAAACACTCCGCGATTCCAAACATCCCTTCCCCGCGGTGGGTGACCGCCCGAAGAAACCCCAAAAACATCGCTACGAGCGCCGAAAAGCGCGCGAGTGCCTCAAGTTGGGCGATTGGTCGGCCAACGCCGCCGCGGCGTAAGCTCGGCAATTGCTTGCCAGCCTTCGACGGCCCGCGGACAAAGCTCCCATGCTGGTTCGCGTGCTGACGGTGGTCCTGTCCTTGGTGGCTGTGTCCGGGGCCGACTGGCCCTATTTCCTCGGCCCCAAGGGTGATGGTTCGTCGCCTGAAACCGGGCTGATCGACCGGATCCCGGCGGCGGGACTGCCGACCCTGTTCGACCGGGCCGTAGGAACAGGCTACGCCGCCCCGGCCGTGCGCGGTGATCGGCTGGTTCTCTTTCATCGGGAAGCCGGCGAGGAAGTTGTCGAGGCGCTTGATCCTAAGACCGCCGCCAAGCACTGGCGGTTCGCCTATCCGACCAGCTATCAGGATCCTTACGGCTATAACAACGGCCCGCGCTGCGCCCCACTGATGACCTCAAACCGGGTCTTCACCTTTGGCGCCGAGGGCAAGCTGACGTGTTTGGACTTCGCGACCGGCAAGCCGGTCTGGCGGCGGGATACGGCCAAGGACTGGGAAGTCCCCCAAGCCTTTTTTGGGGTTGGCAGCACGCCGCTGCTCGAAGGGGGACGATTGGTGGTCATGGTCGGTGGCCAGCCCAATTCCGGGGTCGTGGCGCTGGATCCAGAGACCGGCAAGACGCTCTGGGAAAACGTCGGCAAGACCAATTGGCAGGGCGTGACGACCCTCGGTTGGCGCGCGGAACGGCCCTACGAATGGACCGGCGTCGAAAAGCTCGCCAGTTATGCGTCCCCGGTTGCGGCGACCATCCATGGTCAGCGCCACCTGCTTTGCCTGACCCGACAGGGACTCGTCTCGCTGAATCTGACGAACGGCGTGATCCGGTTCAGCCGTTGGTTCCAGTCCTTCGCCAACGATTCGGTCAACGCCATGAATCCCGTCGTGTCCGGCGACCTGATCCTGCTGTCTGCGGCTTACTACCGCAGCGGCGCGGTCTTGCTCCGCGTGAGACCGGACGGCAATTCCTACGACGAAGTCTGGAAGGACCCCGCTAAACACCCGACGGACCCGGCGGACCGCGACCCGGTGAGCGGGCGCTGGAAGATTCCGGCTCTGGAGGTCCACTGGTCGACCCCAATCTTGCACGGCGGCCACGTTTACGCCTTCAGCGGGCGCAACGAACCGGACGCCTCGCTGCGCTGCGTGGAGTTTGGCACCGGCAAGGTGAAGTGGCAGCGCGATGAAAGCTGGGGCAAACACAGTGCCGAACAGCCGCCGGTCTTTGGCCGCGGTTCCTTCACCCTTGCCGACGGCAAACTCATCGCCCTGGGCGAAGGGGGCTTGCTCGGCCTGTTCCGACCCGACGCCGAACGCTGCGAGGAGCTCGGCCGTTGGCAGGTTCCCTCGCTGAAACATCCCTGCTGGGCCGCGCCGGTCCTGGCCAATGGGGTCCTCTACCTGCGCGGTGAAAACCGGCTGGTCGCACTTCGGATGACTCCGTGAACGCCGTCGCGCGGCTTGACGTCATTCACAAGCTCCCCACTTTGCCTCCGCTTGCCGGTCCCCATCCCAGTTGCGGCGAAGGCTGAAATCTTCGCCGCCGTTGGCTCCGCCCCGGAATGCGCCGCCTGGCTGGAGCGCGTCGGGGCCGGAGGTGTGTGTGCGTGTCCCGGAGTCACCGCTTCGGCCCATGCGTTCCTGGCCGGATTGCTCGCCCAGAGTCTGCCCGGCCGACCCGTGGTTCTCGTGGCCGGCACGCTCAAGGCGCAGGAGGCGCTCCATGCTGATCTGACCACCTGGCTCAATGCCGCCACGCATCACGAATCGGCCGACAAGGATCGCCGCCACCGGATCACCGCCCGCTTCTTTCCCGCTTGGGACACGTTGCCGCACGAGAGCAAGCTGCCCCACGCTGACGTGATCAGTGAGCGGCTGGAAACGCTCGTCGCGCTCGCCGGGAATTCGACTGCGGCGGCGCTCAGTCCAATCGTGGCCTCCGTTTTGGCGCTGCAACAGCGGACGTATGCCCCCGACGAACTCCTCGGGCGCACCCGTTCGCTGAAACGGGGTGACACCTTCAATCCGCTGGACCTGATCGAGTGGCTGGAAGAAGTCGGTTACGAGCCGGAAACCCAGGTGACCAACAAGGGGGAACTCGCCTGGCGCGGGGGCATCGTGGACGTGTGGCCGCTCAGCTCGCCCTGGCCGGTGCGGCTGGAGTTCTTCGGTGACGAGCTGGAATCCCTGCGCGAGTTCGATCCGCACAGCCAGAGCTCGCGGGAACAGATCGCCGCCGCCGTGATCCCGCCCGCGGGCGAACTGAGCCTGCTCAAGGGCCGGACTCCGAAGTGGGCGGACCCGCCGCCCGAAGCCGCGGCCCAGCCCACGTTGCCGCCCCTGGGATCGCTCCTGGATTATTTGCCCGACAACGCGTTAATCCTGCTGAGCGAGCCCGCTGAGCTTGTGGCCCAGGCCGGGCGTTATGCCGAACAGGTTCCGGCTGGTGACCGGTTTCACTACCCTTGGACGGAGTTTCAGGCCGAAGCCGTCAGGCGGGGGATGACGCTGGTGGAGCTCAGTGACTCGCGGGGGGAAGCCAACCCGATCGAGCCCTCATTGTCCGGGAGCGGCAAAGGCGAATCCAACCCCAGCGTTGAAACCACCCTGGTGAGGTTCGCTGCACTGACCTCGCCCCGCTCGGAGGCGGTCCTGACGGCAGCCTGCCCCGCGATGATGGCCCTTTCCCTCTCAGTTGAATCGCTCGACGCCTACCGGCCCATCGGCACGAGCCTGCCCGATCCGCAGGTGGCCGACGTGCAGCGCCGGGAATTCTTCCAGCAGCTGCATCGCTGGATTCGTCAGGACCACGCGGTGCACGTCTTCTGTAACACGGACGGCGAGCGCCAGCGGTTCCAGGAGCTGTGGAGGGAATATGGCTTGGCGGAAGCGCCCAATGACCAAGGCCCAGTGACCAAGGCCCAGAACCTGGACATCGGTCATTCGTCCCTGGTCATTCACCTCGGTTCACTCTCCCGCGGCTTCCTGATTCCCGCCGCCCGCGTGGCCGTCGTGACCGATGCCGAAATCTACGGCCGCTACAAGGTCGCGCGTTCCCGCCGGCTCAAGTCGCCGCACGCGCAGGCCATGCGCTCGGCGTTTGAGGTGGATTTCACCGAGTTCGAGGAAGGCGACTTCGTCGTCCACCTCCAGCATGGCATCGGCATCTTCCGCGGACTTAAGACGCTGCCGCCCGCCAAGCCGCGGGGTGACCCGTCCACGGCCACCCGGTCCCCTTCGTCGACCGGGGGACAGGAATGCCTTGTCCTCGAGTTTGCCGCGCGCGATGCGGGCGAGGAGCCGCCGAAGCTCTACGTGCCCGTCACCGAGGCGCACTTGGTCGGCAAATACGTCGGCGCCGGCAAGGCCCGGCCCCAGCTCAGCACCATCGGTGGCACGCGCTGGACCAAGGCCAAGCAGGAGGCCGAACGGGCGGTCAAGGATCTCGCCGCGGACCTGCTGCGCGTGCAGGCCGCCCGGGCCACGCAGGCGGGCAATGCCTGCGCGCAGGACGCCCAGTGGCAGCGGGAGTTTGAAGGAGCCTTTGAGTTTGAGGAGACGCCGGATCAGCTCACCGCCATCGAGGCCGTAAAGCGCGACATGGAAACGCCGAAACCGATGGACCGCCTGCTCTGCGGCGACGTCGGCTTCGGCAAGACCGAGGTGGCGATCCGCGCGGCGTTCAAGGCGGTGATGGGCGGCAAACAGGTCGCGCTGCTGGTGCCCACGACCGTGCTGGCCCAGCAGCACTACAACAGCTTCCGCGAGCGCATGGCGGAGTTTCCCGTGCGCATTGAACTGCTTTCGCGGTTCCGCACGCCGAAGCAGCAGCGCGCGGCGATGGAGGCGGCGGCCAACGGCACGGTGGACATCGTCATCGGCACGCACCGGATCGTCTCGGCCGACGTGCAGTTCAAGGAACTGGGGCTCGTGATCGTGGACGAGGAGCAGAAGTTCGGCGTGAAGCACAAGGAGCAGTTCAAGCTGCTCCGCACGACGGTGGACGTGCTCACGCTCAGCGCGACGCCCATTCCCCGCACGCTCTACATGGCGCTGACCGGCGCGCGCGATCTCAGCACGCTGGAGACGCCGCCGCAGGATCGTCTGCCCGTGGAAACGATCGTCGGCAATTACGACGAACGCGTCATCCGCGACGCCGTCCAGCGCGAGCTGAACCGGGGCGGGCAGGTCTATTTCCTGCACAACCGGGTCGCCACGATCGAGGCCGTTGCGCTGAAGCTGAAGAACCTGCTGCCCGCCGCGCGCATCGCGATCGGCCACGGCCAGATGGACGCGGACGATCTGGAAAAGGTCATGACGCAGTTCGTCAACGGCGAGGCCGACGTGCTGGTGAGCACCACGATCATCGAGAGCGGCCTCGATATTCCGAACGCCAACACGATCATCATCGACCGCGCGGACCGCTTCGGCTTGAGCGAACTTTACCAGCTCCGCGGCCGCGTCGGGCGCTACAAGCACCAGGCCTACTGCTACCTCATGCTGCCGCGGCACGCGCAGCTCCTCACCGAGGCGCGCAAACGCATGAGTGCGATCAAGCAGTATTCGGCGCTCGGCTCCGGCTTCAAGATCGCCCTGCGTGACCTTGAGATCCGTGGCGCCGGCAACCTCCTTGGGGCACAGCAGAGCGGCCACATCACCGCGGTCGGCTTCGATCTCTACTGCCAGTTGCTGAAGCAGAGCGTCGCGTCGCTGAAGGGCGAAAAGGTGGCGCCCCGCACGGAAGTCCGGCTGAGCCTCGGCTTCCTCGCCATGAACCCTGGGGAAGAGGTCCGAAGGTCCGATGGCAATGGTCCGCGATCCAAAGCCGCGAAGGCGGAACCCGAACTGGCGCACATCGAGATCCCGCGCGAGGACCTGGTCCGCTGGGTGGAGGACGATGACGAGTCCAAGCGCGCCTACTCGGAACTCGAAGCGCGCCCCCCGGAGCCTCCCAAGACGCCTGCCTACCTGCCGGTGGACTACGTGCGCGAGGCTGAGCACCGGCTGGAAATCTACCGCAAGCTCGCCCAGGCCACGCAGCGTGCCGAGCTCGACGCGCTCCAGCGCGAACTGCGCGACCGTTTTGGCCCGCTGCCCGGTTCCGTGGAGCTCCTCCTGAGCGTCCACGAACTTCGCGTCCTTGCGGCGGCCAAGCAGGTCAGCGCCGTCGAGGTGGAGGGCGACAAGGTGAAGCTCTTCCGCAACCGCGAACCGATCACGGTTGGCGGCTACTTCCCGCGTCTCCTCAAACGCGACGCCAAGGCGAGGATGGCTGAGTTGCGTAAACTGCTGCTCTCGCTCTAGCCGGTGGTCGCGGGCCGATGCTGAATTGCTCCGGAACAGCCCGCCCCACATCCTCCGCGCCGTGAAACTGGTTTCCTGGAACGTCAACGGGCTGCGCGCGGTGTTGCGGAAGAATTTCCTCGAGTATGTCGCGGCGGAGTCGCCGGACATCCTGTGCCTGCAGGAGACCAAATGTTCACCCGACCAGGTCGAGCAGCTCTGGCCGGCCCACTACCAGACCCACTGGAACAGCGCCGAGAAGAAGGGTTACAGCGGCGCCGCCATCTTTACCCGGATTCCCCCGCTCAAGGTCACGCAAGGCATCGGCAGCGCGGAACATGACCGGGAGGGCCGGGTGTTGACCGCGGAGTTCGCCGACTTCTACCTGGTCAACGCCTACGTCCCGAACTCCCAGCGCGAACTCACCCGGCTCCCTTACCGACAGCGGTGGGACGTCGATTTTCTGCGCTACCTCAGGAAGCTGGAACGGAAGAAGCCGGTGGTCTGGTGCGGCGACCTGAACGTGGCGCATACCGAGATCGATCTCGCCAACCCGAAGGCCAACGTGAAGAACCACGGCTTCACGCCGGAAGAGCGCGCCGGCTTTGGCGAGGCGCTCAAGTCGGGCTTTGTGGACACCTTCCGGGAGTTCGAACCGGGCGGCGGCCATTACACCTGGTGGAGTCCGATGAGCGGGGCGCGCGCCCGGAATGTGGGTTGGCGCATTGACTACTTCCTCGTCAGCGCCGCGCTCCGGCCGCGCTTGAAGTCGGCTTTCATCCGCAAGGACGTGCCGGGGTCGGACCACTGTCCGGTCGGAATCGAATTGGAATGAACCCACGCCCGCCAGGGAGGAGCTTGGAACAGGCTGATCCAGTCCCCGGAGAGGTGAGCCATGTTTGAACGCCGTCATCATCCGCTGCTGCCGCGCCGCCAGTTTGCCGGCCGCCTGTTGCGGAGCTTTCTGGTCTCCGCCGCCCTGATGGGCGGTTCGCTGGGAGTGGGCATCGCCGGCTATCACTGGACCGAGGGGCTCGCCTGGGTCGATTCGCTGCTCAATGCCGCCATGATCTTGGCCGGGATGGGGCCGATCCACGTTCCCGTCACCGTGGCGGGCAAGCTGTTCGCGTCCTTCTACGCCCTGTTCAGCGGGGTGGTCTTCATCACCGTGGCGGGGGTGCTCATGGCCCCGGTCGCGCACCGGTTGCTCCATCATTTCCACGCCGAGGCGACCGAGGGGCGCTCGTGATGGACAGGTCTGGGGGGGCTGGTTCCGGTCCCTGATGCCACAATCCGGGTAGCGCCCCGCAAATTGGTGCCGGTGGCGTTAAGATCCCTGGGCAAAAGGGTGAGAAGCTTGACTTCGTGACCCCGGAGCCAGCCTAGTCTCCTCCGTTCAGCCAAGCGCCCAGGGTAGCTGCCCGTTCGACCCTAACCGTCGAAACTTGAATCCGGCACCCGGGCAAAACGCTGAATGGTTCGTTAGAGTCGTGTCACCCACCACGCCAGTCTGTCTGCGGGTCACGTTTGCGCGTGACGCCCAGGGATCTTGCGCCGGTCGGTCGCGGCTTCACTTCCGCAATTCCCTATGAAACCAAAACACTCCCTCAAATCCTGCCTCATCGCGGCGGGTGTCCTTACCGCCGCAGGCGTCGCCTTCGGCCAGGAAGTCATCACCTGGACCGGCACCACGGGCAGCCTGTTCGACGCCTCGAAATGGGACCTCAACCGGGTTCCCGGCGTGGGTGAAATTGTCCGCATCAACAACGCCGGAACGGCCACGATCGCAGCCGATGCGGGCACCCGAAGCCTGTCAGCCATCCGCTTGGGTGAAGTTCAGGACGGCACCGTCTCGGGGCACATCATCATGAATGGTGGCACCCTCAATCTGGGTGGCACGGCGGGCGATCCCAAGGCCGTCATCGGCTTCAGCGCCACGCTCTCCACGTTCATCCAGAACGGCGGCACGATCTTCTTCGACGGCCCCGACCAATTCCCCGGCAGCTACTCGGACGACGGCTTGAACGGCCTCGACTGGGAAGTCGGCGAAAAGGGAATGGGGCGGTTTGAGATGCACAATGACGCCAAGTTCTTCGCCGGCGACGACCTGAAGGTCGGTGCCAATGGCGCCGGCATGGGCAGCGTGCTGATCGACGGCAACGCCCACTTCGCGGCGGGCAGCGGCATCAGCGTGTCCGAAGGCGGTCCGACCGCGGTGGACCAGGTCATGGTGATCGCCGGCAACGCCCGCGTGGACGCGGGCAACAGCCTCGGCGCGGGCAACCCGAACGGCTCGACTGACGAAGGCTACCTCACGATGGCGGCGGGCGCGGACAGCACCGGCCGCCTGACGGTTCAGGACAACGCCGTGCTCAAGTTCCGCCGCCTCAGCGCGCGCCAGGGCAACAGCTACGTCACGGTCAAGAATCGCGGCCAGATTCACATCTTCGACCTCATGAAGGGTGATGGCAGCTCCGCGGAACAGCGTCCGGCGGAAACGGGCCCGAACAGCA
>JAYUSF010000122.1:0-20397 GCA_043755815.1 Verrucomicrobiota bacterium
CGGATATCGAGGGTCTGTATGCAGGTGTCTGGCCGGACATCGTTGATCACGCTGAGGACATCGAGACGCGCGTCAACATCGCCCGCTTTGTTGCGCTGATGTTCGTCCGGCATCCGCAGCACCGCGAAACCGTGCGACTGATGAACGAAGGTTTCCGGAAAGCGGTGCAAGACCTTGCACCTGACGAAGAGGTTGAAACTGTCGCCGAAGGACGAACAGGCAAGATTCGGGTGCGTGAGATTCTGGAAGGAACGGAAATTGACCAGGCGAATACCGCGAGCGGCTTCTCAAATGTGATGCGTTCGACTACAGAGGACATTGCGGCGGCTCTTGTCACGCGGCGCTGGGGCGTCGTGTTCAGTGAGGAACCGGCCTTTGTAACGTCCGATTGCCCGGTGGTGCTCAACCGGGGAAACTGCGAGCAGCGAACATTTGGATTCGGAACACCGGGCACGCAGATACTTTTTCCGTGTTCACCGCAGCGGCTGCTGGTGGTCAGCGACGATTGGCCCCATGAGTTTGCCCACTACAAGCTGACGAATGCGGACGTTTTCAACCGAATGATCGCACAGGGAGCTGTGCGGTTTGTTTACGGCAGCAAGGATGACTCGGAACTGGCGCAGAAGATCAAGGAATGGCGGCTCGCCGGAGCCCAAACTACTTAGTCAGCCTTCGGGTCGAGAATACCCACGCACAGCCCGCTGGCTCTCCCATCGGTTCCGGCCGGCCGTTCGCGCTCCGCCCGAAAATCTGACGGAACTTCCGCCCGCCTTTCCATTCGCCGTCGCGGCGGTCGGCTGGTAAAAACCGCGCCGATGTCCGTTCCCACCATTGGATTTCTCGGCGCCGGCAAGATGGCCACGGCCCTTGCCCACGGTTTCCTCAATGCGCGTTTGGCCACGCCGGATCGCCTGATCGCCAGCGACCTGCTCAAGCCTGCCCGCGACTCGTTTGCCCGGGAAACCGGCGCCAAAACGGTCACGGAAAACGCCGAGGTTGCCGCCGCCGCGGATGTGCTCTTCATCGCCGTGAAGCCGGACCAGGTGGCCTCGTTGCTCCAGGGGCTCGCCAAGCACCTCGACCACAGCCGGCACCTGCTGATCTCGATTGCCGCCGGGGTCACCCTCAGCCGGCTGGAAACGGCCGCCCCGGGCAACCGCTTCATCCGCGTGATGCCGAATACGCCGGCCCTCGTGGGCGCGAGCGCCAGCGCCTATTCGCTGGGCAGCCTCGCGACGCCGGCCGACGCCGACCTAACCCAGCGGCTTTTGGGCAGCGTCGGCATCGCCCTGGCCGTGAAGGAGAAGCTCCTGGATGCCGTCACCGGCCTGAGCGGTTCCGGCCCGGCCTACGGCTTCCTGATGATCGAGGCGCTGGCCGACGGCGGAGTGGCGGCGGGTCTGCCCCGGGACATCGCCCAGAAGCTTGCCGCGCAGACCCTGTTGGGCGCCGCCAAGATGGTGCTCGAAACCGGTCAGCATCCCGGCGCACTCAAGGATGCAGTGTGCAGCCCGGGCGGAACCACCATCGAGGCGATCCACGAACTGGAAAAGGCCGGCGTCCGGGCGGGATTGATCAACGCAGTCCGCGCTTCCGCGGAAAAATCCAGGAAACTCGGCGCCTAGTTCCGGGTGTTTCCTCCGCCTTCGCTAAATCGCATGAACTTTCCCGGCCCAACTGAAAAGCAGGCGCGCACCATCTGGTTTGCCGCCTCGGCCCTGGCGGTGGCCCTGACACTGGCGATCACGGCGGGTGTCCTCTGGGGGGGCGGCTACGTGATCCGGGTGCTCTCGCCGGTCCTTTGGCCGATCGCCGTTGCCGGTGTTTTTGCCTACGTGCTGGATCCGGTCGTGGACTGGTTGGTCAGCCGGCGCGTGGCGCGCGGGCGCGCGATCTTCTGCGTGTTCGGCCTGGCCGTGATGCTCGTGCTCGCGGTGCTGGGCAGCGTCGTGCCCCGGGCAGTCATCGAGGCGCGGGATCTGGCCGGCCGGATTCCGATCTATGTCGAACGGCTGCAGGCGAACGTGGAAAATTGGATCAACAATCCGCCGGCGCCACTGGTCCGGTTTCTTCCGCCGGCCGTGCTGGAGCGGCTGAATCTGGGTCCGAATCCAGCCGCCACGAACGGAATCAGGTCAACGAACGGCGGCTCGCTGGCCGGTCCGTCACCCGGCGATTCTCCCACCGGCGCCACCAATCTGCTGGCCGTGCTGCCGCCGGTCACGGCGGATTCACCGTGGTGGATCAAGGCGCTGGACCCGCGGACGCTCAAATCGGCCGGGGGCTGGCTGGCGGCAGTGCTGCCGGAAATCGGCTCCTGGCTGGCGGGACAGGCGGGCAAGCTGGCGTCGTGGTTCGGTGTGCTCGCCGGCCTGGCGCTGATACCGGTCTACACCTTCTATTTCCTGCTGGAGAAACGCGGCATCGAGAAGCAATGGACCGACTACCTGCCGATCAGCGATTCCCGGTGGAAGGACGAGCTGGTGTTCATCCTCAGCAACATCAACGATGCGCTCGTGGTCTTTTTCCGCGGGCAGGTATTGGTCGCGATCTGCGACGGCGTGCTCTACACCATCGGCTTCCTGCTGATCGGCCTGCCCTATGCCCTGTTGCTCGGCCTGATGGCCACCGTGCTGACGATGATCCCGTTTTTGGGCGCGATCACGACCTGTTCGTTGGCGCTGATCATTTCCGTGGTCCAGTTCGGTGACTGGCTGCATCCCGGCTTGGTGCTCGTCGTCTTCGCGGTGGTCCAGACCCTGGAAGGCCTGGTCATCCAGCCCAAGATCATCGGGGACCGGGTGGGCCTGCATCCGATGATCATCATCGTGGCATTGATGGTGGGCACAACGCTGCTGGGCGGAATTCTCGGTGGAATCCTCGCAATCCCGCTGACCGCGGCGCTCCGGGCGCTGATGTTCCGCTACGTGTGGCTGAAAAAGTAGCGGTCCGGCCCCGGGGCGGGCGATTGGACGGAACCCCGCTTGAACAGCAAGTCCCCGCTGGCGTCCGAGCGAAGTGCCTGCATATTCGCCCCGCATGAAGTTCCGGTTGATTTCCGCGCTCCTGCTGACCGCCTGCATCGCGCGTTCCCAGACGCCCGAAACCAAGGCCGTCCAGTCCCCGATCACGCCGGCGGTTCCCGGAGGCCTTCCGCCTGTCGTTCCGGGGACCGAACTCGGCAAGGGCACGGCCGCGGACACGTTCCTGCTTTCCGCCAAGTATACCAACACCGTCACCCGCCTGCCCGGAGCCGAGGACGGGAAGATTGCCCAGACGTTCGCCCGGCTGCTGGAACGCTCGCATTACACGCGGCACCGCTTCGACGACGAGATTTCCGCGCGCTTCTTCGACCGTTACCTGGAGATCTGGGATCCGCAGAAGCTCTTCCTGCTGCAGTCGGACTTTGATGAATTCCTTCCGCTCCGCACCCAGTTGGATGACCAGACCTCGCGTTTCGGCGACACCGCCCCGGCTTACGACATCTTCAACCGCTTTCTCCAGCGCTTCGACCAATGCTACGCGCTGGTGATGGAGGAGCTGCAGCACGGCAAGTTCACGTTCGACGAGGACACCCAGTTCGTCATCAACCGGAAGGAAGAGCCCCGGCCCAAGGATCTTGAAGCCGCCCGCAAGCTGTGGCGCGACCGACTGCGGTTTGAATACCTCGCGGAGAAACTCGGCTCCTTCAATCCGGAGGACCTGAAACCCAAGCTCGTGCAGGCGATTGACACCGGAACACCCGGCGAACTGGCCACGTCGCTGACGAACAAGCTGAGCGTGGAAAAGGCCGCCAAGCTCGCGGCGCTGGCCAAAACCAAGCTCGAAGGCGAGAAGTTGTCCAAGGTCCGGGTGCTCGCCGCGCTGCTGGTCGAGCTCGACGTGGACCGCCACGAGGAAATCGTCAAGCAGCTCGCCCGCCGCTACAACCGGACGATGCGAAACCTCAAGCAGATCGAGGCCGACGAGGTGTTGCAGGTCTGGCTCGACTCGCTGGGTCACGCCTACGACCCGCACACCGATTACCTCGGCAAGCGCGAGCTGGATCAGTTTGCCATCAGCATGAACCTGTCGCTGTTCGGCATCGGCGCCACGCTGCAAAGCGAGGACGGCTACACGGTGATCCGCTCCATTGTGGCCGGCAGTCCGGCCGAGAAGAGCAAGCAGCTCAAAGTCGGCGACAAGGTGGTCAGTGTCGCGCAGGGCGACGGCGACTTTGCCGACGTGATTGACGAGAAGCTGAACAAGGTGGTGGATCAGATTCGCGGGGCCAAGGGCACCAAGGTCCGGCTCCAGATCATCCCCGAGGGGGCGGACTCCTCGGTGCGGAAGGTCGTGGCGATCATCCGCGACGAGATCAAACTTGAAGACAGCGAGGCCAAGTCGAAGCTCATCGAACTGCCGGCCGACAATGGCCGCGTGACCCGGGTCGGGGTGATCGACCTCCCCTCGTTCTATGCCAATTTTCCCGTCGGCGGCCGGCGCGGCTCCGGCAAAACGACCACGGGCGACGTGGCGAAACTGGTCAAAAAACTGACCGCCGAAGGCGCGCAGGGGATCATCCTCGATCTGCGCCGCAATGGCGGCGGCTCCCTCGAGGAAGCGATCAACCTCACCGGCCTCTTCATCAAGTCGGGCCCGGTGGTCCAGGTGCGCAATTTTGATGGCTCGGTGCAGGTCGAGGAAGACAGCGACGAATCCATCGCCTATGACGGACCGCTGATGGTCCTGACCAGCCGGTTCAGCGCCAGCGCCAGCGAGATTCTCGCCGGCGCCCTGCAGGACTATGGCCGCGCCGTCGTCGTCGGCGACACTTCGACCCACGGCAAGGGCACGGTCCAAACGGTGCAGGAGCTGAACAGCTTTTTCGCCCGGTTCACCCAGAACCCAGGCGCCGCGAAGGTCACGATCCGCAAATTCTACCGGGCCAGCGGTGCCAGCACCCAGCTCAAGGGCGTCACGCCCGACCTCGTGCTGCCCGGCGTGAACAACCACCTCGAGGTGGGCGAAGCGTCGCTCACCAACGCGTTGCCTTGGGACACGATTCCCAGCGCCACCTTTGAGAAACTGAACCGCATCCAGCCGGTCCTGCCGGAATTGTCCAAGCGGTCGGCCGAACGCCTGACCCAGGATCATGATTTTGGTTATGTCCGGGAAGACGTTGAACGCTTCAAGAAGCGGCAGGCCGAGAAATCCGTTTCCATGAGTGAAACGAAGCGCCGCGCCGAGATGGCAGAGGACAAGGCCCGCGCCGAAGGCCGCAAAAAGGAACTCGCTGACCGGCACGAGAAGCAGCCCACGACCTACGAAATCACGTTGAAACTCGCCGATCAGGAAGGCTTGCCCTCGCCGGTGACCAACAAGGTTGTGGTGGCCGTCAACCGGGCGGATGCGCGCGTGCTCGACGCCGAGAAAAAGGAAGCTGCGGCCAAGAAGGCGGCCGACGCCGAGGCCGATCCCGAGGACGCCCCGGCCGAGGAGGAAATCGCCGGCGACGTCACGCTCAAGGAGGCTGAGCGAATCCTGCTGGACCTGATCCGGCTTCAGGGGCGATCGCCCGCCACCGCGCGGGTTCCATGACCCCGGTGACTTCGCGCTGACGGGCTCCGGACAAACAGATTTCCCTTTCCGCCCGCTTTACCCCACCTTCCGCGCCGATGGACGCGAAAAAACTCGCTCAGCTCTGCCGTGAGCTGGCGGAAAACAAAAAGGCCGAAGACGTGGTGGTGCTGGATGTCAGCAAGCTGTCGAGCATCACCGACTATTTCGTCATCGCGTCCGGCGGGAGCGAACCGCACCTGCGGGCCATCGAGAACGAGGTGTTGGACCGTCTTCACGAGGAACACCGGGTCAAGCCGATCAGCACCGACGGGGTTTCCGGGGGGGGTTGGATCGTGGCCGACTTCTTCGACGTCATTCTTCACATCATGAAGCCCGAGGCCCGGACCCGCTACGATCTGGAAGGACTCTGGGGCGACGCGATCCGGGTGCCGAAACCGCGCACCCGCAAGAAGGCGACGGCGGCGGAAGTGACCGCCTGAGCAGTTGCGCCTTGTTACGATGACAGTCCCGGCGAACCGGGCCGGGAAACAATCTTGGCCGAGGCTTAAAGAAACGGGCAGCGCCCCATGGCCCCCTGATTGAATTCTTCCTGCTTCTTGATGCCCCCCCCGACTTTGGGCGTTTGATTCAAGGCCAGGCCACGACGTCCCCATCCAAGATTGGGGAAGGGAGACCGCGACGCACTGGCGCCACCTCCCGCCTTGCGCCAGTATGATAATTGTCATACGCATTGTTTGAAGATTCCAGTCCTATGAAAGCGCTCGTGTCTCTGCTGCTCGCGTTGGCTTCGCTGGTGCCCGTGGTTTCGCAGGTCACGGCCGTTCCGGTGGGCGCGGCGGCCATTACCCGAATCGCGGTGGCGCAGGACGAAGTAACGGTGAGCGTCTGGGTCCCGGCCGGTCAACGACGCGTGACGCTGGAGTCCCGCCCGAAGCTCGGCCGGGGAAACTGGACCCCACGTGACCTCAAGTGGACCGATGGGCTGGCCGGTGAGATCACCTTCAAGCTCCCGGCGGCCGCCGCCGAAGCGGAACTGCTTCGGGTGCGTGAGGAATCCGCGACGGAGTTGGATCTGCCGCCGACTTTTTTCAAAGGGGTGAAGACGTTCGCCCCCGTGATTCAAAATCCATCTGCCGGAGGGTTCCGAGGCGGAGTAAACAGTTTCGACACGCCGGGACTGGGTGCCGTGGTTTTCAATTCCACGATCACCGATTCCGCGGGCACTCCTGGCCCGACCAGGGCCGTGGTGGAGTCCGACATCTGGAAGGTGGATGGGAACACGATTTACTTCTTCAACCAGCAACGCGGGCTGCAGGTGATTGATGTGACCCATCCCGACGCTCCCGCGTTGCGAGGATCGCTGGCGCTCGCCGATTGGGGCGAGCAGATGTATCGGCTGCCCGCGGACACCGGCGATGGGACGATCTGGCTGGCATTGCTGACCCAGTCGGGCTGCGACGGAAACTCCGAAGTCGTATTGGTGGCCGTGCGCAACGGTCAGCCGAGCCTGCAGGGACGCGTGCCGCTCGCGGGTTCGGTCCGCGAAAGCCGTTTGGTCGGCGACGTGATTTACACGGCCAGCTTCACCTGGTTCCAGCCTCCTCCGGAACCAGATCCCAGCGGCACTGGGCTGGTATATCGGCAGGGCGAACCGCGCACGACCGTAGCCGGAATTGACCTGGCCGATCCACGCCAACCGGGTGTCCGCGCTGCGGTGGAGCTCGCAGCCATGCCCAACGCGATCTCGGCAACGGACCGCTGGCTGTTCGTCGCCACCACCGGCTCCCGAACGCCGGCCCCGAACGAAAGGCTGGCGGCCTGGGCTGTCGCCGGCAACCAGGCGGTCATCGCCTTCGACATCAGCGACCAGCGCGGCGAAGTCCGGCAGGCCGGTGCGCTCCTGACCGCCGGCCGGGTGGACAGCAAGTTCAAGCTGGGCCTCAACGGCGAGGTGCTGACGGTTGTCTCCGAGGCGGGCAACACGAGCACCCTCCAGCCGGTCGTTGATCCCGCCACCGGCCAAGTCACCGAACAGTGGACGTGGCAGCCGCCGCGGGCCGTGCTGGAAACGTTCTCCCTCGCCGAACCGAACCAACCGGCCCGGCTCGCCGAACTCACGCTCGTCCAGAACCAGCAGGTCCACGGGACGCGCTTCGAGGGCAACCGCGTCTATGTCGTCACGTTCCTGCGCGTGGACCCGCTCTGGATCGTGGATCTGAGCGATCCGGAAAAACCGGTGGTGCAAGGCAAGCTAGAAGTGCCAGGCTGGTCGAATTACCTGCATCCGCTGGGCGACCAACTGCTTGCCGTCGGGGTTGAGGGCGGGCGCGCCGCGCTGTCACTCTTCGACGTGAAGGACGCGGCAAAGCCCGGGCTGCTCAGCAAGGTGCTGCTCGGTGAAGGTTGGTCGTGGACCGAGGCGAACAACGATGAGAAGGCGCTCGCGGTCTTGCCGGAGGCCGGTCTGCTGCTCGTGCCGTGGTCCGGCCAGAAACCGACACAGGTCAACGGCTGGTTCAGCGGCATGCAGCTCGTGGACTACGACCGCGCCGCCAGGGCGCTCAAGGCACGGGGGGTGATCAATCACAGCTTCCCGGCACGGCG
Organism: Verrucomicrobiota bacterium; assembly: GCA_043755815.1. Classification (GTDB taxonomy): domain Bacteria; phylum Verrucomicrobiota; class Verrucomicrobiia; order Limisphaerales; family UBA9464; genus CAIWAH01. The sequence goes on from JAYUSF010000122.1 coordinate 8,167, forward strand.
CGCGACATTGATCGGCGACCGGGTCGTTTCGCTCGCTGGCGACGCCGTGCTGACGGCGGACATTTCCGACCGCGACCAACCGAAGGTGCGCGGCGAACTCCCGCTCTCCCACCAAGTCGACCGGGTTTTCGTGGCCGGCGACCGGTTGGTGCAGTTGGCTTACTATCCGACGCCTCGCGTCGTGCTCACTCGCACCACGGAACCTGAGGCTGCCCTGGCCACGCTGCCATTGCTCAGCCTGCCCGTGATCGGCGCCGACGTTCGCGACGGGCGTCTTTATCTGCTCCAACACCAGCCCGAAACTTTCCGCTACGACGAGATCCGCACGACCAATGAAGTGGTCACCACCCGCGAACAGCCGCCGAAATGGATTTGGATCACCAATCTCGTGGTCACTGCCCAACCGCAGCCGCCGCTGACCAACCTAACGCAAGTCTGGCGCACGATTGAAGTTCCGCCACTGCCGGATACGCCCGGTTACAAGACGAACAAGTGGGTCTGGCGGATGGAAATCGTGCCGCAGCCCGATGTGCTCGTCACCAATCCGGTCGTGCGGATGGAGTTGGCACCCCAGCCGCCGGTTGTGGAGACGAATGTGTTCGTGAACTCCGAATGGCGGGCGATCCCCATTCCCGCGGAAAGCGCCTTCAGCGTCGTCGCGTGGACCGGCGACCGGCTGGAAATCGTGGGCCAGGATCAGCGGGCGCTGCCCGCCGGGCTGAGCGGTTTTAATCTCGATGCGCTCTGGACGGATGGCCAAACGCTCGTTTGGACGGAACGGAGCTCGGTGGGAGGCGGATGGGGGCCTTCGTTCGCCATTCCCGCTCGCCCGGCCCGAGGGAACCTGAGCATCTCCTTCGCGGCCTTGAACACAGACGTGATGAATCCCATCGGCATATTCCCCGGGCCCTGGTGGAATTGGTGGGGCACCAGCGCGCGCAACCTGCTTGCCTTTGATGTCGGGACCGCGGAGCCGAAGCTCGTCTCCGCCGAGCGGCTCACTTCGACCAATGGTTGGACCCAATTTTCCGCCGCGTTTGTCGCAGATGGAAAAGTGTTCGTGAGCGAACGTTCGACCGAGAACGTGAGCGATCCGACCTTGCCAAAGGACGGAACCGGTTTGACGGGGACGCTCTGGCAAAACACCTACCGGCTGCACGTGGTGGACTTCGCGGATCCGGCGGATCCGGTCGTCCGGCCACCGACGCCCCTGCCGGCAGATCTCGCGGGCGTGTCGCATGCCGGCCAACTCGTTTACGCCCTCCGCGACGGCCAGCCTGCGTGGGGCGAACAAGCCGCCAAGCCGGCCGAACTGCTCGCCCTCGCCTACGACGGCATCAGCGCCAGCCTCGTGGACTCATTGCCGATCGGCGGGATGAGCGGAGCTCAACCCATGCTCGTTCGCGCCAACGGGCAGATCCTGCTGACCAAGTCCGGGGCCACGGTCAATGAGACTCCCGTGATCGAAGCGTGGGCCGTCTCCGGTGCCGGCAAATTTGACAAGTATGGGAGCCTGCCGGTGAGCACGGCGGTGGGATCGTTCCAGAACTTCGGCGACGTCGTCGTCGCGACGACCGGCGACAGTTTCCTGTTCCTGTCCGCGGGAGCGCCAAACTCGTTGTCGCTGCTTGGCGCCGCCGAGCGGCCGTGTTCGTTGTGGAGTGACCTCACGACGGCAGATGCGACCGCGGGGGACGGTCTCTGGTTGGCGCGAGGCGCCTACGGTCTATGGCACGCGCCCCGGCAACCATGACCGCCAGCAGGTGCCATCAGGCGTGGCGAGCCACCCAATCACCTCCGCCGTCGCCCAGTGCGAAAGCCTTCACGTTGGTTGAACTGCTGACCATCATCGCGCTCGTGGCGGTGCTGGCGACGCTCGCCACGTCGTCGATCGCGGGCGCGAAGCTGAGGTCTCAGCAGACGGCATGCTCCGGAAACCTTCGCCAGATTGCCGTCGCCACCGAGGTTTACACCACCGAGACCGGAAAGCGGCCCCGTTCCGTTTCCCGCCTCACCCAACGGGCCGCCTGGCTGGCCGAAACCCGCACGTTGCTCTGTCCGAGTGACCCGGCGTTGCGGGCAACCCGCTCAACCAATGCCGCGTGGGGAAATGTCGCCAACGCCTCGCAGGAACCGTGGAACATTGATCGCACGGCGTTCGGCAATCCCGAAACCGGTTCCTGGCAGGCGGAACTGGCCGAGTCGGTGGAATCCGCGTCGTTCTCCTATTTGCACACTTTGGGTTGGCGCCTGCACGCGTGGCAGCGCCTTTCATCGTTGGGCCGCGAGGCAGGCATCGCCGTTTGCCAACTCCATGGCGTCAAGGTCCCGGCCGCCTCGTTACCGACGGGAACGGCGAAACCCTACATGAACTGGGAAGGCCAAACGTTCCGGGCACAGCGCGATGGGGCCGTGGTTCCGCGCAAGATCTTCCGTTCCGCCGGAACGGGCGGCGTGGGTGGTGAACTGACCACGACCGCCGCCCAGCCGGTTCCCGGGGCCGACTATCCGTGGGAGTTTTATGCCGACTCGGTCCCGCCCGAGCGCTAGAACGCATCCGCCACCGCATGTCCGTCGCCACCAAACCCAGCCTTCGTGTCGTCACTGATGACGAACTGCGGGACTCCCACCCGAAGCCTTCGCGCGGAAGGGTGTGGGGGGCGTTGTTCTGGAGCGAGTGGTTCATGCACAGCCGGCTCCTGCTGTGCTTTTTGGTGGGCTGGCTCGCAGTGGTCTGGCTGCTGCCGCTGGTGGCGCATCCCCTCTGGGTGCTGATGGTCGGCTTCCTCTTCGCGCTGGTCGCGGGTCCGGCCTTTGGTGGGGCCGACGTCATCCATGGCTGCGAGGAGTTCAGCTTCGCGTTCCCACCAACCCGCGCCCAGCGCTTTACGGCCCGCTTCCTCGTCGGGGCCACCTGGCTGGTAGCCCTGACCGTCATGGATGTGCTGGCGCTGGACCGGAACTTCTCGGATGTGCTCTTCCGCGTCTTCCTTGATACCGGCCTCGCCACCATCGAGGTGCGCCAGCCGGAGATGCTCTATGGGTTGGTCTTTGCCGCCCCGTTCGCCGTCTTCGCCCTTGGCTTCGCGGTCGCGGCCCTTGCCAGCAACCGCACGGTGGCCTTCACCTCGTGGCTGTGGGGTGCGTTAGGCGCGCTGGCCACCCTGCGCCTTGGCTTCCTGGCCGAAGAAGCAATCTGGGACCGGCTCAACGGCCGACTGGCGGTTCCGCTGGCGGCCGGGGTGGCAGCGACGGCGCTGATGGTCGCCCACCGCCTCTACCAGCACAAGGAAGCCGGCACGGGGGTGCCGCTGCGCATTCCGCTCAGTTGGTGGGCCACCCTTCTGCTCGCACTATTGGCCGGCCTTGGCGTGGCGGCGCTCATCGGCTGGGTGGCGGCCAACTTCGCGAAGCTGCTCTGAATGCTCGGCCGCATTCCCCCGGTCCTTGCTGGCATGGGCGCTGCTTCTCGCAAACCGCTTCGAACGGGACACGGGGAAATGGTCCGGTCGGAGATTGGGAACCAAATGAAACCACTGACACTATTGCAACTGGGTGTGACGGCCCTGACGGCCACCGTCACCACTTCGGCCTCGGTCTTTATCGAGAATTTCGACTCCTATGCTTTGGGCCCATTGCCCGGCGCTTACACCACCGAAGCCGGGTGGGAAGTGGCAAACGACGCCAGTTTCGGCGCCGGTTCGCAGGTGGCACGGGGCACCGGCTTTCAGAACAACCTCATGACGTCGTTTGCGATAACCTCGCTGGGGGTCGGTGACGGCATCTACCTGCAGTTCGACTATCGTTACACGGGCGCACCGACCGCGGTGATGCAGGCCAACTTCGTCCGCTTCGGCCTTTACGGAAGTGCCGGGACGGCGGCCTACGACGACGATCAGGGCTTCCACGCCGACATCACCCACTACGACAACGCCACGCCCGGCACCGGCGGTTTCTACCAACTGCGCTCCGAGGCCAATTCGGTGAACCTCTTCGCCGGCATGCTGCTTGATAACCAGCCGGGCGTGCTCACCGCCCCACCGCCAGACAGCGACGGCGCGACGCTGCTCTTTGATCCGTCAAAGACCACCACCGACGGCACGACCGTCCACACCGTGCGCCTGGAGATCCGTAACCTTGGGGGCAGCACGGGACTCCGGCTGTATCTTGATGACCTTACCACCCCAAAGCTCCAGGGCTTCACGGCCACGAACATCACGAGCTTCGACCGGTTCCTGCTCGAAACTCCGGCCGAGACTTCCGCTGCTGCGGCCTTCCACTTCGACAACGTCAGCGTGGATACCCTTTCCGCGGTGCCAGAGCCCGAGGAATACGCCGTGTTTTTCAGCGCCGGCATCGTTGGCTTCGCCCTATGGCGGCGGCGCAACCGAACGGATTACCGTTCCTGAAGCGGGCGCCGACGTTGACGCTCTGTGCCTGCTCCGAGGAGAATTGGGAGAGTTCTGGACGGTTCCAAAACGAAACGGCCTGCGTTTAAGCGAACGCAGGCCGCGACGTTTTTGGGACGAACGCGGTGGCAGGCCCCGCAGGTTTTGAAACGGGCGACCTCTGGCGGGTTATGGCCTCGCGTAAACGCTGACGTCATCCACCATCCAGCCCTTTTGCAGGCCACCGCCTGCGGCGTCGCTCGTCAGGCGGAATTCCAGTTTCACCTTCTTGCCATTCGCAACCGCGGGTAAATCCACGACCCGGCGCTGAAAGAAGTAGGGGCCGGCGGAGGAACGTTTGCCGGTCCAGATCGCGCTTTCGGCGCCCGTGAGAACCGTCCCGTCCTCGGTGCGCACGAAGACTTCGACCTTGTCGCCATCGCCCTCGAAACCGCCGGCGTCGAGGAGGTCGTAGAACGACAGCCGAGCCCCCGTGGAGGCCTCCCTGAGGTCAATGACGGGCGACCGGAGCGCGACGACGATGCCGTCGCCGTAGGGCGTAATCAGGCTGGTCGCCCACACCTTCGAACCGCTATGGGCGAACGTGATTTCGTCGGGATACGCCGGCGTGCCGCGTTCCCAAGGCGCGACCACCGCGGAACCGCTGACGTAATTCGCCGTCCAGCCAGAGCCGGCGCCCTCAAAGTCGTCCTGCAGAAAGACGATGGGCTGCCCCTGGGCCCGGTAGAATCTCTGCGGGCCAACGACGGCCGGATCCAGTTCGAGCGGGCTGGTGACATTCGCCAAGAGTTGAAACGGTCCGGCCGGGCTGTCGGCCGCTTCGAGCGCGCCTGCAAATTCCAGTTTCACCCGGCCGGCCACCGCCGCTCGGCCGGCTTTGGCAGTGCCCGGCTTGGCCCCGACCAGTTCGGTGCTGACGACGCGGACGTTGTCAAAATAGACCACGGCTTCAGTGTCGCCCGTGGAATTGCGGCCGAGGTTCAGGTTGATGGCCTTGTCGTTTTCGCGCGTAAACGGCACATCAATCGTGAACCGCCCCGTCTTCCCCCCGACGAAGAACCAAGTCTGCTGCCAGTCCTTGCCGCCGGTTGCCCCGGGCTGCGAGAGGGATACGCCGAGGTGCTGGACCGTGGTGACGGATTCCGGAATGAACACGTCCACCAGCAGCGTGGCATTTTCCGAGACCGCGCTCAGGACGTCGGGCCGCACAATGTTGTTGGCGAAGGCGCCCCACTTGAAGTCGCCGGCCGGGAAGGTCGCTTTCAGGCTTTTGTTGCCGTGGGTGGCGTTGCCTTCGAATCCTTCAAGCGAGGTGAAGGCCAGACCCCAGCCCTGACTGTTGACCTCGAACCCTTCGGCCGTGCCGTCTTCAAACGAAAACAGCGTCGTGAGGTTGGTCCGGGTAAGGCCCTGCGGCGGAGCCGGATTAGGCGCGACACGCAGGTTGTCGAGGTAGGCCGTGTAGGTCTTTCCCGACGTGGCGTTCTGGCCAAGGTTCAAGGAGACCGCGCCGCCGCCGGTGCGCTGGAAGGGCAGTTCCATGGTGAACGTGCCGGTCAGCCCGTTGACTCCATACCACACCTGTTGCCAGCCGAGCGCGCCTTCGACGCCGGCCTGCTGGAAGGAGAAACCGAGGTTCTGGATGCCGTCGCTGTCGGCCGGCACCACAAGGTCGAAAAGGAATTTGCCGCCGTAGCGAATGGCTTCGAGAAACGCGGGCTGGGTGATGTCGAGGTTGTAGGCGCCCCATTTAAAGGCATCGCCGGGGAACGTGACCTTGAGCGCCTTGCTCCCTTCGGTGGCATTGCCCGCGACGTTTTCCAGCGTCGCGAAGCCCTTGCCCCAGTCGTTGTTCAGCACCCAGCCCTGGGTGGAGGCGTCCTCAAACGACTGCAACGTGACCGGGGCCGGCCCGGCTGGCGGGTTCGGCTCAAGGCGGAGGTTGTCCGCAAACACGGTGAACGGCGTGCCCTCTGTGGCGTTTTGCCCGAGGTGCAGGTTCACGGGGCCGGAACCGAGGCGTTCGAAGGGCAATTCAATCGTGAAGCTGCCGGTCGCGCCGCCGATCCAAAACCAGACCTGTTGCCAGCCTTTGTCGCCGGTCACGTCGGGTTGCTGGATGACGAAGCCGAGGTGCGAGATGCCCGCGTTCGCCTCGGGAATGAAGACGTCGAGGAAAAGTTTTCCGCCGGGCTTGATGGCTTCGAGGAAGGCCGGGTTGCCGTAGTTTTCGGCGAGGCCGCCCCACTTGAAAGACTGGCCGATGAAGTCGATTTTGAGGCTTTTCGCGCCATCCGTGGCGTGTTCTCCGGTGACGCCCACGGTGCCGAAACCATTGGCCCAGCCGGCAGCATTTACGGCCCAGCCTTGGGTCGTTCCATCTTCAAAGGAGAAGAAAGTGTTGGCGGCTGAAACCCGGGTCGGGCCACCGGCGAAGGCCAAGGCGAGACCGGCGACAGTCAGGAGTTGGGGAAGGCAAAGTGTGTTCATGGCAATGGACGAGGAAGAAGCTCGGCGGAGACCGAACGGACCGGGGCCAAGATATCATCGGCCGGGATGCCGTCCACCGGGCTTGGACAGAAACTGGGACAAATCTGCAAAGACCCCCGGTCCCCATGTGCCTGCTTTTCAAAGCCGGCAGGTTCCCTATCCTGACGCCATGCCAAGCTTCGACATCGTCTCCAAGGTCAACTCGATGGAGTTGGAAAACGCCATCAGCCAGGCGCAGAAAGAACTTTTCACCCGCTTCGACTTCAAAGGAGCCAACGCGGAGATCCTGCTGGAAAAGAATGAGATCAAGTTGCGCGCGAATGATTCCTTCAAAATGAAGGCCCTCGTTGAAATCGTGATCGGAAAGATTTCCAAACGCGGGATCAGCCTCAAAAGCGTGGACCAGGGCGAAGCCGAACTTTCCCCCCTCGGTCACGCCCGCCAGACCATCAAGATCAAGCAGGGCATCGAGGGAGCCGTGGCCAAGCAGATTAGCCAGTTCATCCGTGGCACGGGCCTGAAGGTGACGGCGGCCATTCAGGGCGATGAACTGCGCGTGACCGGCAAGAACCGTGACGACCTTCAGGCCGTCATTGCCGCGGTGAAGGGGGAGGATTTTCCCGCGTCGCTCAGCTTCGTGAACTTTCGCGATTAGGTCCTCCCCGCACCTTCGCTCTGCAATCCAAGGGGGCATGAAACAACCCATCATGTGATTCAGATGAAACGATTCATTGCAAAAGCTGTTGCCCTAACATGAGCCGATTCCCTACAAGCTGCGCGCACATTACATGAACGTCCGTCACTTAACATCAAGACTGAGCAAGCCGCGCACGGCGGGCTTCGCAGCCTCGGGTTGCGAATGGCCGCTGGGTGGCGGCGAACTCGGGTTTGGCGTGAATGGTCAGGGTTATCGCCCCGAAATTCATGACTCAATGGAGGTGGCCGGCAGGTAGAGGAATTGAAGGACAAGAATTTCCCAACCCTGCTTGCCCCATGCGAGCAGGGTTTTTTGTTGTCCCGAAATTGGCGAAGACGGTTACCGAAACGATATCAGAACTGAAATGAGTCCGCGCGCAGGCGCCGTATGATACGGCGATCCGCCAACTGCAAGATGGCCCGGGTGCCATCCATGAATTTCCCCGTTTACATCAACGAAGGGCTTCGGAGGAGGTGTGCCCCAAACACCGAAACGTCCACCGCGAAACGCCTGTGGCCGCAGCGATAACGACCTGCGACGGTGTTTGTTCTTTGTTGGTCCATATCGGGGCCGGGAGCGTGATGCTGTGGCCCCTTTCAATTTCCACTTTGTGCAGGGGCGTGCCCGCTCTGGCTGAAAAATGGTCCGGCGCCCGGGTTCTTCCGGGCTGGCCGGGGAGTCTCCCCGGAGCGTTCGAAGCTCCGTTCGGCGGAGACGCAGCACGGCGGCGGGATTTCTCACGCGTCATCCAGGCGGATGACGGCCGGGTTGGCCACCCGGTCCGCTGCACGAACACGCCGCGCGCCAGCCGCGCAATCCGGTCTCCAAAGCCAGATGTGCCTGGGGCAGCACCAGGGCGGCGTGCCAGTTTTGGGGAAAGGTTCCGGCCAGCGGTCTGTTAACCCGCCGTCGCAAGAGCGGCCGGAAGACGACGATTGGAGCGTTACCAGCGTTTCCCGCCAGTTCATGGATCCGTAGCTCAATCGCCAGAGCACCCCGTTGTCTGCGGGACCGGACGGTTCCAAACCAGGCCTCATATTCCTGATCCCGATGGTTCAATTCCAGCTCCCGCGACCATTGTCCGCCGCCGTCGCCGAAACGACAGCGTCGTCCGGATCAGCACGGCAGGATTGAATTTCGAGTCATGGCTAGAGGGAATCCGACCTTGGGGTGGCTCTCTTCTCCTTTCGGCTCGGAAATCGACGCCAGTAGTCATCTTCAGAGGCGCCGCGATGGGCAGAGAGCCAGAGCCGAAGGCGTTTCATGGCTGGGCTGCCGGCCGTTGTTTTCGTCTGAGGACTTCGAACTGAATTGGTTTCCACGATTGGGGAGGTGGCACCGTCCATGGTGGGCATCGCCAATTGACGCCTGACGCTCATCCACACCAACGTTTGGCCTCAACCGCATGACCCGCCGTCAGTTCCTCGCCACCGCCGCTTCCGCTCCCCTGCTGGCCGCCGTGGGCTGCCGGCATCGGCCCGGCGGCGACGCGGCACCGCGCCTGTTCTTCACCTCGGACGGCCGCACCGCGATGATCCGGGCCGACGGCTCGGGGCTGCACCACTTCGACTTCCAAGTGCCCGGTCAGGCCACCTGGCAGCCGGGTCCCTTCCTTTCCGACGGCCGCGTCATCTTCCTCAGCATGGAGCCGCGGCGCGATGGCCCCGGCCGACCCTTCGAGGAATACTACACGCAGACGCCGACGCACCTTTGGCTGCACGACCTCGACCACGGCACGTTGACCGAGATCGCGAACCGGGAACGCCTCGCCGTCTTCTACACGCCTGCGCTGCTGCTCAGCGACGAACGCATCCTCGTGCAGGTCGTGCGCAATAAGGTCGGCCAAATTTTCAGCATGAACCTCGACGGCACCGACGCGCGCGAGTTCACGAAGGCCGGCGAAGGGCTGCCCTACGGCCTGAGCCTGAGCCCCGACGGACGCCGCGTGGCGTTCCACCTCGCGAGCCCGCGCGGCTACGAAATCTGGACCTGCGACGCCGACGGTTCGGATCGCATCCGCGTGGCCGGCGATCCGGAGCATCTTTACTTCGGCACCAGTTGGTCGCCCGACGGCCGCTGGATTCTCTATCAGGACTGCCATTTCAAATCCGATCCCGGCCACGACTGGGCGGACCTCTGCGTTGGGCGTCCGGACGGTTCCGAACACCGCGTGCTCACGCGCGGCCAGGCCAACTGGTTCGGCGCGACCTACGGCAATCCGCAACTGCGCGGCGGCGGCTCGAACATGCCGCTGTGGACCCGCTCTGGGCAGATCCTGTTCGCGCGCCGTTCGCTCGACGCGAAGGTGCCGTGGGAATTCCAGCCGCAACGTCCTGACACGGATCACTTCAATCGCGACTACAAGCCGGACTCTGCGCGCGGCGGCACGCAAATCTGCCGGCTGGATCCGGCGACCGGCATTGTGACCGAACTCACGCCGCTCGTCGCCGGAGTCTGGGACTGCCGCGCCGCCGAATCGCCCGATGCAAAGCACCTCGTCTTCTGCCGTGCCGCGACCGGCGAAATGCCGTCCCTCTGGGTGATGAACGCCGATGGCAGTGAAGCCCGCCTGCTGACCCGCGGCTTCAACGACCGCGGCGCCGACCATCCGCACTGGGTGCCGTAACGTGCTGCCGGCGTCCCGCCGGCAGTCGGGAATCGACCCCTGGCGGAAACAGGTCCGCCGAGCGCGAGTTGGCTGCAGAACCCGTCGGCCGAGCGGAACCTATTGGTCCGCCTAACATTGTCCGATTGCTGGGCACTGCCGGCGGGACGCCGGCAGCACCTTGCCTTGCCGCACCTCACCCATTTCGTCTCCGAAACCACACCCACCCACCACCATGAGCCTCCTTCACCAATCCGTCGTTCTGGTGCTCAACCGGAACTGGCAGCCCATCAACACCCGCACGCCGGCCGAGGCGTTTTGTCAGCTCGCGACCAGCGCCGTCACCGCGCTCGACGTCAGCGGCGAAGCCATCCGTCCCGTGACCTGGGCCGAATGGCTCACGCTGCCCGTGCGTGACGACGACCGTTCGGTGCAGACCATTCGCGGTCCCGTGCGCGTGCCGACCGTGATCGTGGCGGTGAAGTTCGCGCGGGTGCCCAAGCGCCGGCCAACGCTCAACGCCCGCAGCATCCGCGAGCGCGACGGCGGTCGCTGCCAATACACCGGGCGCGTGCTCGGCCCGGGCGAAGGCAACCTCGACCACGTCGTGCCGCGCAGCCGCGGCGGGCGTGATTCGTGGGAGAACCTCGTCTGGGCGGCCCGCGAGGTGAACACCCGCAAGGGCAACCGCCTGCCCCACGAAGCCGGTCTGAAGCTCCTCCGGGCGCCCTCCGCGCCCAGGGAAGTTCCGGTCACCGCCCTCATCCGCAACGCCCACGGCGTCGCCGAATGGGAACTGTTTCTCAGCCAGTAAGCCAACAACCCGTAGAAGCCGGCGTCAGGAGGCTCAGTCCAATTCCGCATTCCGAAATCCGCATTCCGAATTTCAGAATGAGCCTCCTCACGTCGGCTCTTACACCCACCAAGAAAGGAATCCCATGCCCAAGCCTGTTCTCCGTTTCCAAGCCCAGCTCCTCGTCCGTCGCAGCTACAAGCCCGGCCGGCGCTCCGTGATCCGCGTGCGCCCCACCGCCGCGGGCCACTCGCCCGTGCGCGAGCCGGAACACGGTCCCGACTGCGCCCCCGAAGGCGCGTGGGCGTTGACCCGCACCGAATGAACCCAACCCACGGCGGCGGCCGGACCCGCTTCGGCTGCCGCCTTCTCCCATCCACTCTCCACTCTCCACTCTCCACCATCCACCAACTGCCATGCGCCCTGACATGCACAAAGTCGTCGTCGAACGACCCCGCCGAAATCCCGGTCCCGGCAAACCGCTGCGGCCCGCGAACCTCGACCCCGACCTCCTGCCCCGCTGCGAGGGCATGCGCCGTCCGCATTCGCGGCGGAAGTCCTTCACCGACCTGCTCGGTCCACTGCGCCGCTGGCTGCGCTCACAGGTGGGTCGGCCATGGAACGACGTGTATTCCGAGGCCTGCGCCGTCATCAAACCCGACAGCATCGTGCGTGCGCACATCAAGACCCACCTGCTGGAGTTCGTGCACCGCCACACGTTCCTGCGCGAGGGGCGGGTCTGGTGTTACGGCCGGAGCTGGTTCTTCGCGCCGGGCATTGAGAAGCCGGTCAAAGAAGCCGCGCCACGCTGGACGCCGTTCTACGTGCACCCGGTCATCCGGCTCCTCTGCGAAGTGCCTTTGGCATCCCGGCGGGAACACCGTCGTGCATGGTCGGAACTGCGGAGCGGGTTTGCCCCACCACAACGCTGGGTCAACAGCCGGCAGGCTTTCCTTTGCCTCGAAGGACTTTGGTATGACTGCACGATGACGGGCTTCCCGGCGTATCATCATCGGGGCGACGAACCGACCCCGTTTGACCGGGCCGTGAAGCGGACGATCACCCGCAGCCAAGCCTACGACCGCTACGGTCGCTCCGTTTACTGCACGGCCAAACGTCAGCTTGGCTCCAAGGAACTGCGCCGGCTCAGTCTCACCAATCACCCCGCGGACATGCCTCCGCTCCCGGCTCCGGCATCCCGGCCCGGTGGCTCCCCCGGCGGGCGCCACCGGGCCGG
>JAYUSF010000123.1:0-5965 GCA_043755815.1 Verrucomicrobiota bacterium
TGGAGTCTTGGAGTCTGGGGAAGGCGGAGCGACTCCATCACTCCAAGACTCCACTACTCCTGCACCTCGTGCATCCAGCACGATCCGGCCTTGCTGCGGTTCGTAGAAGCGGGCGAGGAGGCTGATCACGCTGGTCTTGCCCGAACCGGTGTGACCCACGAGCGCGATGGTTTCGCCGGCGCGGGCGGTGAAGCTGATTTCCCGCAGCACCCATTGGTCGGCCGGAGTGGTGTCGTAGCGGAAGGAGACGTTCTCGAACGTGACGTCGCCGTGAAGGGCGGGCAAAGCCGGGGCGGCGGCGCGGTCGCGGACCTGCGGTTCGGTGTCCAGCAGGGCGAAGATGCGTTCCGCACTGGCGGCGGCGGAGAGCATGGCGTTGTAGAGGTCGCCCATGGTCTGGATCGGCCCGAAGAACAGGCCGAGGTAGAGCACGAACGCGGCGAGTTCGCCCACCGTCATCTGGCCGTGCTGCACGCGCCAGCCGCCGTAGCCCAGCACCGTGGCGGTCGCCAGGCCGGCCAGCAGGTTCACCAGCGGCATGTAGGTGTGGAAAACCCGGGACGAGGTCACCCAGCGGGCGGTGAAGTCGTCGTGCAGTTCGCCGAATCGGCGCAGGTTTTCCTCTTCGCGGCCGAACGCCTGAACGACGCGGACGCCGGAGATGTTCTCGGCCATCGCGGCGGTGAGACGCGACATCGTGCCGCGCAGGCGGCGATAAGCTTCCCGTCCCTGCACGTGGAACCAACGCGTGGCCAGCGCGAGCGGCGGGAGCACGGCGCAGACGGCGAGGCCGAGCCGCCAGTCATAGTGCAGCATGAGCGCAATGACGCCGAGCAGTGTCACGACGCTCGACAGCAGTTGGGTGGCGCCCCAGGTGAGAATGCGGTCGAGCGAGTCGATGTCGGTGTCAGCGCGGGCGATGATGCGACCCTGATGCGTGCGGTCGAAATAGTTCAGGGAGAGCCGCTGGATGTGCTCAAACACGCCGAGGCGCAGGTCGTTCATGGCGCCCTGACCGATGGTGATGGCGGCGCGAACCTGGCCGGCCGAAAGCGCCCAACCCAAGAGCAGGTTCACCAGATAAAGTCCGCTGACGATGAGGATGCCCCGGTTGGCGGCGCCGATGACTTCGGCGGTAGCGGCGGTAGCGGCGGACTTTCCCGCTGCACCGCTGAAAGCCGGCAACAGGTAACGGTCGATGCCGTGTTGGATCAGCCGCGGGCCGAGCAAGGTCGAAGCGGTCGCCAGGATGGTCAGGACCAGGTTGAGGAGGAAGGTCCGGCGATAGGGCCGGGTGTAGGCAAAGAGGCGACGGAGCAGGGAACCCCGCATCTTCGTCTGCGCGAACTCCTCATCCAGGGCGATGTCGTCGTGGGCGGGCATCCGGCTAGGTTTGGCTGGTTTGGTCCGCGAGCTGGGTCTCGAACAGCCCCCGATACACGCCACCGTGCGCGATCAGGTCGGCGTGCCGGCCTTGCTCCACGAGTTCGCCGTCCTTGAGCACGAGGATCAGGTCGGCGTTGCGGACGGTGGAGGCGCGTTGGGCGACGATAAGCGTGGTTCGTCCGCGGCAGAGCTCCGCGGTGGCGTCGCGGATCTCGCGCTCGGTCTTGGGGTCTATCGCGCTCGTGGCGTCGTCGAGCAGGATGATCCGCGGGTTCAGGAGCAACGCGCGGGCGATCGCGAGCCGCTGGCGCTGGCCGCCGCTCAGGGAGATGCCGCGTTCACCGATGACGGTGTCGTAGCCGGCCGCCAGTTCGGCGATGAACCCGTGGGCCCGGGCGGCCTGGGCGACGCGGACGATTTCCTCGCGCGGCGCATCCGGACGGCCGAACGCGATGTTTTCGGCCACCGAGGCGCTGAACAGGAAGGTCTCCTGAAAGACGATTCCGACGCTGCGCCGAAGCTGGCCGGGGTCGAACTCACGCGCATCCCGTCCGTCGAGGAGCACCCGGCCTTCCGTCGGATCGTAGAAGCGCGGAATCAGCGAGAGCAGCGTCGACTTGCCGGCCCCGGTAGGGCCGACCAACGCCACCGACGCGCCTGCCGGAATCTCAAAGCTTAGGTTGCACAGGGCGAGCGGACGGGCGTTTTTCGGAGGGAGGACTGGACCGGTAGGCTTCTCGGGCTCGGTCTCCAGGCGCAGCGACGGTCTGGCCGCGTAGGAAAACGAGACGTTCTCGAAACGCACCGCACCGCGGGTCAGGGTGGCCGGCGTGATCGGGTTGCCGGGTGGCGGTCGCAGGGCGTCGTCGCTGTGGAGAATCTCATGGAGGCGCTGGGCCGCGGAACTGGCGTTCTGGAGGATGTTCGTGACTTGGCCGATCACGCCGATTCGGCCGCCCAGGGCCAGCAGGTAAAACACCGCCTTGGCCAGATCGCCGAGCGCCAATTGGCCGCCGATGACCTGCCGGCCTCCGGCCCAGAGCACGAGCGGCACGCCGAGCCCGAAGAGAAACTGGGCGAACGGGACGCGGGCCGCCCAGTAGTTCACGGCGTCAAACAGTTCCACGAGGAAGGCATCCTTGCGCACCCGGAACTTGGCGACTTCCGCGGCTTCGCGGGCGAAGGCCTTGACCACCCGCACCCCGGCGATGTTTTCCTGGATCACCGTGCTCATGGCGCTGTGGCGTTCGTGCACCTTCCGCCAGCGCGGCTGAAGCTGCAGGGCGAACCAGGCCATTGCGCCGACGGTCGGGACCATGGCGGCGAGCGTCAGTCCTCCCAGCAAGGGGCTCAGGGCGAAGATCAGGCCCAGCGTGCCGGTCAGGCCGGCCAGGAGGTCCACGCTGAACAGCAGGCAGACAAACATGAACTCCTGCAGTCGGCCCACGTCGGTGCTGGCACGGGAGATCAGTTCGCCGACCCGCGCGTTGTCATGCCATGAAAATGTCCGGCGCTGGAGGGCGTCGTAAACGGCCGCCCGGATGTCGCCGAGCGTTTGCTGCGCCGTCAGGTTGCGGATTGGGCCGAGGACGAAGCCCACCACGGTCCGGAGCGCCACGAGCGCGACAAAGATCGCGACCGTGCGGCCGAGCGAGAATCCGGTTGAAACCCCGGCCGGAAGCCCAAGGGAGTTGATGGCGTTGCCGAGCAACTGCGGCAGGGAGAGCTCGATCGTGATGTTGACGAGCAGGAGCCCGAGCGACAGGGCCACCATCCCCGGCCGCCGGCGGAGGAAACCCGCGACGCCCCAAAGGGCGCGGGCGGCGGTGACGGGCGGTAATTTGCTTTCAGGAGTGGCGACCGGCATCAGGAGTCATCCCGGCATCAGCGCCGGACAGGAAGGAGGATCGCAGGGACGCAGTGGCGGGCAAAGGAAACAGCCGGAGCCATAGCCATGATTGGTTACTTCCGACGGAGTGAGCCGCCGCCCGTTAAGTTTCAGGGCTCATGGCCGATGCAGTGGCGACGTTATGTTTTTCGCCCGTCAAAGCACCTGGTCGAACTCTGTGGATTTCCCGCGGGGTCGGCAGGTTGTTCTGGCGGACACAATCGAGTGGGCCCGGCCTCTTCCGGCCACCCATTCGGGTTCCCCCGAAAGTGCCATGGACTCAAATCTGAACCCCCGGACGGGCGTGCTGCCTGCCCAGCCCCAATCAACCCTGAGCGCACTTCGCTGCGGATTCGCCCTGGTGGCGTTGCTGCTGGGATTCGCCCCATATGGCGCGTTTGGTCAGGAGGAATCGGCCTCGCTTTTCCTGCCGACCGCCGAGACGCGGATCGCCCGCTCCGCGGCCCCGCCGGCCGCCGACCGCGGGTTGCGCCGCGCGCGACTCGCCGTGCTCAACCCGCGCATGATGACCGACAAGGCTTCGCCGTTACACCGGTCGGCACCCGCAGCCCTGCGCCGGCCGGGTTCGCGCCTCGAGATCGGACTCTTTGCCGACCGCAAGGTCGCCGCGTTGATTGAGCGCACCGACTATCTTCCTGGCGGACGATTCACCGCCCGCGGAGTGGTGGAGGGTGTTCCCGGAAGCCTGGTGCTCATTAGTGGCAATGAGGAAACCCTCGCGGCGACGGTCTTCACCCCGGGGGCGGACATTGCCCAGATCACCTACGCGGGGGAGGGGCTCTACCAGATTGCCGAACTTGATCCGGCCGAATCCACGACCTGTGGCGCGATTACGGCGCCCAAGCCCACCGGCGGCGACGGCTCCGGTGACGTGCTGGTTCCGCGCGGGGATGCTTCTCCGGTGATTGACGTAATGGTCCTCTATACGCCGGCGGCGCGCGTCGGGGCGGGCGGTGTCGCGGGCATTCAGAGCCAGATCGATCTCGCCATCGCCGAGGCCAACACCTGCTATTCAAACAGCGGGATAGCGGCGCAGCTTAACCTCGTCTATCGAGGAGAAGTGACCTACACCGAATCGGGCGACGCCAACACTGACCTCACCCGCCTTCAGGCACCTTCAGACGGCAAGCTCGACGCGACCCAGACGCTGCGCGCCCAATACGGCGCCGACCTGGTGTGTCTGGTGGTCGAAAGCATGAGCACCTATGCCGGACTGGGCTACATGATGTCGCCGGTCTCGACCAATTTCGCGTCCTACGGTTTCAGCGTGGTGAAACGGCAATACCTAACGGGAGCTTACACCTTCCCCCATGAGTTGGGTCACAATCTTGGATGCAATCACGACCGCGGCAACGCCACCGGTTCCGGAGCGCAGTCCTACTCTTACGGCTACCGGTTTGACGTGTCCGGGACCACCTACCGGACCGTGATGGCCTATGCGCCCGGCACGCGGATTCCCTACTTCTCGAATCCGGACGTGAACTATCTGGGAACGTCCACGGGCGTTGCGGTCGGTCAACTCGCCGAAGCCAACAACGCGCTCAGCATTTCCAACAGCGTGGCGACGGTGTCGGCGTTCTTCGACGGGGCCACCATCATGAATTTTACGACCAACGTGGTCAGCGTGGCCGAGAATGCCGGCAGCGTGACGCTGACGCTGGAACGCACCGGGACGATCACGAACGCCTGCACGATCAAGGTGACCACCGTTGCGGGCACCGCCAAGGCGAACACGGATTACACGACGACCGTCTCAACGGTCAGCTTCGCCGGTGGAGAGACCAACAAGACGGTTTCCATCCCGATCATCGATGATTCGCTCGCCGAGGCGAATGAGACCTTCACGGTGACCCTGTCGGCACCGAGCGGTGGCGTCGCGGGCGTCAATACGCCTCTGACGGTGACAATTGCCGAGAACGACATCGTCCTCGGACTGGCGTCGGCGACCTACAGCGTGCTGGAGAGCGCGACCAACGTGGTGCTGAACCTGGCGCGCACCGGCACGACCAACGGCACGGCGAGCGTGAACTACGCAATCACGGCGGGAACGGCGACCTCCGGGACCGACTACACCAATGTCTCCGGGACGGTGAGCTTTGCGGACGGGGTGACGACGGGGACGATCACGGTGCCGATCATCAACGACACGGACATCGAGCGCTCGGAAACCTTAACCCTCACCCTTTCGAGCCCGACGAACGCCGCGCTCGGGACCATCTCCAGTTCGGTCGTAACCATCAAGGAGGACGACGTGGAGTTCCTCTTCGGGACGCCGCTGGTGAGCCTGGCGGAGAATGGCGGCAGCGCGACGGTGACCGTCTGGCGGCGGGGCGGATTCTCGGCAGTCAATACCGTTGATTATGGCGCCACCACCAATAGCACGGCCACGGCGGGCAGCGACTACACCAGCACGAGTGGCACGCTGACCTTCAACGTCAACGTCACCAATCTGTCCTTCACCGTGCCGATCCTGAACGACACGAACATCGAGGGGGACGAGACGGTGGAGCTGGAGCTGTCGGGCCCGTCGAGCGGGACGGCGCTGGCGGGGAGCAACACGACCTCGGTGGTGACGGTCCGGGACAACGACTCGCAGTTCAACTGGGCGGTGGTGACGAACGGCGTGGCGGAGAACGGGGGGACGCTGACGCTGAACGTGCGGCGGACGGG
>JAYUSF010000124.1:0-5944 GCA_043755815.1 Verrucomicrobiota bacterium
GGTTTTGATTGCCTCAAGGCCCTTTGCCTCGCCAACGGGTGGGGACGACTCACCTATGGCTGAAAAATCGACCGCATCCAGCGGGTTTGTGCGGCGCCTGCTCCCTTGGGCGCTAGCCGGCGGATTCCTGATTCTTTACCTCCTCACGTTGAACCCCTGGGTCAGCGTGAACAGTTTGGACGTGATGTCCCGCGTCACCGGCCGGGACGGCGACATGCTGCTCACGTCGCCCCTGCTTTACCTGCTCACGCTGCCACTCAAAGGCGTCGAGATGGCGAAGCTGCCCGCGTTTTCCAACGTGCTGGCGGCCGTCTGCGCGGCCGGCGTGGTGGGAATCCTCGCCCGCTGCGTAAGCCTGCTGCCCCACGACCGCACCCGCGAGCAGCGGATGCGGGGACAGGGCGACGGCGGGCCGATGCGCGGTCGCTTCACTTGGGCGCCGCCAGTCTTCGCCGCCGGCCTGCTCGGGCTGCAGCTG
Source organism: Verrucomicrobiota bacterium (assembly GCA_043755815.1). GTDB lineage: Bacteria > Verrucomicrobiota > Verrucomicrobiia > Limisphaerales > UBA9464 > CAIWAH01. Next base: position 479 of record JAYUSF010000124.1, read on the forward strand.
ACCTTCTGGGAACAGGCCACCACCCTGACCGGCGAGATGCTCGACCTGCTGGTCTTTGCCTTCCTGATCCAGTGCCTGCTCGAATTCCGGGTCCGCCTCAACGAGCGGTGGCTGTGGGCGTTCGCCTTTGCCTACGGGGCCGGCACCGCCAACAACTGGGCGCTGATCGCCTTTGCGCCGGCCTTCCTCGGAGCGCTCATCTGGATCCGTGCGTGGTCCTTTTTTAATGCCGGCTTTCTTGCGAGAATGGTCGCGCTGGGACTCGCGGGCATGTGCCTCTATCTGCTCACACCGCTGGTGCTCTCTGCCCAGCGGGATGACCTCGGTTTCTGGATTGGTCTCAAGTCAATCCTGGCGAATCAAAAGGCGTATCTGCTGGGTGTCCCCCGCGGTCGCGGCCTCATCGTTGCCGGCGTCAGCCTGCTGCCCCTTTGGCTGATCGGCATCCGCTGGCTCGGCTCGAAGGGCACGAGCATGGAGACGATCCTGAATACCGTGACCGTCGTCGTGCTGCAAGTGGCCTGGCTCGCCGGCAACATCTACTTCGCCTTCGATACTGCATTCAGCCCGCGGAAGATGGTCCATCTGGACCCGGCTGGCGGCGGACTCCCGCTGATGACGCTGGCCTTCACGGGGGCGCTCGCGAGCGGCTATTTCATCGGCTACCTGCTTGTGCTCGGCACCGGCAAACCGGAAAAGACTTGGGAACGACCCGGCCCGGCAGTCGGCGCGCTCCTCCAGCTCGGTTTTGGACTTTCCCTGCTCGCCACTGCCGGAGTCCCCGCCGCGCTCTTCGCGAAAAATTTTCCGGCGATACGGGCGGCGAACGGCCCGGTGTTGCGCGATTTGGCCGACGCCCTGACCGCGCCCCTGCCGGCCCAACCGGCGCTCATCCTCGCGGATGACTCCTTCAGCTACGGACTGGTCACCTTCAAGCTGGCCTCTGAAAACAAGGGCGTGGACCACCTTGTAATGCTGACCCCGCGCGGCGCTTCCCAGTCTTATCGCCGCGCCCTCGCCGCCCGCCACGGGGCTGACTGGCCCGAACTCAGGGAAATGGCCACCCGGGAAGAAAACGTGGCCGGCCAATTCCTCTACCTGCTCGCTCGCGCTGCCGAGACCAATCACGCCTTTTATCTGAACCAAAGCCGGGGAATACCGGCCGAATCGACGTGGTCTGTTCCAACCGGTGCCATCTTCGGACTGCGGCGCTTCGCCACCGACCAGATCACGCCACCGAAACTGGGACCGGCCGAATTGGATGCGACCGTCCAATGGTGGCAGGCTGCCCAACCGCAGTTGGAGCGGGCCCTGACCGCGGCCCGCTACGGTTCCGCGAACGGCCGTTTGGCCTGCTCCGTCTGGTCTCGCGCCGCCAATGGCGCCGGAGTTGTCCTGCAGCAGGCGGACCGCCACAACGACGCGGCCAAACAGTTCGAGCTCGCCCTCCGGCTCAACGACAAAAACACGGCCGCCCAGATCAACTCCGCCGTCAACGCGGCCCTCCGGAAGAAGGAGGTGCCCGCGCTGGACATCGAGAAGCTCGCCGCCGGACGTTATCCGGCCGAGATCTTCGATGAGGGCGGTCCCATCGACGAACCCGTCTTGCTGACCAAGGCTGGACGTGGACTGATCAATTCCCCGGACCGGCTGGTGCGCCGTGCCGCCATCGCCTTTCAGCGCGCCGGCGAACTGAATCCGGGCCTTACGGGCCCGCTGCTTGGGTTCGCCGAAGCCTATCAAATCGTCGGGCAATACGAACTCGCGCTGAAAGCCGCCCAAGCCGTCCAGCAGCGCGCCCTACAGCCGGCCGAGACGTTGCAAGCCGTCTACATCGAATCCTCCGCCCTCTTCATGCTCAAGCGGAACGACGACGCAGAACGGCTGTTGCGGGCCAAGTTGAAGGAGTTTCCGGACGCCGTGCAGTTCCTCGACCTGCTCAGCTATTACTACCTGAGCCTGCCCAAGATCGACGAGGCGATTCCCTTGTTGGAGATGTGGACCCGGGTTCGGCCCAGCGACCCCGGCCCCCTCATGCGCCTGTCCGCCATCTTCATGGATCGCTCCCAGTTTGATCGGGCGCTCCTGATGCTGGAAAACGCGATCCGCGTGTCGCCGGACAATGCGGCCGCGAAGGCCAACCGCGCCATCTGCCTCCTGCGCATGGATCGGCTCACCGAAGCCAAACGTGAATACGAGAACCTCGCCCGCAAGTTTCCCGACGAGCACATCTTCCAGTTCGGCCTCGGTCAGGTCGCGGAAAAGCAGAAGGACCCGACTGTCGCCCTGCGGCACTATGAGGGCTACCTCCGGCTGGCTCCGACCAACACCGCCGAATACGGCACCGTAATGGCGCGCGTGAGCCAGCTCAAAGCCGGCCGGTAGGCGCTGCGCCGCGATGCGCGTCACCCATGTCATCACCCGGCTGATCGTCGGGGGCGCCCAGGAGAACACCATCGCATCCGTGCTGGGCCTGCGGACCAAACTCGGCCTGGAAGTCGACCTCATCTCCGGGCCAACGGAAGGGACGGAAGGTTCACTCCAGGGCATCGTGGAGCGGGTGGGCTGCCTGACTCTGGTGCCGGAACTGGTCCGCGCCGTCCGTCCTTGGACCGATTGGCTTGCCTTTCAAAAACTGTCGGCGCTCTTCCGGGAACGCCGGCCCGACATCGTTCACACGCACAGCGGCAAGGCCGGGATCTTGGGACGTTTGGCGGCCCGGAGGGCCGGCGTTCCCCTCGTGATTCATTCCATCCACGGGCCGAGTTTTGGCCCGTTTCAAGGCCCGGCGGCGAATCTGGCTTTCACCGCAGCCGAGCGCTTCGCCGGCCGCGTCACCGATCATTTCGTCGTCGTGGCCGAGGCGATGACCCGCCAATATCTCGCCGCCGGCATCGGTCGGCCGGAGCAATACACCCGCATCTTCAGCGGCTTCGACCTTGCCTCGTTTCTCAACGCCCCCCGGGATCCCGAGTTGGCTGACCGGCTCGGTCTTCAGGCGGGCGATTTTGTCATCGGCAAGATCGCGCGCCTCTTCAAACTCAAGGGCCACGACGATGTTTTTGCCATCGCCCGCGAACTCGTTCGCCGCGTGCCCAACGCCAGGTTCGTGTTCGTCGGCGACGGTCCGTGGCGGCACCGATTCGAGCAGATGGCCCGCACCGCCGGGCTCGCCGACCGCTTCGTCTTCGCCGGACTCGTGCCGCCGGCCGAAGTTGGACGTTACATCGCGCTGATGGATTGCCTCATCCACCTGAGCCGCCGGGAAGGCTTGCCGCGAGCGCTGCCCCAGGCGATGGCCGCAGGCAAGCCGGTGGTCGCCTACGACTGTGACGGCGCCGGCGAAGTCTGCCTCGATGGCCAAACGGGGTTCCTGATCCGGCCTGACGATCATGGAACGTTGCTTGACCGGCTGGCGCAACTGGCCGCCCAGCCCGGGCTCCGGACGCGACTCGGCGACGCGGGACGCGCATTCGTGCGTGACCGCTTCTCCGTTCAACGCCTCGTGGACGAACAACACGCCCTTTACCTTCGCCTCGCCGCCGAGCGAAACTGGCCGGGCCACCGACGGACTGCCGGTCACTGATCATCCCTCCACCCGTGTCCTTCCCCACCAACGCCTACCTCCTTTCATTTCTGGGAGCGATGCTCGCGACCGCCGCCTCGCTGCCGCTGTGGCGGGCCTGGTGCAAGCGGACCGGCCTCGTGGATGATCCGGGGCACCGGAAGATTCACGAGACTCCGATCCCGCTGGCCGGAGGGCTAGCGGTGTTCACCGGACTCACCCTCGTCGTGCTCGGCGGCGCCGCCGCCGTCGGGCTTGAACTGCTCAGTCCGGACGCCGTGGAAAAACTCGGTTACGGCCTGGGCAAACGCGCGCCGCAGTTGGGGGCCATCTTCGCCGGCGCGTTTGGAATGGTTCTGCTCGGCTGGTGGGACGACCGGCACGAGCTGAAGCCCGCCGCCAAATTCATCGGCCAGTGCGCCATCGCGCTGCTGGTCGCGGGCAGCGGTGTGCGCGTGACCCTGTTCGTGCCCAACCTCGCCTTCAGTTATGCGATGACGGTTCTGTGGATCCTCACGGTCACCAACGCGCTCAACTTCAACGACAACATGAACGGCCTGTGCGGCGGCTTGGGGGCCATCGCCACCGGCTGGATCGCGTTTCACGCCGCCGCGCACGGCCAATACCTCGTGGCCTCGCTCGCGCTGCTGGCCTGTGGCTCGCTGGTCGGCTTCCTGCCCTTCAACTTTCCCCGCGCCTCGGTTTTTCTGGGCGACTCCGGCAGTCATCTCGTCGGCTACCTGCTGGCCGTGCTGGCAATCCTGCCGCATTTTTATTCCACCAAGCAGGCCGAACCCACCCGCCTCGCCGTGCTGAATCCGCTGCTGATCCTCGCCGTGCCGCTGCTGGATCTCGCTAGCGTGGTGTGGCTGCGAACCCGGGCGGGCAAACCATTTTGGATCGGCGACACGAATCACTTTTCCCATCGGCTGGTCCGGGCCGGGCTCTCCAAACCCAAGGCCGTCGTGGTCCTCTGCTTGGTCGCCACGGCCGCGGGGGCCGTGACGTTGGTGTGGTGAGTTGGGAAGTCCGGCCGAGCTAGTCCCGAAACGGCGTCCGCATCATCCCGGGGACGGTCTGCTTGGCATCCACATCCATCCCGTCGAGACCGAACCTGACTTTATCCATATGCGGTCGCAGCCGGAAACTGCCGAAACACCGGTCCCAGACCGACAGCAACGAGGCGTAGTTGGAATTCGTGTCCGGCTGTTCCCGCGAGTGGTGAACCTTGTGGAGGCCGGGCGTGACGATGAACCATCGCAGGACCCGCTCCACCGCCGGCGGCAGCGCGACGTTGGCGTGCTGCAACTGCACGCAGCCCTGCAGCAGCGTCTCGTAAAGCACGACGTGCCAGAACTGGAGTCCCACAATTGGGATGACGGCCAACCGCAGGACCGACGACAGGCCGATCTCGACGAGGTGAAAGCGGTTCGCCGTGGTCACATCCATCTGCGCGTCCGAGTGGTGCACGCGATGAAACCGCCACAGGCCGGGGAGTTCGTGCGCGGCGCGGTGCCACCAGTAGGTCCAGCAGTCGAACAGCAGCACTCCCACCACGGCCGCGGGCCAACCGGTCAAGCCCAGCCAGTTCAATGCCCCGAAGCGGTGCACCTCCGCCCAGCCCGCGACCGCCCTCCACGCCCAGACAAACAGTCCGACGACGAGCACCGCATTCAGCGCCCCAAGGGCGACATTGCGAAAGCCATGACGCCATCGCGCGCGCGCGCCGACGAACAAGGCAAAGCACGGTGCGGCCGTCTCCCACAGCAGCAGGACCGCCAGCCAACCGACGCTCGCGAAGCCACGCCAGCGCTGGAGTTCGGCGGGATCGCTCACTTCGGTTCCTCCACCCGGGCGGGGCGGAGTTCGGGTTTGAGCAGCTGGCCGAAAGTTTCGTTGTA
>JAYUSF010000125.1:0-5903 GCA_043755815.1 Verrucomicrobiota bacterium
TCGGCCCCGACGGCGCGCTCTACCTGATCGAGTATGGCGGCTGGTTCACTCCCTCCGCGCAGGACAAGCTGTCCCGCATTTTCTGGACCGGCGACACCGCGAAGTAGCCGTTCGCCCCGGAACATAGTCCGGCCGGTCTTCTCCCAAGGTTTACATTTGGAAGAATTTCACCCTTGACTGTCATAGTGTCCTATGACACTTATCACACCGTCACCCGATGATTGCCCACGTCAACTTCAAGTCCGGAGTCCCGGTTTACCTGCAGATCGTGCAGCAGGTGAAGGCGGCGGCGGCCAGCGGCACCCTGCGGGGCGGTGACGCCCTGCCTTCTGTCCGGGCGCTGGCCGAAGAACTGCGCATCAACCGCAACACGGCGGCCCGGGCCTACACCGAACTGGAAACCGAGGGCGTCATCGAGACCCGTCAGGGCGCCGGCTGCTTCCTCAAGGCCAACGGGGCATCGCCGCTGCGCAAGACGGTCCGCTCCGAGCGCCTCGGCACCGAACTGGATGCCGTCATCGTGCAGGCGCACCACCTCCAGATCTCCGACGACGAATTGAAGTCGCTGCTGGACGAACGCCTGGTGGTGTTCCGCAACCGCCAGGAAGCCAATCACGAATCCCGAGCCTGAACTCTCCACAACTCTCCCGTCCACAAACCAAACCTGACCTATGAAACGAATCCTGCTCGCCCTTGCCGGTGTCGTCGCGATGTTCGTCGGCCTCGGCTTCATCATGCCCGCCGTCGCCCTGGTCCGAAGCCAGGGAGCCTTGTCGGCCGGCAACTCCACCCTGCTCCTGCTCGGCTGCCTGATGGCGCTGGGCGGAGTCGTGCTGGTGGGCACCGGCATTCGTCGCCACGTCTCCTGAACCGTCCTCCCGCCATGAGCACTCCCGCCATTGAAGTCCAAGATCTCTTCCTCCGCTACGGCCGCACCGAGGCGCTGCACGGGCTTTCGCTCACGGTCGAGCCCGGCCAATGCTACGGCTTCTTCGGCCGCAACGGCTCGGGCAAGACCACGACGATCAAGTGCCTGCTCAACCTGCTTCGACCGCAGCTCGGCACGGTGCGGGTCTTTGGACTCGACCCGCGCCGGCACGAAGCCGAGGTGAAGGCACGCCTCGCCTACGTGCCGGACTTCGTCGCGTTCTATCCCTGGATGAGCGTGCGCGAGTCCCTCGACTATCAGGCCAGTTTCCGGCAGCGCTGGAACCGTGACCTTGAAGCCTCGCTGCTGAAGCAGTTCCAACTCGATCCGGTCGCACCCACGTCCGGCCTCAGCAAGGGCCAGCGAACCCAGCTCGCCCTCATCGGCGCCATTGCCGCCGAACCGGAGATGCTCGTGCTCGACGAACCCACCTCGGGACTTGATCCGTTGGTCCGCCGCGAGTTCATCCAGACCGTGATCGGCGCCTATCAGGACGCCACACCGGGCAAACGGACCGTCTTCGTCTCGACCCACCTCATCAGCGAGTTCGAGGGCCTGATCGACCGGTTCACGGTGCTGGATCAGGGCAAGGCGGTGCTGACCGCGAATGCCGATGAGGCGCGCTCCAAGTTCCGCCGGCTGCGCGCCGAATTTGCCGGCGACGCCCCGGCCGAAGCCGACTTCAAGGAAGCCAAGTCGGTTCGTCGCACCGGCCGCACGCTCGAACTCATCGTCAACGGCAACGGCGACCAACTGCTCGCCCAGCTCCGGGCCCGCCAGCCGCTCAGCGTGAACACGGAATCCCTCACGTTGGAGGAAATCTTCCTGCAAACGGTCCGGTGAAAGGCTCGCCATGAACTTCTCCGCGCCTCTTTCCCGGAACCACTTCCACCCGGCCTGGTTGCTCCTGCCCGTGCCGCCGCTGGTCGCGCTCGGCATCAATTGGTTCAACGACAACTACACCGAATTCGTTGCCTTCGCCTTACGGGCGATCCTGCTTGGCGTATTCGTGGCGTTGGTCGTCGGCCTGGGGTTCGGCCGGGCGAACGGGCGTCGGCTACGGCCCTCCAAGGAGCTGCGCCAGCAACTTCCGGGCACCCTGCTCGCCCTGCTCCTGCCCGGGATGTTCGGCTGGTATGCGGACGGAGACTCCGTTCCGTGGGCAGTGGGCAGCTACGGCCTGGGCTGTCTGCTGATCGGGGCGAGCACATTCGGTTCGGAATTTGACCAACGCACCCTTGGCAACCTGCTCACCCAGCCGCTCTCGCGGAGCCGGATCTTTCTCGAAAAGATGGGGGTCGCCGCCACGTTGATCCTGCTGGCCAGCCTCAACCTGCTGCTGACGCTTGTGGTCACGGACGGCTTTCGTTTCGAGCTTCAGGACTTTCTGGAGGTTTCCTTGGTCGGCCTCTTCGCGCTCTGTTCCGGGCCGCTGTTTAGCCTGCTCAGCCGGAGCACGCTCGCAGGCATGGTCTTCACGTTCGTAGTGCCACCATTCCTTTTTGGCTTTGCCATGGCGGGAATAGACCTGGCCTATCGGGGGCTCCACCCCGGCGAAAAATTGTCTCCGGGCGCTGGATCGTGGCTCCTCGGCGTCGGCATCCCGGCCTACTTCCTAACCACGCTGATCTTGGGATGGCGGACGTTCGCCACCTTGCAACTCCGCGATGGCGGCGCCGGCGGCCGCTCGGCGACCGCCCTGCATCCGCTCAGCCGGCCGCTGGACCGATTGCTTGCCGCCGTATTGCCGCGACGCCACGCGCTGGCGCAATTGGTGCGCAAGGAACTGCGCCTCCACGTCGTGCCGTGGCTCGTCGCCAGCCTGACCGTCGGGCTCTGGGCGTTGGGCCTGAGCATCCGCTGGTCGGCACCGGACAGCGAGGCCGCCAGGATCTTCAACGACGTGAGCACGCTGAGTGTCTTCGCCGGCCTGCTGGGCTCGCTCGGCTTCATCATCGCCGGGACGGCCGCGGTGGCCGAAGAGCGGGAACTCGGCACGCTGGAGACCCAACTGAGCCAACCCATTCCCCTGACCCGCCAATGGATCGTCAAGGCCGGGGTCGCGGCCTCGCTGGCGATCGCGTTGGGCGCCCTGCTGCCCGCCAGCCTGATCTGGCTGAGCTTCGACGGGGCGAAACTGCAGGCCACGTTCGGTGCCCTTTCCGGAATCGCCGCCATCGCCTACGGCACGGTTTTCGCCCTCCTGCTGGCCCTCAGCCTTTACGCGTCGTCCGTGGCGCGGAACACCATGATGGCGACCGCCACGGCCGTCTTCATCGGCGGCGGCCTCGCCTGCCTGATTGCCGGCGTCGGAATGGCTGGCGGCGCCTGGTTAAACTCGGTCATGGAGCGTCATGTCGAGCAGTGGCCCCCCAACGTCAACGTGCCGGCCTGGGCGCCCTCCGCCGCCGCCTTGGAACAGCTCGCCGTCGCCTCTCTCGCCGTAGTGGGCGGACTGGTCGCCGTCGCCTTTCTGATCCTCGGTGGACGCAATTCCCGCCGGCTGGTGGTTCCGGGCGCAACCCTGGCCCGCCAACTTCTGGGTGTGGGCCTGGCGCTGACCTTGATGCTCGGGCTCGGCGCAGTGGTCTTCTCCCAACTGGCGCTCCTGCGGGCGCAGGCCAATCAGGCGGGGCATTATCTCCAGCAGCGCGCCGCCGCGATCGAAGACGTCGCCCGCGAACTGCGGCTAGGCAGACTCACGGAAGAACTCGCGGCGCAAATCGGAGTTGCCACCAACGCCACGGCCGAAGCCGTGGTCGAGGCGGTGATTGCCCGCGAAGGCCCCCTCGCGCTGGGACAAATCGCGGTGCGGTTCCGGCCCGCCAAACCCGTCGCCGGCAACCCCCCGGCGTTCCCACTGGACCCCCTGCTGGCGCGGCGCTACGGACTGATCCCCTCGCCGGGCACCAATGCGGCCGGTCTCAACGGCCCAGCCACCAACGCAGTCCCGCCCGCGATCCACCGCATGGATCCGGTCTTGATGAAACGCTACGGGCTGCAACCGACCTCACCGAAGCCGTAATCTACCGACCGGCGGCGTGACGAAATCCTCCCGGCCTTGTCTGACTCGCGTGCACAGCCGTCACCCAGTTCCCCGGCGTCTCAGCCTTCGTGGGTTCACCCTGACGGAATTGCTCGTGGTCATCGCCATCATCGCGGTGGTCGCGGGATTGGTTGTGCCGTCACTCGCCTACGCCCGCTTCCGCTCCAAAGTCACGGTTTGTTCGAACAACTATCGCCAGTGGGGGATCTCGGTCGGTCTCTACGCCGCTGATGACGGCAAGGGCCGGCTGCCATCCTTTTCGCTGCCGGTGAACCAAATATACTCCAGTGTCGAACCTTGGTTCATCGCCATGGAAATGATCACGAACATGGTCCCGCACGGGGTGACGTTGCCCATGTGGTTCTGCCCGACTCGGGCCCATCGCCTCCAAGTTCACCAAGACAACTTTCGAAACCTCCACGCCCGCGAAATGTCCACGCCAGCAGATCTCGTGGACGAGTTTGCCAACGTTCAAAAGTCAGCCTTTTACTTTGCCGACCTGTTTTGGTGGGTGCCCCGCCGACTCGGAGACTCGTCGCTATCTTTTCCCGATCCTCAGCTATTGAAGGCTCGGGTGCCCGACGCCTGGCCCAGCCGGATGGACGATCCAACAGTCTCCACGATGCCCTTCATTTCGGACTGGACCGTGGGTGAAGTGTCCGAGGATGGCCTGACGCGAACGGTCACGGGCGGCGGACACGCTTGGCCTGCCATGAGCCGATCGATCAAGAGCAGCAACTCCGGCTTCGCGGACGGTCACGTCGAAACGAGGTCCAAGGAAAAGCTCCAGTGGCAGGTCGAGGGCCGGCGCGGCTACCTCTACTTCTATTGAATGGCGGCCACGTTGAGACACGGCCACGCGACAAGCTCGAATGGCAGGTCGAAGGCCGGCGCTCATCGGTTTACCTCTATTGAGCGTTCGTTCCGTGGAATCACGGCGGACCAACCTTGCTCCGACGGCATTGCTGTCCGTAGTGTTGACGCCATGCATCCCCTGCCCCGCCGCGAATTCGGCCGCCGCCTCCTGTTGGGCAGCGCCTTGGTCGGACTTGGTTCGCCGCTCGCCGCCGTCGAGCCCTTCACGCGGCCCGGCCAACCACGGCTCCGCCTGTCGCTGGCTGCCTACTCGTTTCGTGACGACGGGCAAAAGGGCAAGGACGCGTTCCTCGCGGGCATGGACATGTTCAAGTTCATCGACTTCTGCGCGGAACGCGGCTGCGACGGCGCCGAATTGACCAGCTACTATTTCCCGCACGACGTCACCGACGACTATCTGGCGCAGGTTCGCCGGCACGCCCACCTGCGCGGCATCAGCGTCAGCGGCACCGCGGTCGGCAACGATTTCGGCCATCCGCCCGGCGCCGAACGCGACCGCCAGATTGCTTCCGTAAGAGGCTGGATCGCCAAGGCTGCGGTCCTGGGCGCGCCACACATCCGCGTGTTCGCCGGCACCGCCCACGGCCGCCCGCTGGCGGAAGCCAAACGCGACTGCATTGCCGCGCTGGAGGAGTGTGCTGAAGTCGCCGGCCGGAGCGGCATCTTCCTCGGCATCGAGAACCACGGCGGCATTGTGGCCGAAGCCGCCGACCTGATCGACATCGTGCGCGCCGTGAAGTCGCCCTGGGTCGGCATCAATCTCGACACCGGCAACTTCAACACCGACGACCCGTATGTCGACCTGGCGCGCTGCGCGCCGTGGGCCGTAAACGTGCAGTTCAAGGGCAAGCTCACCCGGCGTGGCGGCAAGCCGGAAACCGCCGACTTCCCCCGCACCTTCAAGATCCTGCGCGACGCCAACTACCAGGGCTGGGTCGCGCTCGAATACGAACTGCCGGAAGATCCGCACGTCCGCGTGCCCGAGCTGCTCAAGCAAATGCGGGAACACATGGGGTGACCCGTAGCCGCCGAGGTGACGAGGCGGACAAGAGC
>JAYUSF010000126.1:0-5885 GCA_043755815.1 Verrucomicrobiota bacterium
GACCGGAGTTCGCGGCGCCCAGCGTCCGGGAGATCTGGGGCACGAAGTGCTCCGCGCGGTCGCTGGTCACGAAGCGGCCGAAGCTCACGCCGTTGAACGAGGCGTCGAAGCTGAAGCCGTGATGCCAGCCCGTGAGCTCGCCCGTCGCGTCGGCGCTGAACAGGTGAACCTCGTCACCCAGCGCGCTCAGCGAGAAGCCGGCGCCGTTGGTTCGGAACTGGGTTTCGTCGATCACCACGAAGCCGCCGGCGGCGATGTTGGTGCCGGCCGGAATGCGGTATTTCTTGGGAGCCCGGTAGTCGTCCGTGAGCCACCAGCCGCCGAGGGAGACCGCACTGTTGCCGGGGTTGAAGAGCTCGATCGTATCGAGCAGCGGCGGGTCCGTATGCGTGAGCGCCTCATTGATAAACACCGGTGGCACCGCCACCGGTGCGGGATCAACGGCACCGGGCGATCCACCCGGGCGCCCGCTCAGGCGCCAGGCGCTGGCATTGCCCAAGGCGTCCGGGGCCGTGCCCTCGTCACGCAGCACGAGGGAGAAACCAAAGCCGTCGGCCAGAGGGGCCCACGAGTCATCGTAGGCGAAGTCGCTGATCGGTTCCTGGAGCGGCCCAAGGAGACGGAGGCGGTTGCCGCCGTTGGCCAGGGTGCCGGTGAATTCGCCCGCGATGCCCGAGGTTCCGGGATAACGGCTGAGGAACGCGATCCGGTTCCGGACGATCAGAACCCGTTCACCTGGCGCGAGCGACGTGACCCCACTCGCCGCGGTGAAGGTGTATTGGATGCCGCCGCTGAGGCTAAAGCCGATGAGGTTCAGCGCGGCGTTGGAGGTGTTCTTCAGTTCGACGAACTCAAAGTCACTGGCGGAGTTGGTCGAACCCACCGGCGCATCGGTCGGATGGAACATGATCTCGGTGAGCAGGAGCGGCGGCACGACGTTGAAGTAGGTTCGCGCCGTCAGGCCCGACCATTTCGAAACCAAGGGGGGATCTCCCGCCCCGGTGCGGGCAGTGTGGGCGTTGTTGTTCACGCGGGCGACCAAGCGGGAGTTCGCGGTGATTTTGATCGGTTCCGGTCCGGCCACTTTCGCCGTGCCCCGGACGCCACCGCCTGGAAGCCGAGGATCGGTGCCGTCGAGCGTGTAGTAGATGGTGCCGTTGGTGGGACCGGTCAGAAGCACGCTGACCGGATCGGTGAACCGCCCGCCGGCAACGCTGTTGGTTGGCGCCTTGATGAACTGGGTGTCCATGAACGTGACACGGTTCGAAAGCCAGGACTTGAGCGAGTTGATTTCGCCTTGATACCCGTTCCGCGGCGGGGCGGAACCGCCCCATTTCGTCTGTTCGCGGGGCTGGGCCTTGCGGACTTCCCCGGTAAGTTGGTCCACCAAGCGGTGCAGGTTCGTGGTCGAAAAGTGGGAACGCCGGAGGTCCTGATAGCGGTCAATCCACTGCTGGAAAAAGTCGGAATCCTGAAACAGGCGCCCCCACCAGGCCTGGGTGGTCTCGTTGAAGAAGTCCGTGCCACTGCCGTTGGGCGAACTCCAGACCCGGGGGTTCTGATCGCGGCCGTCGGTGGAATAGAGGGCGCGGTCAAAGTCCCAGAGTGGACCGAAGGTGATCTTCCCATTCCGCGGCTTGTAGAGGTAGGCGCTCAGGCGCAGGGCATCCACGTTAAAGGTGAGGACGTTCAGGAGGCTGTGATCGATCCACGCGTCCGGGTCGATGTAAGCCCGGTAACCGGTGGCCGGATTTTTCCAGTTGGCGCCGTAGAGCGCGCCGCCGAAAGCGTCGAAGTGGGTCTGCAGATACTGCTTCTGCGCGGACCGTTCGGGGAGGTTGATCTCCGCCTCGGACGGTTCGACATAGATGATGCCCGAATTGGCCGCGTAAAAGCCGCCCTCGCCCGGCCCGCCCCGGTCGATCTTGAGCAGGTAGCCGCCCGTCACCTGCGGCGGCTTGGTGTGCTCGGGTTCGAGCTTGTCCACGTCCACGCGGTCGGGACTGCGGCGGATGCGCTCCTCCAGGACGTAGATGCCGGCGTAGGTGCCCGGATAGCGCACCGTGCCGACCCGGTCGGTGATCAGGAACAGCTCCACGAAGCGCGTCCGCGGCGAGTAGCGCCCGATGTCGCGGCTGAGCTGGTGGGCGAACGGGTTGTGAATCAGGATCGGTTCGAAATTGTTCGGGGCATAGAGGACCCAGTCGGAATCCTCAGGCAGGCCGAGCAGGCCGCGCTTCTTGTCCGCCTCGAAGTCATTCCGGAGCTCCAGGTTCAGGCTGACCTTCGGGTAACCCAGCGTGCTCGAGCCGCGGGCCCCGATGCCAACCCGCGAACCGAGTGCCGGCGGGTTCGTCAGCGACGTGACGCCGTTGATCGACTCGTAGACCTGCAGGTAGGCCGTCTGCAGACCGTCGGCCGGAGGGCGGGATTTGCCGAAGTTGTGGAGCACCATCACCGGCAGATCCGAGGAAAACGTCGGGGCGGTGCCCTCGAGCTTGAGATACATCTCGCTGTGCGGCTCGCCGGGCAGCAACCCCGCGACGAAGGCGCGCGCCCGCACGTTGAGGGACGTGGTCACGGCAATCGGGGAGGCATAGGCCGCGGAGGCTTCGGTGGGCAGCGATCCGTCCAAGGTGTAGCGGATCACGGCGTTGGGGTTCGCCGCCTTCAGCGCCAGCGAGAGCGTGAAGTCGGTCAGATAGGTCCCGCCGTTGACGGAGAACGTCACCTCCGGAGCGAAGCCGCTGCCGCTCGCCGAATTGGCAGTCCCGGGGGTCGGCGTGGAAAAGTAACCCACCACGTTCGGCGCCCCGTTCGCCCGGCCGTAGCTCACATTCTTCCGTTGCGGTGGGTAGACCGGGGCAAAGCCGGATTCCACCTCGCCCGAGGGGCGCACCAAGGCGAGGAACTCCCCGGCGTTCGCCAGCCTGAAATTGGTGTGCAACCGGCCCGTCGTCGCGGTCCGGTTCTTCTCGGAGGCGAAGACGACCAGCCGGCCGCCGGCAGGGATCGTCAGGTTGGGGAACTTCCACTTGGCCAGGCTGGTTTCATCATCGGTCAGGGCCCAGCCGAACAGGGAGACGCTCTGGGCGGCGGTGTTGAAGAGTTCGATCCAGTCCGACTCGTCGCCGTCCTCATCCCGGTTCACCCCTCCGTTGTCCGCCAGGAACTCGCTGATGATCAGCCCCGGCGCCACCAGCGTCGGGTCCACGGTGTAATTCCAGGAACCGCCCGCAAAGGCATGGGGCGTGCCCGCCCGATCGGTGATCCCGTGGTTCGACCGGAACGCGATGGTGACGTTGCCGGTGGCCGCCTTGGGGAAGCTGAACACGAACTGCCCCGGCGTAACCTCGAAGACGTTGGTCGCCGCCCGGTTGTTGATCAGGAGGTCCGCAGCCTCCACCCCGTTGACCGGCTCGCTGAAGACCACCTCGAACGAAAAGAGCTCGCGGACGGCCGCCCCTCCCGCCGGCGAAACGCTGGTGACGACCGGGCTGTCGAAGTCCCCCTCGTAGAATAGCGACGCATCCCAGACGATGTCGCTGCTGGTGATCGCCGTGTTCACCAACTGGACCGCGATCAGGTTCGTGCCTTTGTTCAGGAGCGACTGGGCATTGGGAATCGGATAGTCGTTGAAGACCGCGGGATCGGGGCTGACCGCGCCGCTGGCGAGGCCGTTGAAGGGAATGTCGCCGGCGGGCACGTTGAAACGCATGGCCTCGCGACCGTTGATCCAGCAGATGAACCCGTCATCACAGGCCGCCTTCAGGATCAGCGACTTGATGTCACCGGGGCTCGCCACGACGAAGTTTTTCCGAAGGAAAACCGTGGTGTAGTTGTTCTGCATGTCCAGCAGCTCGGTGCCGCTGAACGGATCGCCGTAGTAAAAGGCGGCGAGGCCCTTCGCCCATGAGCTGTCGTCAAAACTGGGTCCGCGCCACGACGTCGTGTCGGGCTGTGAAGCGGGGGCGGCGCCCTTCACGTAACGCCATTCGGAGCCGGCCGGGAACAGGTCCTGTGCCGAGGCGCGAAATGAGAGGGCGGCCAAAACCAGCGAGGCTACCGCCAACCATCGGGTAGTGCGTTTCATGCGAATGAGTCCGCAGAAACTAGGGGCAGCCACGGGATTGCCAAGAATTCAACGCGCTGTCCGAGAACCGCAGTTTGGAGACGAACTCCGCCCCTGGATCCTATCCCCGCCACGTTGGGGGTCGGGAATCCAGCAGCGGGCCAGGGCGGGAACCCCCGGCCGGAGCGTGGAGAGGACCGAAGACCGTGCCCAACTCAGGTGCGCTCCGGCTACTTCGCCGGAGCAAAGCGGAAGCAAACCGGGGCACCGACCAAGAACGTTTTGCCGGCGGAGGTCAGTTTTCCCGAGTTCGAATCCACGGAAAAAACGGAGAAGGAATCGGAGCCCTGGTTGCCCGCGAACAGGAAGCGGCCGGTCGGATCAAAATTGAAATTGCGCGGGGTCTTGCCCTCGGTTCCCACGTGCTGGATTGGTGACAGCTTCCCGGCGGATCCCACCTCGAAGACGGCGATGGAGTCATGGCCGCGATTGCTCCCGCAAACGAATTTGCCATTCGGATGCACCCGGACTTCCGCCGTTGAGTTGCCCTTTACGGGAATCGCTCCGGGCAGGGTCGAAACCGAGTCCAGCACCGCGAGCCGGCCCGAATCCGCCGCGTAGCTGAAACTGGTCAGCGTCTGGAGCAGTTCGCTGATCACGTAGGCGCGCAGCCCCTTGGGATCCCAGGCGAAATGTCTCGGTCCCGAACCCGACGGCATGACGACGGCAAGGTCCGGACGGGCCTTCAGGGAGCCCACGCCGGCATCAAAATCGTAGACATTGACTCTGTCTGTCCCGAGGTCCGCCACGAAGGCAAAGCGGTTGTCCGGCGAAAGGTTCACCGAGTGGGCGTGCGGTTCTTTCTGCCGGGCCGGATTCACACTCGAGCCGGTGTGTTGCACAAACGCGCTGTGCGATCCCAGGGAACCGTCTTCTCCCAGCGGCAACACCGTCACCGAACCGCCGCCGTAATTGGCCACGAGCACGTTTTTGCCCATGCCGTCCACAATCAGGTGGCACGGTCCGTCGCCCACGGAGGATTGCTGGTTCAGCTCCGTCAGCTTGCCGGTAGCCGCGTCCACCTTGAACGCGGTTACGTAGCCGCCCGGCTGGTTGCCCCATTTGCCGACCTCGTTCGCGGCGTAGACGAATTTTCCGCCGGGATGCACCGCGAGAAACGTCGGATTGACCGTCTTGGCGGCGAGGCCGATTTCCTGCACTGCGCCTGAGTTCGAGTCAAACCGGTAGGCATAGATTCCCTCGCTCTTGGCGCCGGTATAGGTGCCGACATAGACAATGAAACGGTCGGCCATTGCCGGGAGGGCGGCAGACAGGCCGAGAACCGCAGCAGTCCGCGCGAGCAGGTGAGAATTCATCGGGCGGATCAAACACAACGCGGCCCCGGCGTTGAAGGAAAATTCGGGGCGGCAGGGGTGGAGATCCACTCGACCCGCAACCGGGCACCAAGGCATCCTGGGAGGAGGAAGCTGCAAAGCCGGACGGGAAACTTGTCGCGTCGCCAGCCTCGTCCTACCGGACGAACGCGCTTGGGGTCCGCCTGGGCACACGATTCAAGGAGTTCCGGCGCAATTGACTATCTTGGGCGCCTGCCTCCGTCGCCTTGGGCCCTTCAAGCCGCCGCGAGAACCGCGCCTGGCAACATGCTGATGAATCTCGAAACGGACCTGACTATGGAGAATGGTATGTAACGGCTAAGCCGGAACGATTCAGTTGAACCCGCATAAGTGATGCAGTTTTCCACGTTCGGGCTTGGAGCGAGGCAACTGCATGGCAGTTGGGTGGCGCGGTGAGT
>JAYUSF010000127.1:0-5876 GCA_043755815.1 Verrucomicrobiota bacterium
CGGGCAGGCTGGCAGCCTGCCCTACGTTGGTCTGGGGCACGCCCGGCAGCGAACCCGGCCAATTCAGCCGCGCCGAAGGGCTCTGCGTCGGCCAGCACGACGAGGTGCTGGTGGCCGACTCGTGCAACCACCGCGTCCAGGTGTTCGACCGCGACGGCAAGTTCTTGCGGGCATTCGGCAAGGCGGGCTCCAATCCGGGCGAGTTCAGCTATCCCTACGACGTGCGCGTGGACCTCACCGGCAACCAGTTCATCTGCGAATTCGGCAACAGCCGGATCACCGTGCTCGACGCACAGGACCGCGTGGTCGAAGTCATCGGGAGCGCCGGAGCCGCGCCGGGCAAGTTCGCGAACCCGTGGTCCATCGCGCTCGACTCACACGGCAACCTCTACGTCGCCGACTCGCAGAATCACCGCGTGCAGAAGTTAGTTCGGAGGAAAACGCCGTGAACGAAAGGGCCAAGCTTGGACTCAGCTACATCTGCACCAGCGTCGCCTTCATCATGGCGATCACGAGCGGGATGATTCCCTGCGCCTGTCCAGGTTGGCCGGCGATTGGAGTTGGATTCGCGGTAGGAGCACTGTGCTTACGGAAGGGAAAGGCACCACTGCTGCCAATACTGGCGTTGGTCGCGAACCTGGCGATGACCGGATTAGCTCTCCGGGAAGAATATGAACTGCCCGGCTCGAACACCGCCAAGCATCGTGCGGCCAGAGAAGCACGTGCCTGTCAACGCGCGGCCACCAACGAAGCACCCGCCGCCGCAACGAATTCCGTTCCGGCCGGTCCAACGACGACGACCAACCGGAACCGATGACACGAACCACGCCAGACACCTGCTCCGTCTCCTCGGCACCCACCTCACCCCGACCCTCTCCCCCCGCTTGGGCGGCCGGAGAGGGAGTCGTTAATTTCGCCCGGCTACTCCACGCGTTTAGGACTTCGCTTCAGCCATTCACCAGACAGTCCTCGTCGTTCGGGCTTGTGGAGTCATCGTTCCGCAGCGGGCAGCCCCCTCTCCCCGGGGGAGAGGGACGGGTGAGGGCGGGCCAACTTCCATTCTCCCAGCCTTGCCGTGGGCGATGAACTTCGCAGAGTCCGCCCGCACCTCGCCGTAATGGTATTTCAACTCATCAACCCCATGTGACTCATATGAAAATGCTTTACGCCGTGACTGTCATGCTGCTGTTAGCTGGCACAGTCGCTTTCGGGCAGCCTTTCAATTTCAACATCGACATCACCGGCGAATATGGGATGGCCAAGAACATCACATTCCAGGTGGGAATCGAGGAAAGGCTTCCTTTCACGCTCTTGAAACCCGGATCAGCATCAGTCCCTTCATTAACCACTGAGGCCGCGATGCTTGATTTTGTCACGACTAGCCTTTTGAACACGCGGTTCAAGGCCGCGGAGCAGGCATGGGACAAGATGTATTGGGCCAAAACCAGCCGAAGCAACGCTTCGGAAAGAGCCCTGCTGGTTGGCGCCTTAATAAAGATTTCGCGTGGCGACTATCCTGCGGCCATTGAACTTCTGTCGGAGGATTCGGTGCTTCAGTCTGACGGCGCTCGCTCGGTTCGGTTGATGTTGAACACCTACTGTTACGACGATGACAGACTGCTCAAGGAAGACATCGCATATTTTCTGGCGGACCGGCGACGTTTTTCTGACCCAGTGGTAAGGATGTCGATCATCAATGCCTGCTCGGTGTTGGACGGCATCGATGCGCTTTTTGGAGCGAAGCTCGATGCAGCGGTAAAGGAGGCAGGGACGATGGCCGAAAACGTAACCTTCGCGTATAAGGTGCTGATCGACTATAGGAAATCGGGCAAACTCAATGCGAAGGGCCCGAAATAAACTAATCGCGTTGCGGGGTCGCAGCGGCAGAGGAGGATCCGGGAGCGAAGGTTCCAAGCAAGGGTGAAGGCCATTCACGAACAATCCGCAACCAACTCCGCCTTGGCCGGTCCAACTACGATGACCAACCGGAACCCATGACGCGAACCACGCCAATCGCCTGCTCTGTCCCCTCGGCGCCCACCTCACCCCGGCCCTCTCCCCCCGCTAAGGCGGGCGGAGAGGGAGCCGTTCACTCCGCACGCCTACTTCACACGTCCCTTTCTTCGCTTCAGCTAATCACCAGACAGTCTTCGTCGGTCAGGTTTGTGGAGTCTTCGTTTTCCAGCGGGCGGCTCCCTCTCCCCGGGGGAGAGGGACGGGGTGAGGGCGGGCCAACTTCCATTCTCCCAGCCTTGCCGCGGGCGATGAACTTCTCAGAGTCCTCCCGCACTACGCCGCGATGAACTTGCAGTTCACCCATCCGCTCTGGCTCCTGCTGCTTCTCCCGGCAGCGGCGTGGACCGGTTGGCTGGCCTGGAAGTCCGACGCCTCGCTCACGTCCTGGCGGCGTTGGGCGTCGTCGGGGCTGCGTTTCGTCATCCTGCTGCTGCTCATCTGCGCCATCGCCGGCATCCAGTGGAAACGGCCGCAGGAGGGCATGAACGTCTTCTTCGTGCTCGACCGGTCGGACTCCGTGCCGTCGGCCCAGCAGGAGCAGGCACGCGAAATGGCGAATGCCTGGGCCAAGAAAAAGAAGGAGGCCGACAAGGCGGGCTTTCTGATCTTCGGCACCGACGCCGCGCTGGAGACCACCGCGACCTCCATCGCCGAGGCCGAGAAGATCCAGGCCGTCGTCGAAAGCCAGCGCACCGACATTGCGGGGGCGGTCCGGCTCGGCACGGCGGCGTTTCCCGAGACGGGCCAGAAGAAGCTCGTCCTCTTCTCCGACGGCAACGAGAACATCGGCGACTCGATGTCCGCGCTCATCGCCGCCAAGCCGCTCGGGGTCACGCTCGACGTGGTGGCGCTGGGCGCGTCCCGTAGCGGCGACGTGTCGGTCCAGAAGCTCGGCCTGCCCGCCAACATCAAGAAGGGCCAGACGTTCGAGGCGAAGATCTTCGCCAACTCCGACAAGGCGCAGCCCGCGACCGTCCGCCTGTTCCGCAACGACCAGTTGCTCGGCGAGCAGAAGGTGCAGCTCGAGACCGGCAAGAACCTGTTCACCTTTCCGCAGACGCTCGCGGACCCCGGCTTCTACGGCTACAACGTCCAGGTCGAGGTTCCCGGCGACACCGTCGCGCAGAACAACAAGGCCAGCAGCTTCGTGAACGTCCGCGGCGATCCCCGCGTGCTCATCGTCAGCAGCGATCCCGAGGCCGACCGCACGCTCGCGGCGGCGCTCCGCACGGCCAAGCTCGACGTGAAGGTCGTGGACGAACGCAGCGCGCCGGGTTCGCTCGGCGAACTCCAGAGCTACGACGAGGTCATCCTCTGCAACGTGGCTGCTGGCGACCTCGGCATGGACCGCATGAGGCTCTTCGAGAGCGCCGTGCGCGACTTCGGCATCGGGCTCGTCGTCATTGGCGGCGACAACGCCTTTGCCGCCGGCGGTTACCGCAACACCCCGCTCGAGGCCGCCCTGCCGCTCGACATGGAGCTGAGTTCCAAGAAGGTCCTGCCCAAGGGCGCGCTCGGCCTCGTGATGCACGGCATGGAGTTTGCCAACGGCAACCAGGTCGCCCGCGACATCGCCATCGCCTCGCTCGACGCGCTCGGGCCCCAGGACGAGATGGGCTGCTACCTGTGGGACGGCACGACGCGCGCGCTCTTCGACCTCCAGCCCGTCGGCGACAAGAAGAAGCTCGCCACCGCCCTCGCCGGCATGAACCAGGGCGACATGCCCGACTTCCAGGCGCCGATGCAGTCGGCCTACAACGATCTCCGGAAGTCCGCCGCCAACCTGAAGCACATGATCGTCTTCAGCGACGGCGATCCCGGCGCGCCCACCGACGCGCTGATGAAGGACATCGTCGGCGCCAAGATCACCGTCACCACCGTCATGATCGGCGGCCACGTCGCGCCGGCCACGATGGAACGCATGGCCGCACAGGGCGGCGGCCGGTTCTACGACGTGAAGTCCGCCGCCCAGCTTCCGCAGATTTTCATCAAGGAAGCCGCGGTCATCCTCAAGTCCGCCATCTTCGAGGAACCCTTCCGGCCGCAGCTTTCGGTCAGCACCGAACTCGTGCGCGGCATCGGTGCGGGCGAGTTCCCCACGCTGCGTGGCTACGTTTCCAGCAGCACCAAACCGCGCGCGGAAGTCCCGTTGCTCAGCGAAAAGGGCGACCCGCTGCTCGCCCACTGGCAGTTCGGCCTCGGTCGCTCGGTCGCCTTCACCAGCGACGCGCGGCCCAAGTGGGCGCAGGACTGGATGGCGTGGTCCAAGTATCAGCAGTTCTGGTCGCAGGTCGCCAACTGGGCGCTCCGCCGCGTGGACACCGCCGACTTCAACACCGAGGTCAGCGTCGAGAACGGCCAGGGCGTCATCTCCGTCGAGGCGCTGGATGCCGAGGGCAACTTCCGCAACTTTCTCACGCTCCAGACTGCCGTCGTCAGCCCCAAGGGCGAGCGTGTGCTCGTGAACCTCGAACAGGCCGGCCCCGGCCGCTACGAGGCGAAGTTCCCTACCAAGGAAGTCGGCGCCTACCTGCTCAACCTGATGGAGCTGAAGGACGGCCAGCTCGTCGGCGCGCAGGTGCTCGGCGCCAGCGTGAACTACTCGCCCGAGTTCAACGCCACCGAGCCCAACCTGAATCTGCTCCAGCGCCTTGCCGAAGCCGGCGGCGGCAAGCTGCTCAATCCCGACCTCGACAACCCGTTCCTGCTCGGCCGCAAGAAGACCTTCCAGCCACGCGACCTCTGGGAAGCCCTGCTCAAGTGGTTCATCGTGCTCTTCGTGCTCGATGTCGCCGTGCGCCGCGTGGACATCGACCGTGAGGAATGGGGCAAGTGGCTGACCAAGCTGAAACGCCGGCTCGGCTTCGGCGACGCCGAACGCGCCACGGCCGCCCAGGAATCCCTCGGCTCCCTGCTGGCCACCAAGGAACGCGTTCGGGGCCAGAAAACCGCCGCCGGCAGCGGCGCGCCCGTGGCTGCCCAGGCCAACGCCGATCTCTTCAAGCCGAAGCAGGCGCCCACGTCGCCGGCAGCCGGAGCTGAAGCGGCAACGGGCGAAGCGAGCGGTTCAACCGGCGCCACCGAAGCGCCCTCCGAACCTGCGAAGCAGACCAGCGCGACGAGCCGGCTGCTGGAAGCGAAACGAAGGGCGCAGCGGAAGAAGTGAGACACAAAGCACTTTTCAGGTGGCAGGCACTCCAACTGAGTTGGTATCTTCAACGTCAAAACCAAAATGCCAGAAACCGGACACTGTTCAGCATGTGGAGGCCTGTTGGAGTTTGAATGGATTGATATGGGTTGCGAATCCGTCTGCCCGCTTTGCGGTCAAACTACGGTTCTCAAACCAATTACGCGCAAAAGCGCGTCCAAGCGGGTTCGGGATTTTTGGCGGGATAAGTTTCAGACATTTCGGGCTTTTTTGGGGCCCTGCGTATTGGGGGTTCTAGTCGTTGCTTTTGGCTCTTGGAAGTCAAATCAGAACGGTGACCTTATCGGCCAATACATACTCGGCGCAGCAATTTTGGCGCTTTTTCTTTCGCTCCTTCTCTTTCCACTTTGCTACAGCGAAGCCAGAGAGAGAGGAGGGTTCTGGGGAGCTAGTGCATTGACCCTTCTCTTACTCTCAACATGGAGCCTGACAGTGTTGTTGATTACAAGAGGGCACTATCCGTCAACTCCCTATCCGCGTTCAGCAGAAGCCATCCATCTAGAAAACGAAATAAAGTCAGGGATTCGTGCATTCGACCCGTCGATACCGATAACACCGGCCGCGCAATGCTCTTTCTGTAAATTCGGTGAGCATCAGTTGGTGAGTGGGGTTTTGGGGACGAGGCTGAGGTAGATTTTCCCGGTTTCCCAAT
>JAYUSF010000128.1:0-19802 GCA_043755815.1 Verrucomicrobiota bacterium
ACCTGCCGAAGTGGAACGCCTCAGGGTTTCGCTCGGTCAGCAGGAATTGTCTTTTGGCTAAAAGTTGCCCGTTTGGCTCATCACGGCCGCTCCCATCACGGAGCGGTCTTTTTCGTTTCCGCCCAGCCCGGCCTGCCGCGTGGTATCATGGAGGTGGATCAGTCACCGCATGGTGGCCCTGTTCCTTCCTCTCGCCGGCCCAAAATCAAAAGGCCGTCCACGCTCCCGGCGAGAGTAACCCAACCCAGAGCTCCCTGCGCAAACAGGGGGACGGCGACACGGAGGGTAACATGAATGCATCACCAGACAACCCGCAGAACGGAGGCCATCCATGAACGGCCTCATGCTGCATTGCGGCGGCCAGTTGAAATCCCGCGAAGAGGTCTTCGCCGTGCCGGTGCCCCCGGCCACCTCAACCTATGTGCCGCTGCCCTACGAATCGTTCCTGACCCGCGTCGGGAAGCAGTTGACCGTCGAAGGCATCACCGTGAAGGAGGAACATCTGGCCTTGTCCGCCAAGGGACAGCGGCTGTTCGGCCTCCTCGCGCTCACACTGCCCGGTCTGCGTCAGCAGGACTACGGTTGCGTGCTCGGTTTGCGCAACTCCTACGACAAGTCCGTTTCCAGCGGGCTGTGCGTCGGCGCCAGCGTGTTCGTGTGCGACAACCTCTCCTTCCAGGGCGAGGTCATGTTCACCCGCAAGCACACCGCCAACCTGTTGCGCGACCTGTCGTGGATGATCACGGAGATCGTCGCCCAACTGCCCGCGCGTTTTGCCGAACAGTCGGCCGCGTTTGAAAACTACCGGCAGACCGAACTGAGTGACGGGCAGGCACACGACCTCACGGTGCGGATGCTCGACCGGAAGGTCATCTGCGCGACGGAGTTGCCGCACGTCCTCAAGGAATGGCGGACGCCCCGGCATCCGGAGTTCGCGGAGAACGGACGGACGGTGTGGCGGCTGTTCAACGCCGCCACGGAAACCATCAAGGGCGACCTGTGGCGCTTGCCGGCCCGCAGCCGGGCCTTGCACGCAATCCTCGACGAGGAGTCCGTTCCGGGCGGCAACCGACGCCATCCACCGGAAGAACTCGCGGTGGTTGCATGAGCACCCGGCTCCTGAAAATCGAGGCCGACGGCGATCCCTGGAAAGGGATCCTCAAGCCGAAGATTCGGTTGCTGGGACGCTGGTTGGAGCGGGCGGGGTTCCCTCCGGGCCACCATGTCCATGTGACCTGTGTGGCGCCCGGCCTTCTGGAACTGCGCTGCTCCGAAGAACCGATGACCGAGGCGAAGCCGACCTCATCGTCACCCAACCCGTTTTGAGACGGTTTTCAATTCAAACACTCCTTACACAACCGCCGCGCCCCTGGGGTGCGGCGGCTTTTCATTCCGGCGGAACTTCTCCCGAAAACCGCTGCCCTTACAGGCGTCTTCCGCATCTGGGCGGGCTTTTATCGCGGCGCTAATCCCTGACCTCCGGCTCCGCTTTTTTTCTAGCCTCGACACCCCCCTCCGTTCGGCCCGCCCGGACCCCGCGGAGCCGCTCTCGCAGGGCGTCCAATTCAGTCTTCAAAAGCGGATTCATGCCCCCGTGGTGGACGCTGTCCAACGCCACTTCCGCCTCGTTGAGACGTCCCGTAGCGAGACAGATTCTAACCCAGTGAATGGCCGTCTTGGCAGCTTCGGCCAAGGCGCCGTGCGCCCGTCGCAGGTGAAAGGCGTCCTCAAAACACCGGTGCGCCATTTCCCAATCACCCTCAATTTCATGCACCCGTCCGAGCCGATACAGGGTCGCGGCCCGCAGGAGTGGGCAGTCGAGATGCATCCGCTTTTCCAGGCTTTGTTCCAGCCGCCGCGCGGCTTCCCGGAACTGGCGTTCATGCGCCAGCACCATCGCGAGGCAATCCAGTGCCTTGAGCCAGGTCCGGACATCCGCATGGGTCACCGGCAGTGTGCGTTCCAAAATGCGCAGGGTGTCTTCGGCGCAACGCTTGGCTTCGGTGAGGTCCTGTAGCCGGTAGGCCGTCCACGCTGCCCGCGCCATCGCCCGCGCCTTCGCAATGCTGTCGCCCATTTCCCCCTCCACCTGAATGAGCAGGCGCAGGGTTCCCAAGGTCTGCTCATCGTTACCGAGCTGTTCCTGGAGCAGGGCTACGGCAAACAGTTTCGACCGATAGCCGGTTTTGTTCCCCTCGACCCGAGCCTTCTCGGCCGTTTCCTTGAGCACGCGGATCGCTTCGGTGAGCATTCGTCTCTCCCTGGCATCGAACTCTCCGCCCGTGGCCTCATCAAAGCTCCGCTCCAAGACGTCCGTCGTCGTCGAATGTTTGGAAGCGGCTTCCACGGTCAACGCCTGTTCCACCAAGTCCCGCCAACCAAAGGCGGGAAAGTCCGGTAGCCGACGCTGAACCAGTTCAAGCAACCCGGTCGCCAGCCGATCTCGGGATTCCACCGTGGCCGGTTTACCCGCGATCAGGTTGTAAACCGTTGTGCGGCTGCCAAATCCACAAACTGACTGCAGGGAGACAAACGTTTCTTGGGCCGCGCCCAATAAGTTTCGGACGTTTGCCTCCAACCGTTTGGCCTCCTCCGCAACAAGTTCAATTCCGTGGTCCATGCGACGCGACACTGTGATGCGCCGCATGGACAACGGCGAGCTAAAACAAGTGAACACAACTTCGTGTAACCTACTTTTATGTGTCCACTGTTCATTTTTATCTGGACACACTCTCGCCAAAATTGGATACGTAGCCCCATGAGTGCGGGATTCTTCCGAAACGGCCTACGCCACCGCTTCCCATTCCCGACCTTGAGGGATCATGACGAGTCAGCCTCATCTAGTCGACCCGTATACGCTCCTATTCTTCAACCTTGGCCGCAGCAGTTTTCAGGGACCTCCCTGTCGGTATTCCTGTTCCTTCTGTTTTGGATGACATATTGCTCCTCGCTGGCCGGAGCCACGGTGACAATCCTGTCCGAAGATTTTGAGGGCGATTTTCCGGCGGACAATAACTGGGAAGTCAGTGACTCCAATCCGGGTGGAGCCGTAGCCTTTTGGGATGACGTTAATTCGTCCTTTGGGGGCGAAGCCACTCACGGGGGCATATGGAAAGGCTACTGTGCTGGCCACGGCGCGGGCGGATCTACACAAAACCCCGCCTATCAGGATTCGATGACGGCTTCCATGAGCCGAACGATTGATCTCCGTGGCTTCAGCAGTGCTACCCTGAGTGCTTGGTATCGCATCCCGTCAATGGAGGCCGGAAGTTTCGACAAGTGTCGCATCTACATAGACAACGACTTGATTTTTGAGCGCACCGTTGCCATCCCAAACTGGACCGAGAAAACCCAGAGCCTGGCTTCCTATTTGGGCGGTGTGCATACGTTGAGATTTGAATTCGTTAGCGATAGTTCTGGCACTGCGGAGGGTTGGTATCTGGATGACATTTTGGTCGTGGGGGAAACTGCTCCCCGCCCAAATCTCACTTCCTATCACCCACCCGGCTGGTCTGCTCCAATTGTTGTTTCAAAAGTCCAAGGCACAACCACTGACAGCCCCGGATTGTCCACCACTGATACTCTTTACATCGATTGGGCAATTCAGAATGAGGGGCAAAGTTCCACCCCCACAACGCTCTACACTCAGCTCTATGTCGATGCCGTGTTTCAACAGGCGTGGCAAACCCCGTCTCCGTTCGGGGCCTCTCACTGGGCTTCGGCGATGGATTTCTCGGTTGGTCCACTCGCGAGCGGTGATCACACCGTCAAGATTGTCATCGATTCGTCGGACGTTATCACCGAGAGTGATGAAACGGACAACGTTTACACCCGCAGCTTCAATGTTGTTTCCTCTCTCAGCTCGCCTAGCAACCTAACGGCGGTTAACCCGAACGGCACAGTTCGGTTGGATTGGCTGTATTCCGGCACCGACCACGAGGGCTTTCTGCTGGAACGGACCCGGACCGACAACGCGAGTAAAGACACGTTTGCCCTCTCTGGATCTTCCCGGAGCTACAGCGACGCCACGGTCCTCACCGGCAAGGAATACTGCTACCGCCTCCAGGCGACCAACGCCGCCGCTGCGTCCGCCTTCACTCCGACGGTGTGTGTTACACCGCAGGCGACTCCGGCGCCAGACGCCGTCATCGCCGCCGATGATTTGACACCTTCACCGGGAGTTCCAGTTCGATTCCGTAATCGTGGCACCATCGGATCGGACTATACGGCCACCTGGCACACCAGCGAGGGCACGTTCCACGGTCATACTGTCTACCTAACCTTCAACTCTACCGGCCCGAAGGAGATCCGACTGACTGTTCGCCGTAGCGAGGGGGCGGCGGACGAAGACGAGGCCGTGGTTCATGCGCTGGTCGAGACGTCAGTCGCGGGCACCGGATCCGGTGGCAGTTCCGGCAACACCCAGCCGGTGCATGGGGCTGATCCGGTCAACCTCGCCTCCGGCTCATACTTTTTCCAGCGCACGGATCTGAAACTCCCCGGCATCGGCCTCCCCTTGGAGTTCACCCGGCACTACGACTCCAAGGTCAACGACCCAGACGGGTTTCCCCTCGGCTACGGCTGGAATTACACGCCGTTCATCACGGTCAAGGATAACCTGACGAACGCCATCGTTTTTTACGGCGATGGCCACAGCGAGGTCCACGCCAATACACTTGCCGGTTACGTGGGCGATCCCGGTGTCTTCGACCGCATCATCAAGAACGGTGACGGTTCCTGGCAGGTCATCACCAGGCAGCAGACGACCAACCATGTCAACGCGGCGGGACTATTGGTGCTCATTCAGGATCGCAACGGCAATACCATCACCTTGGATTACGAAACCGACCCGGCCGCGCAGGGCCGGCTCAAGCAAATAATCGACACCGTGGGTCGTGTGACTCACTTCCATCCCCAGGAGGACAATCCTGCCCTGATCGGACGCATTGAGGACGTGCTCGGTCGTTCAACGTGGTTCACCTACGACGGCAGAACGAACTTGGTAGCCGTCACCAACACCCTCAACCATGTCACCCAGTTCACCTACAACGCCCGCCACCAGATCACCGACGCGGAGGACAACCGGGGCAACCTGATTGTCCACAACGACTACGACGAGACCGAGAACACCGTCACCAACCAGGTGGACGCCTTTGGGAAGACCACCCGGTTCGTCTTCGATTTCGCGGAGCACAAGACCACGCAGATCAATGCGCTCGGTGATGCCGCTGTTTACCGCTTCGATGACCGGTTGCTCCTGACCAATCTCGTGGACGAGGCCGGCTTCACCACGGCCTACGAATACGACCCTGATCGCAACCGCATCCTCATCCGTGACCGGAATGGCAACAGTGCCAGCCTCGCCCATGACGACCGCGGCAACGTGATCAGCAAGACAAACGCCCTCAACCAGCCGGCGCACGCCGCCTACGACTCCCGCAACAATCCAGTCCAACGCATTGACGCGCACGGCAACGAACTGACCATCGGTTACGATCCTCAGGGCAACGTCCGGTTCACGACCAACGCGCTCGGCAACGTCACCGAGGTGACCTATCTGCCCAACGGGCTGCCCGAAGTCATCACCGATGCCCGCGGCTTCTCCCTCACCAACGTCTGGGAAAACGGCAATCTGATCGAGACTTGGAACGCGCTCGGGCACCGCACCCGGATGGTTTACGACGCGGCCGGGCGACGCACTCAGCTCATTGACGCCCTGAACCGCACCAACCGCTTTGTCTTCGACGACGAGGACAACCTGATCCATACGGTCAATGCGCTGGGGCAGACCCACTTCACCGCCTACGACGCCAACCGGAACCCGGTTGCCTCGCTCGACCCTCGCGGAGCCACCGCCACCAACGTCTTTGACCTGCGGGACCGGTTGATCGCCAGCATTGATGCCCAAGACCACACCGTCACCAACCTCTACGATGACATTGATCGCAAGATTGGGCTGATTGACCAGCGCGGCAAGGTCACCCGGTTCGGGCTGAATCCCATCGGCCACCTGCTGTCCCTGACCAACGCGCTGGACCAGGTGACCTTGTTCCGCCGTGATCCGAACGGGAACCCGACCAACGTGGTGGACGCAGCCGGGTTCACCAACCGTAACTGGTTCGATCCACTTGACCGCCTCTTCGCCACCGTTGATCCCAACGGCAACACCAACCTCACCGGCTACGACGCCTTGGGCCGCGTGGTCGCCACCACCAACGCCAACGGCCAGGTCACCCGCTTCCATTACGATGCGCTGAGCCGCCTCACCAACGTGGTGGACGCGGAGGGTGGCCTTGTGTTCTTCGACTATGACGAAACCGGCAACCGCATTCGCACCACCGACCCTCGCGGCAATGTGTGGACGAACCAGTTCGACCCGCTGGGCCGCCTTGTGGAGCAGTTCAATCCGCTCGGAAAGAAGACCGTCCTGCAATACGACGCCGTGGGGAACCTCACGAACCGACTGACGCCGAACGGGGTCAGCATCGGGTTCCAGCACGACGCCCTGAACCGGCTGACGAACATCGTCTATCCCGATGGCTCCACCGTGGCCCTCGCCTACGACGAAGTGGGCAACCGGACGAACATGGTGGACTCCGTGGGCACCACCGCCTGGAGCTTTGACCTGCTCAACCGCCCGTTGAGTGTCACCGATCCCTTCGGGCAGGTCGTCTCCAACCGTTTCGACGCTGCCGGCAACCGCATCGTGCTCCGTTACCCCGACGGCAAGGAAGTGAGTTACGGCTATGACGCTCTGAACCGGATGGAGTTCCTCACCAACTGGCTTGGTGGTGAAGTTCATTACTCCCGCGACGCGCGCGGACTGGTCACCCACACCGTGAACGCCAACGGCACCACCGTGGACTTGGGTTACGACGCCACTGGCCGGATGACGGGCATCACCAACTGGTCATCTCTGGCAACCGTGCTCGCCAGCGAGGCCGTTCAACTCGATGCGCTCGGCAACCAGACGAACCTCGCCGGGATCAAGGCGCTGGTGCCCATTCTCCAGAGCACCAACGTCGCCTATGCCTACGACGCTGATAACCGGCTCACGTCAGCCAACGGCAAGACCGTCACCCACGACGGCAACGGCAACCTCACCGGTCTGGGCACCGACTCCTACCGGTTTGACTTCGAGAACCGCCTTCTCAGCTATGCAGTGGGAGGAGTCTTCGGCGGCCAGCACCGATACGACGGCTTGGGCAACCGGCTCCAACATACGACGAATGGCGTGGCCCGGAGGTTCGTGCTCGACCGGGTGGGTTCACTCACGCAGGTGCTCGCCGAGACCGACGGCGGCACGGCCACCACCTTCTACGTTTACGGTTTGGGACTGGCCCAGCGCATCACCCCGGATGGACAGGCCGATACCTACCACTTCGACCTACGGGGCAGCACCGTGCTCCTCACTTCGGCGTCGGGTGAACCGGTGGCGGCCTACGCCTACGATGTCTTCGGCGTGATGGCCGACAGCGACGAAGACCGGCCGCAGCCCTTTCGCTATCTGGGCCGGTATGGTATCATGGACGACGGTAACGGGCTGTATCACGCACGGGCGCGATACTTCAGCCCGCACCTAGGTCGATTTATCAGCCAAGACTCCCTATGGGGGAACGATCCGTCGAGTCAGTCCTGGAACCGTTACGTTTATGCTCTTAACAATCCGCTCCGATACCTAGATCCGCTGGGGCTTTCGGCTCAAGAAGGTGGCTCTTCAGATTCCATAATACACTTCAACTTATCTCGCACAGATATTGCTTTAGGGCTTACTGAGATTGAGCTGAGGTTGTTGAGGAAACTCATTGAGCGCAAGGCTGTATTGCTACTTTCATCAATTGATGGAACGACAAGCTTCAAGAGCAGTGTCAAAATACTTAATGAATCGCTTGAGCTACAGCAGTTAGCAAATCAAGCGCAGGCCCTGGGCAAGTGGGTCAAAGTCTTAGGATTGTATTTGGACGCAGTCGGCGAGATTAAAGATAGAGGCGGTTTCAATCCTCAAATCTATTCGCTGGATAATGTGACCTATGGGTTGACGCATCCAGGAGAAGCGGCAAATGCATGGAAGGATGGATGGCTTTCTGTCCTTGCAGTCGGACTAAATGGTGTGACTTTTGGCATTTTTGATATTACAGGAAGCAAAGTGGAATCGCTAATCCAAAGCGGAACCTCATGGGGTTATGATTTAATCTTTCAAAAATGAAAACGAAATATGCTTTCGGGATATGCTTGTTTCTCGTATGGTTTTCCCATTTATACAGGATATATCTCACTTCTCAGAATTCAAAGGTGTTTCTGATTATCGCGGCGATTGAAACAATGGTCATTTCATACGTATTCCTTGTTGATGTGAAGTGATAATTTCAATTAGGAAGATCAACATGACATTCTCTTCTTCTCTCCGCGTCCGCTGGGCGTTTGTCTGTTTGAGCGCCATCCCCCTTCTGTCGGTGGCTGCGACCACAACGACTGTCGTTGACCACGACCCCTTGAACCGGGTCACCACCTTGGCGGAAGGCCCCAGTGCCAGTCGCATCTTTTCATACGACCCCTCCGGCAACCGCACTAACCACTCGGCTACTCTCGGCTTTTCAGTCACCGGTTTCGCCAACGAGCAGGTAGCTGCGGAGACTGCCTTTTCCATACCACTCGCCACTGTCGGTTCTTTGTCCGCGAGTGCCGCCCAGTGGACCGTCCGTTCCTCCAACCATCAGTTGGTTCCCAAGTCAGGCTTGCAGATCCTCGGTGCGGGCACCGGTTCCCCCACCGTTGAGCTCACGCCCGCCCCCGGTGCCACCGGCACAACGAGAATCACCGTCATCGCCAGCGACGGCGACGTGGCCGCCGCCACGAGCTTTGTCCTTACCGTGGGTGGCAATCGTCCTCCCCGTGCCATCACCGATACTGTCGAGCATCCGCCCGGAGCCAGCACGCGGGTGGAAACGCGCAGGTTTCTCCTGAACGACAGCGACCCGGACGGCGATCTGTTTAGCATGACAGCCTTGAGCGCCGGAAGTGCCCACGGCGGCATCGTGGAGTTTTTCGGACCCTTCGTCCGCTACGCTCCGCCCGCCGGCTACGACGGTCCCGACCTTTTTCACTACACGCTCGACGACAGTCATGGAGCTACCGCTACCGGCACGGTGACGGTAATCGCCCAAGCTCCATCGCTGGTCGTCCCCATCACGGTTGTGGCCATTGAAATGCTGCCCAATGATCACCGGCTGATCCATTTCATCGGTCCCTGGAACACGACCTTCGAAATCCAGGCTTCGTCCGACATGGTCCACTGGACGCCCGTCGGCACCAGTGTCTCCGACAGTCAAGGGCGTTACACTTTTGAAGACTCAGAAGCGGAGTTGTATCCGGAGCGATTTTACCGTTCCGTGCATCAATGATGGCGGGCGGCTTTTTCCATTTAGAAATCGATTTTCAAAACCACCAATCGAACATGAGACCCGCCCAGACCCTTGTTTTAGCCGCAACCGGCCTTGCCGGTTTTTGCCACCTCGCCGAAGCCGCGTCGTTCATCTTTTCCCCCAACGCGCCAATACCCAGCCCGCTGGTCACCGGCCTGACGGACACTCGCACGGTCACCACGGACATCACCAGCATCGCGGACTTGAACGTGCGGCTGGAAATTGCCGGCAACATATCCGCAATCAACGGTGACTACGTGGCCACCCTGACGCACGGCGACGGCTTCGCGGTGCTGCTCAACCGGACGGGCTCCCGGTCAGGCAACGTCGAGGGTTATCCCGACAACGGCTTTGACGTCACGCTGGATGATCAGGCGGTCAACGGTGACATCCATGTGTATCGCTTCACGCTCTTCGGGAACCACGGCACGGAGATTGATCCTGATTACATCTCTCCCCTGACGGGTTCATGGGTGGCCGACGGGCGCACCGCCGGATACGACGCGGTGCTCGACACTTCTCCGCGTTCCAGCGCCCCGCTTGCGGATTTCAACGGGCTGAATCCCAACGGCCTTTGGACCCTGTTTGTTTATGACAATGCCTCGGGAGGCTCGGGCACCCTGGTGAGCTGGACGTTGGACATCACCCCGGTGCCGGAGCCCGCCACCGTGGCCCTCGTCTCCGGGTTCGCCCTGTTGGGCTTCGGCGTGCTTCGTTGCCGGTTTATCGCCCCGCGCTGAACGGGCCGCACTCTTGTCCGCACCATGAATCGGTGCCCGCATTTCCATGTTCAACTTCTTCAAAAAGAAGGCGGATGTCCAAGGCCACTGGATCGCGTTTGCGGACGGATTCCAGACCTCGCCCTCCGAATTCTACGACGCCCTGACGAAGGAGCTGTCGGCCCGACAGGTGCCGCAGATGGAGCTGTCCCGGATCGAACTGCCCGAAGGCGGGCTGCTCAGCGAAAAACGCATCTACCTGCGGATGGTCCGGGAACGGCTGGTGTTTGACGTCTGTGCCGCTCCGTTCGGAAGCGGTTTTTTC
Organism: Verrucomicrobiota bacterium; assembly: GCA_043755815.1. Classification (GTDB taxonomy): domain Bacteria; phylum Verrucomicrobiota; class Verrucomicrobiia; order Limisphaerales; family UBA9464; genus CAIWAH01. The sequence goes on from JAYUSF010000128.1 coordinate 10,467, forward strand.
TTTTCCTGCCGCACGGCTGAAATTCCTATCACCCTCCAATGGTGGCACCTGCTGCTGTTCGTGTTCGTCGGTCAGTGGGTGGTGGGTGCCGTGGTGTTCCTGCTGCTCAAACTGACCGGCTCGTTTTGGCTTTCGTTGCTGGCCGCCGGGATCCTTGTCGGCGTGGTCATCTACTGCCTGCGCAACGCCGTGGCGATGGGCCTGCAAAACCTGGATACCACACTCATCAAGCTCCCGGTCATCGGCCCGCTCTACGAGGTGTTTTTCCGTAAGGAAACCTATCACCGGATTGACTCGCGCCTCTGTTACCTTGAGGTCGTGCCCACGCTCGTGAAGAAACTGGCCGAGGACACGACCGCCGCGAAGGGCGTGAAGCTGGTGCGGCAATACGAACTCGCCCCGGTCTTGGGTGAACTCTACCGGCCATCCCCGCTGAGCCCCGTCCTGCCGGTGGTTCCGCCCGCCGCACCACCCTTGCCCTGAGTCCGGATGCCGAGCATCCACGAACAACTCTCTGCGCAGTTTGCGGCCCTGGACCGGCGCGGACGCGGCTGGCAGGTCTTCCCCGAACCCGTCACGCCGGAACCGCCCTTCCAATCCTTCACCGGCTACACGGTCTCCACCGTGGTCGATGACGGCCGGGTGCCCACCGTCGGCAGTTCGCTGCTCTCGGGCTTGAGCCGTTGGCTCGGGGGCAAAACCGCGGCACCACCCGAGTTACCGGCTCAAGAGGAGGAACCCGAACCGACGCCGCTGGTCCGCGCCGACCTGATCGAGTTGCAGACGTCCCTGCCGGCCAACCTCAATCTGCCCCGCGAAGCCTTCGAGGCGTTCCTGTCTCAACTTGCCGCGTGTGGCGAACCGCTGAGCTTCGAACTCGTCGGTCAGCCGGAACAGATTCATGCGCAGTTCGCGTTGTCACCAGTGGATGCCCCGCTCGTGCGTCGGCAGCTCAATGCCTACTTCCCCGAAGCGGTCTTCATTCCGACCCAAGGCACGCTGGAGCCGTTTACCCGTGACGACCGTCACCATGCCATCGTCGAGTTCGGCTTGGCCCGTGAATGCCTTTTCCCGCTCGCCAGCGGGGGCAAGCTCGACCCGTTCATCGGCCTGATCGGCGCACTGAGCGAGCTGCGGGAAGACGAATGCGCCGTTTACCAGGTTCTCTTTGAGCCCGCTCACCCCGGTTGGGCGGACAGCCTGTTGCGCAGCGTCACCGACCCGGCGGGCCGTTCCCTGTTCGTCAACCGACCCGAGTTCGCCGGGTTGATTCGGGAGAAGGTGGCCCGCCCGCTCTACGCCGCCGTGGTGCGGCTGGCCGCCACGAGCGACACCTTCGAAGGTGCCTGGGAAATCGTGCGCAACCTCGCCGGGGCCTTGCGTGTGTTTGCCCGGACGGATGGCAACGAACTGATTCCCCTCCACAACGAGGAATATCCCTATGAAGCCCACGGCGAAGACGTGGTGCGCCGCCAGACCCGCCGGAGCGGGATGCTGCTCAGCACCGAGGAACTGATCGGCTTCGTGCATCTGCCCGGTGCGTCCGTGCGCAGCGCGAAATTCCGCCGGCAGGCCACCAACACCAAAACCGCGCCGCGTTCGGTCACCGGTTCAAGCGGCATTGCCCTGGGCGAAAACACGCACGCGGGCGAAACCCGCATTGTCCGGCTCACCGCCGACCAGCGCACGCGGCACCTGCATGTCATCGGGGCCAGCGGCACCGGCAAGAGCACCTTCCTCGAATCGCTCCTCTTGCAGGACTTGGCGGCCGGCGAAGGGTTCGCCCTGTTTGATCCACACGGCGATTTGGTGGACAAGGTGTTGGGGTGGATTCCCGAAGATCGGATCAAGGACGTGATCCTCGTCGATCCGTCGGATGAAACCGCGTCCATCGGGTTCAACATCCTGTCGGCTCACAGTGACTTGGAGAAGACGTTGCTCGCGTCCGATTTGGTGAGTGTGTTCGCCCGGCTCTCAACGAGCTGGGGTGACCAGATGGAGGGCGTGTTGCGCAATGCGATCTTGGCGTTTTTGGAAAGCAGCCAAGGTGGCACGCTCGCCGACCTCCGGCGATTCCTGCTCGACCCCAAGTATCGGGAACGGTTCCTCGCCACGGTGCAGGACCCGGACATCCAGTTCTACTGGCGCAAGGGCTTCGCCCAGCTCACCGGCAACAAATCCATCGGCCCGGTGCTCACCCGGCTGGAGACGTTCCTGTCGCCCAAGCCGCTCCGTTACATGGTGGCGCAGCCGGTCAACCGGTTGGATTTCGCCGACATCCTGGACTCCGGGAAGATCTTCCTCGCGAAGCTGTCGCAGGGCGCCATCGGCAAGGAGAATGCCTACCTGTTGGGTTCCCTGCTCATGGCGAAGTTCCAGCAGACCGCCATGGCCCGGCAACGGCAGGCGGCCCCGTTGCGCCGGGACTTCTTCATCTACCTGGACGAGTTCCAGAACTTCATCACGCCGAGTTTGGCGGAGATCCTGAGCGGGGCGCGGAAGTATCGGCTGGGGTTGGTGCTCGCCCATCAGGAGCTGCGGCAGTTGGAACGGGACCGTGAGGTGGCCAGTGCGGTGCTCTCCAATCCCTATACCCGGGTCGTGTTCCGGGTCGGGGATGATGACGCCCGCAAGCTGGAGAGCGGGTTCAGTTCGTTCACCGCGCGTGACCTCCAGAACTTGGGCACCGGTGAGGCCGTGGTGCGGATCGAACGCAGCGATTGTGACTTCAACCTGTCGGTGCCGTGGCCGGAAGAGTCCGACCCGGACGTAGCCCAGGCCCGACGCGAAAAAGTCATCGCCGCCTCGCGGAGCCGTTACGCGACTCCCCGCGCCGACATCGAGGTGGCTTTGCGGAAACAGTTTGAATCGGAAGAACCAGACGAGAAGCCAGCCAAAGCCAAACCGGACCACCAAGCGGCCAAAGTCCCACCGAAGCAGGAGTCTCCCACGGGTTCGGAAAAGGAACCCGTCCCGCCGTCCGCACCGGTGCCACTGATTACTGACTCACTGGTTACTGACCCACTTTCCCCACTACCGCCCGACCGCACTGCGGAAGTGCCGAAGGTTGCGGAACCGAAACCGCCGGCCGACCTGGGTCGGGGTGGTGAGCAGCACAAATCCATCCAGAAGCGGCTGAAGGAAGGGGCCGAGAAACTGGGTTACCACGTCACCACCGAGAAGCCGGTGCTGGATCGGGCTGGCAGCGTGGACCTCGCCTTGGAACATCCACGGCGCTCGCTTGCCGTCGAGATCACGGTGACGACGACTATCGACCATGAGGTTGGCAACGTGAGCAAGTGCCTCAAGGCTGGGTTCCAAACGGTGGCCGTCGTTGCAAGCAGCGAGACGAAGTTGCGACAGATGCAGGAAGCCGTGAGCGGCGCCTTGGGGCCGGAACTGTCCGCCCGCGTCGGATACTTCCTGCCCGATGCCTTCCTTGCGCACTTGGAGCAGTTGGGGAAGGAGGATGCCGCTGCCGCCGTTCCGCAACCGGCCGAAAGTCTGAACCGCGGTTACAAGGTGAAGCGTTCCGTCACGAAACTAACGCCCGAGGAATTGCAGGCCAAGGAGGCATCCGCACTGCGGATGGTGGCGGAGGCAATGAAACAAAAACCGCTTGGAGGCGGTTGAGAGTCACTGACGGCTTTCCTCGACGAAGCGGACAAAGGCCGGGTCCTGAAAGGCCTTCGACTTTTCCCAGACCGATTTCGGGACCGGCCGGGAGAAGAACCAGCGGATGTCACGGGCGATGGCCTGCCGGGTGCGGAACACCCCTGCCTCCATCGCCTGCCAGGTTGCGTTCAGATGCAGCACCAGAAAGGTCACAAACAGCGCTTCTTCGTTGGTGACCGGCTTCAGAACCAGATCGGCGTTGGGCTCCAGAATCCGGGCCAGCTCCGGCCGGACCAACAGTTGGGTCCAGATGTCCCGGTGCGCGGCCGTGAGGGCGAGCAGGTTGCCGATCCGCCGCGAGCTTTCGTCCTTGCGGAAGGAAAAGGCCGTGAAGCCCAGGCTGGCCACGAGGCCAACCGACCCCAGCAGGTCGAACCCGTGTTCCCGTATCCAGTGCAGCAGGATTTCCATCCCGCCATTCTACCACGGCGGGCGAGGTTTCGTCACACCCGGTCGGGAATGTCGCCCTTGGCCAGGACGAGGGTCTGCCGCGGAATCCACACCACCCGTTCGTCCGGCCCGCAGCCAACCGTGGGCGGAAACTTGCCGCGCGCCTGCTCGGTGATGTCGATGCCGATGACGGCGAAGTTGCCGTCGTTGAGTTCCAGCACGTCGGGACAGCCGGCCAGGGCGGCCGTCTGCTGACCGTTCAGGTGGGGATCAGGGCCAAGGCGGCGGGCGAACATGGGTGTATTTCACTATAGGGAAATACGCTGTCAACTTCAAAACCCTGTAGCTGTGCCGCGTGTCGAGTCACCAGCCGGGACGCCAGTTGTGCTTCCGTGTCCTCCAGCTTCTCACGGAGGAGCGGGACAGACGGAAGATCACAAAGTATGCGCTCGCCCAGAAGTCCGGGGTCTCCCCGCAGATGATTGGCTACATCGAAAAGGGTGAACGCAACCCGACGTTGGAAATCGTCTGCCGCTTGGCCGCCGCCTTGGAGGTGGACTTGTCGAAACTGGTGCGGAGGGCCGAGCAGGACATTTCAACACCGAAGATGAAGTGACATGGCTTCGGGAAGGAAGCTCACTTCTTCAACAGCCGATAGAACGGCCCCTCAACGCGGTAGGGCGAGTAGGCTTCAATCATCCGGCGGCGCAGCTTCACAAAGGTCTTCTCCGGGCTTTCTTCGGCATGGAAAATTGACGGGTGTTTGATGCCCATGTCGCGGGCCGCTTCGGCGCGTGTCTTCTTTGCCGTGGTGCGATATTGCTTCGCCAGTCCGGCAAGCTGTTCTTCCGTGACGTAGTTGGAGTCGGCCATGCGTTGAGTCTGTGAAAACGTATTCCTCAGAGCTACATTTCTCTTGAGTGCGTATTCCAACAGAATACACTTCCGTTGACATGAAAACCTCCCTCCATTCCCTCTCCCCGGACACCCGCAACGTCGGCATCTGGATTCGGGTCAGCACCGAGGAACAAGCCAAGGGCGAGGCGCCCGAGCATCACCTGGAACGCGCCAAGATGTATGCCACCGCCCGCGGCTGGAACATCGTCGAGGTCTACGACCTCGCCGGCCAGTCCGGCAAGGCCGTCCGGGAACATCCCGAGGCCAAACGCATGATGGCCGACGTGAAGCGCGGCCACATTCAGGCCCTGCTGTTCAGCAAGCTGGCCCGGTTGTCCCGCAATCTCCGCGAGGTGCAGGATTTCGGGGACTTCTTCCGCGACCATAACGCCGACCTCGTTTCCCTCAACGAGAGCATCGACACCAGCACGGCGGGTGGTCGAATGTTCTTCCATCTGCTGGCGGTGTTCGCCCAGTGGGAACGCGAAGAGATCGTCGAGCGGGTCAATGCCTCCGTCATCACCCGCGCCAAGCTTGGCAAGCCGATCAATGGCATGGCGCCCTACGGTTACCAGTGGGTGGATAAGAAGCTTTTGCCCCATCCCGACGAGGCCCCCATCCGCGCCAAGGCCTACGACCTGTTCCGCCAGCACCGCCGCAAGGGCACCGTCGCGAAGCTCCTGAATGCCTCCGGTTACCGCACCCGAGCGCGCAAGCTCTGGACCGACGTGCATGTCCGCCGGCTGCTCGTCGAGCCGTCGGCGAAGGGCGTCTATTACTTCAACCGGATGAAGAAAAACGGCGATTGGAAGAGCGTGGAAAAGCCCGAGAGCGAATGGGGCCAGGTGGCCTGCGAACCCATCGTCCCGGAACCCCTGTGGCATGAGGTCAACCAGCTCATCGAGGAACAGGGCAAGGTCAACCGTTTCCCCGGCCGGCTCCCGGCGCACACCTTCAGCAATATTGCGTGGTGTTCCTGTGGCGGGAAGATGTATGTCCGCAGCAACAACCCCAAATACGTCTGCGTGAAGTGCCACAACAAGATTCCCATCACCGACCTGGAGGGCATCTTCCACGACGAGTTGCAGGTGTTCTTCACCAGCCCGGAAAAGATCGCCCAACATCTGGTCACGGCGAACCAGACCCTCGCCGAAAAGGAAAAGCTCCTGACCACCCATCAGCAGGCCATCCAAGCCGTGCGGGAAGAACTCACCCGCACGCATCGGCTTTACCTCGACGGTCACATCACCGGGCAGGGCTTCGGAGAGTTCTACAAACCGGCCGAGGAACGCCTCAACCAGCTGGTCAAGGAACTGCCCAAGCTCCAGTCGGAGGTGGACTACCTGAAGGTGAACACCCTGTCGGCCGACGCCGTGCTCACCGAAGCTCGCCAACTCTACGGCCGCTGGCCCAGTCTCCCGACCGATGAAAAGCGTAAGATCGCCGAAAGCCTCTGCGAAAAGATCGTCATCGGACACGGGGAAATCGACCTAACCCTCAGCTACCTCCCCACTTCTGAAGAAACGACAAAAAGCCAACAGCAGTTGTAGGAGACGACGTGAGGAGGCTCTGATTGGGTGGGGGCTGGAGTTTGGCGTCCGGGGTCTGGGAAGATGGAGCCTCGTCACCTCGGCGGCTACGAGTCGGGGCGGCCGGCCCATTCCTCAGTCGCAACTCGTCACTCGCCATTCCCTTGGGTCGGTGCTCGTCCAGGAGGCGGCGGGCTTGGGCGAGGTCGTTCGCGGCCAGGGCTTGGGAGGCGGCGTAGAGGTCGGCCGCGTAGGCTCGCTCGCTGGCGGCGAGTTCGCCCGCTTCCGCGCGGGTGGCCGCCGCGGCCGCCTGCTGCCCGAGTTGCACGGCGTGGTCGCGTTCGCCTTGGAGCGTCCGCCCGTGCGTGAAGTTCAAAATCATGAACCCGACGACTGCTGCCACGCTCACCGCGAGCAAGGCGGCGCGGGCCGGGTGCCGCCGGGTCCATTTGAGTGCGCGTTCGCCCGCCGTGCTGGGCCGCGCGCGGATCGGCTCGTGCCGGAGCCAGCGTTCCAGGTCTTCGGCCAGCGCCTCCGCCGTGGCGTAGCGGTGCGCCGGGTTTTTCTGGAGGCACTTGAGGCAGATGGTCTCGAGGTCGAGGGCGGTGGCGGAAGGGGGAGTATTCAGTGACCAGTGTTCAGTGTTCAGTAACCCGAGGAGTGACGGACGCTTGTGGGCGGAAGTCTGACCACTGATCACTGACCACTGATCACTCGCCACACCCCGCCGCACTTGGCTTGGCGGCGCGGGCTCTTCCTCCACGACCTTGCGCAGGGTCGCCAGCGGCGTGTCGGCCTGGAACGGCGGGCGGCCGGCGAGCAGCTCGTAGAGGATCGCGCCGAGGCTGAAGATGTCCGTGGCCGTGGTGATCTCGCCGGTGCGGCCGGCGGCCTGCTCGGGCGACATGTAGTTGGGCGTGCCGAGGACCGCGCCGCTCAAGGTCAGGTCGGGGCCGGACTCCAGCCGCTTGGCCAGGCCGAAGTCGGTCACGAACGGCTCGCCCTGCGCGTCGAGGAGGAGGTTGGACGGCTTGAGGTCGCGGTGCAGCACGCCGCGCTGGTGCGCGTAGTGGACGGCGCGGCTGATCTTGGCCATGAGCGTCGCGACACTGCTCACTGAATACTGACCACTGATCACTTCGTGGGTGCGTGAGTGTTCAGTGATCAGTCGGTCAGTGTTCAGTAGCCACGTTGCCAGCGAGCCGCCCTCGATCAGCTTCATGGCGAAGTAGGCCTGGCCCGCGTGCTCGCCGACTTCGTAAACCGGGACGATGTTGGGGTGGTCAAGGTGCGCGGCGGCCTCGGCCTCGGCTTGGAACCGCTTCCGCTCGGCTTCGTCCGCGAACTCCCCGGCCCGGATCAGCTTGAGCGCCACGAGGCGGTTGAGGCTGCGCTGGCGGGCGCGATAGACCACACCCATGCCGCCGCGCGCGAGAACCCCCAGCAGTTCGTAATCCCCGAAGGTGCGGTCCGGCGTGCCGGCGGGAAGCGCCGCTGGCGCGTCGGCCTGCGCTGCTTGCGGCTCCGGCTCCAGGATGGACCGCAGCAGGCATTGCGAGCACAGCCCGAGGGGCGCGGTCGGCGGCAGCTCGTGCTCGCAGCGTGGGCACTGGGTGGAGGATTTCATTCTGTGGGCGGCGGCGCGGGTGTCGCCGACGGCCGGGCGGCCGGGCGTTACTACAGGATTTCTTGGCGGACGGTGCGGGGATTGTTCAGCCATCGTTCAAGGCGGCGAGCAGATGGCGGATCTCGTCTCCGAGATCTTCCGGGGTCGACACCGTGTGGGCGATCTCCTGGAGAAACGCCTCGCGGTAGGCTTCGCGCAGCCGATGCACCGTGGAACGCAGGGCCGGCACCGTGACCCCGAGCCGGGCGGCCACCTCCGCGAAGGGGGCGGTGCCGCGGCGCTCGACCAGGAAGACCTTGAGTTCGCCGAAGCACTGCTGTTTGTCGCGCGCGTCCCATTCGTCGCGCACGCGGACGAGCACCCGTTCCAGGAGCGTCTCCGCCCAGCGGCGGTCGAACAGCTTGTCCGGGGTCAGGGCACCCGCCAGTTCGGCGTGGTAGCAACCCTCCCCGGCGGGGTCGTCGAGGGAAAAGTGGACGGCCTGGCCGCCGCGCTTCTGGGCGCGCCCGCGGTGCCATTCGTTGGCGAGGAGGTTCTTGAGCGACGCGAGCAGGAACGAGCGGAACCGGCCCTTGCCGGGGTCCACCCGAGCGAGCGCAGCTTGGTCGAGCAGGCGGAGGAAGAACTCCTGCGTGAGGTCCTTGGCCTCCTCCGGACCGTGGCCCTGGCGCCGGACGAAGGCATAGAGGGGAGACCAGTAGGCGCGGCACAGCTGTTCCAAGGCCGCATGGGCATCCGGTGAAGCAGCGTTCCCGGCTGCGAGGACCAGACTCCAGCGGGTTGCGGTGAAGTCGCGGAAAGCGCCATCGGCGCCGACCAAGAGGTTCTCGGGGAGGAACATGCGTGGTTAGGGGAGGCTGGCCACCAGCGGCCGGCGTTTCAAGCCCCGTCTGCGCCGCCGAGTTGGCGGGGGCGCACCCACTGCGTGAAGGTCACGCGCCGCGCGCGAAGGTCACGAGGTTATGGGAAGGGTGCCGAAAGGCGTTGCGGCTTCTTGGGAGGCCTTGAGGCCCGCGCAAAGGAACGACGGCAACGAAGCGGCAAGCATGTTTGTGAGCTTTGCCTCAGATAGAAACGCCGCCCGTCTGGCGACAGGCGGCGTTTCACCCAAACGACCCTAATACCAAATACGCTAATAGACTGGTATAAGTGAGGTGAGGAGGATAGGCTGTGTCCATGGCAAGACCCCGAGCAAAACTGGATCGTTGCGGTGAGGCT